>CAXBFC010000446.1:0-6785 GCA_963974725.1 uncultured bacterium | reverse complement strand
GGGAGCCACGACGCAATGCACGTGGATCTTCGACGTGCTCGCGCGTGGCTCAAGCTCTCCCAGCGGCGTGATCAAATCGTGGGGGGCGCCGACCTCTTCCTGGCACTCGCGCAACGCGGTCTGCAACGGGGACTCGTCGTCCGCCCGCATGCCCCCAGGAAGGGCGATCTGGCCGGCGTGGATTTGCGTGCCTTTGGGGCGCAGCACGAACAGCACGTGGTCACGGCCCTCGTGGGCAAGGATCGGACAAAGCACGGCCGCCCGACGAAGTTCGGTGGGCAGCCACTGGCCGGGGTCCGGCAAGGCGTTCTGTAGGTACTGATCGACGTCGTCCACGAACAGACAGTTGATACCAGCTACGCCATGAGCTGGCTATCGGGCAAGATGATTGCATGTCCGAGCTCGTCAACGTGCACCTGGTCGATGGAACCTATGAGTTGTTCCGCAGCTTCTTCGGCGCACCCGAGGCGAAGGCTCCCGATGGTCGAGAAGTCGGCGCGGTACGTGGCTTGCTCGCCAGTCTGGGCGGGCTCCTGCGCGATGAGAACACCAGCCACGTCGCGGTGGCGTTCGACACCGTCATCACGTCGTTCCGCAATGATCTGTTCGCCGGCTACAAGACTGGCGACGGCATGGATCCGACGCTGTGGCAGCAGTTCCCGCTAGCAGAACGGGCGGTCGCGGCGCTGGGCGCGGTGGTTTGGCCGATGATCGAGTTCGAAGCCGACGATGGTCTCGCCGCGGGTGCCGCGCGTTGGGCGGATGACGAGCGCATCGATCGCATCTACATCTGCACGCCGGACAAGGATCTGTCCCAGATGGTCGACGGCAAGCGCATCGTGCAGTTCGATCGCAAGCAGCGCAAACTCTACGACGAGGACGGGGTCTACGAAAAATTCGGCGTCGCACCGAAATCGATTCCGGACTACCTGGCGTTGGTGGGGGACGATCAGGATGGCATTCCCGGCGTGCCCAAATGGGGCGCGAAGTCGACTGCGACGATGCTGTTCCACTACGGCCATCTCGAAGACATCCCCGCAGACCCCGACGATTGGGCGGTCAAGATTCGCGGCGCCAAGTCCCTGGCGCAAAGTCTCTCCGAGCGACGCGACGACGCGATGCTCTACCGCACGCTGGCCACCTTGCGAACGGATGTTCCGATCAAGGAGTCGCTCGAAGATCTGCGTTGGACCGGTCCAACGGAAGAGCTTGCGACGGTGTGCAAGGAAATCGGGTTCGAGCGCTTCCTCGACCGATTCCAGTAGGCGCCGCTTACAGCGGCTCGTCGAAGGTCACGCCGGTGATCGTTGTCGACGTGGCGGCCGCAGCTCCGAGCCGTTCGGCCAACAGACTGCGGATGCCATCCTGGTTGCTGTACATCGCGAGCTTGACCGAGTGGCGTTGGCCATCGTGGCCCTCAAATACCAGCATCGGTTCGCGCCGGCCTTGGTTGCGGGTGACTGCGTGGCCCCAGCGGCGAATCTCGGCGAACGCAAGGCAGCGGGTCTTGCACAGGAAGCCGAACCCGAGGTAGCGGAAGTGCTCGTCATCGATCGTGACCTGGGCGTGCAACAGCGCGGTCAGGCCGAACGGCAACAGCAAGGTGCCAACTGCGACGGCGACCCATCGCTCGGCGTCGCGGGCTTCGCCCAGCCAGGCGCCACGGTCGACCAGGCCGCCAAGCTCCGCTGCGCCCGCGACCAGCGCGACCACGCCGAGCAGCGGTAGCAGCGCCAAGGCCAATCGCCAAGCCCACTGCATCGGGAAGGTCTGGATCATCGCACCTGCAGCGTAGCCACTTTGAGATACCGCGTTTCGGGGCATTCCAACGCGGTCGGGTGGTCTGCCCCGGCGGAACGCATGTGCAGGATGCGCACGTCGCGGTGCGCAGCTGCCGCCGCGTCCCGCAGCATGCGCACGAAGCGCTCTTCGCTAACGCTGCCGGAGCACGAACAGGTCATCACGATGCCGCCGCGCGCGACCTTCTCGAAGCCGAGTCGGTTGAGGTCGAAGTAGCGCGCCAGCCCGACGTCGATCTGCGTCTTGTTGGCGACCCACTTGGGCGGGTCGAGAATGATCAGGTCGTGACGTCCCTGCGGCGCATCTCGCAGCATGTCGAACGCGTCGCCGTGCACGGCTTCCAGTTTCAGGTTGTTGCTGCGCGCGTTCTGGATCGTGTGTTCGACCATGACCTCGTCGAGGTCGCCGGCGAGCACGCGAGTCGCGCCGCCGAGCACGGCGTTCATCGCAAAGCCACCGCTGTTGCAGCACAGGTCCAGCACCGAGCGATCCTTCGCCAGGGTGCGCAGCAACAGGCGGTTGTCGCGTTGGTCGGCGAAGAAGCCGGTCTTGTGGCCGGTGCCTGCTTGCACGGCGTACTGGACCTTGTGCTCATGCACGGTCGTCGCAATCGGTTGCGCATGTGGCAGCTTCTCCATGCCCTCGCGCTCGGCCCATTCCTTGTCTTGCAGCAAGATCAGGCGGCTGTTCGGGAAGTGATCGAGCAGCCATTCCCCGAGCGGTTCGAGTTGCTTGCGCATGCCGAGCGACGCGACCTGTGCGACGATGGCATCACCGAGGCGGTCGAGGATCAGGCCTGGGAAGCCGTCGGCCTCGGCGTGGATCAAACGATACGCGTTGGTCACCGCTGGCAGGTTGAGGGCGTCTTCACGCAGCGACACCGCTTGCCGCAGCGCTTCCAGGAAGTGCTCCTTCGGATCGCGGATGGCGTGGTCGGCAAACATGCGCAGCGCGAGTTCGGCGCGCGTATTGTAGAAGCCACTGCCGCACATCTTGCCGTCGCGGTCGCGCACCTTGCAGATCGTGCCGGCCGGGATCGGTTGCGCCGGTTTCGTGACCATCTTGCGGTAGAACCAAGGATGGCGGCCAGTCGCGCGCACCTTCAACGTCAATTCGGGTAGTTGCACGGCTGCTTGCCGCTGCCGTTGCTCGCGGCCGCCGCCAGGTCGCGAGCCACTCTGCCGACCACTGCTGGGTCGATCACTGGCCGATCGATCACTGGCCGGTCGACCACTGCCCTGCCGTGATGGGCCCGGTCGACTGCCGCCAGCATGGGGGCCCGAACGACTGCCGCCACGTTTGTCGATGCGTTTGCTCATCGGCCCGTCTTCACCGGCGCGGGTGGCGCGGTTGGGATCACCGGAGGGTCATTCTGGATCTGCTCGAGTAGCACCGTGACGGCTTTCTCCAGCTGCTTGTCTTCGCCGCGTAGCACCGACGCGAGGTCGTTGTCGACCACGATGTCGGGATCGACCCCGTAGCCCTCGATGGTCCAGTTCGGTCCGGGCTCGGTGTTGCCAAACTCCGGGACGTTGACGGTGCCGCCGTCGAGCAACGTGCCCCGATTGGTGATGCCGATGATGCCGCCCCAGCTGCGCTTGCCGATCAGCTTGCCGAGTTTGGCGCGTCGGAACATCGCGGGGAAGATGTCGCCGTCGCTGGCTGAGGTTTCGTTGAGCAGGCAGACCATGTGGCCGTGGAACACGGCGCGCGGATACGGCGAAAAGCCCGAGGTCCGTCCAAACGTGCACATCATCAGTTCGCGCTGCAGGCGGTTGATGACCATCTCGGAGACGTTGCCGCCACCGTTGTAGCGGTCGTCAACGACCAAGCCGAGCTTGTCGCGTTGGGGATAGTACTGCTTGATGAACTCGCGAATGCCGTTCTCACCCATGTCCGGCAAGTGTACGTAGCCGAGTTTGCCGCCACTGAGTTGGTGGACGCGCTCGCGGTTGTGCTTGACCCACGCGAGGTAGTGCAGCTTCTGTTCGCTGGCGATGGTTCGCATGCGCACGGTGCGCGCCCCTTCCGTGGTGGGGCGGTCGTTGACCAGCAGGCGGAGTTCGCGACCCGCCTTGCCCTGCAGTAGCTGGTAGGGGTTGGTGTCCGGGGCGAGTTCTTGGCCGTCGATGGCCAGTAAGTAGTCGCCGGTGTTGAGGTCGACCCCAACGGCCGTTGCCGGCGAACGGTAGGTTTCGTGGTCGTTCTCGCCTGCCAGGATCTTCTCGATCTGGAAACGTCGGCTCTGGCGATCGAAACGCAACACCATGCCGGGCAGCGCGGCTCTCGGCCGCGCCGGGGCACCGAGATCGCCGCCACTGATGTAGGCGTGGCCAACGCCAAGTTCGGCAATCATCTCGCCGATGACATAGTTGAGGTCCGAGCGATGGCGCGCGTGCGCAACCAGCGGCGCGTATTGGTCGCGCAGGGCTTGCCAGTCGTGGCCATGCATGTTGGCGACGTAGAAGAAGTCGCGGTAGCGCCGCCACACCTCCTGGAAGATCTGCCAGTATTCGTCGGCGGCAACCTTGGTCGTCTTCAACTCGGAGATGTTGAGTGGCTGTTGATTGTCTTTGCCGGCCGGGGATGCCTTGGTGATGACGAACTTGCCGTTCGCTTGGATCAGCGTGTATTCGCCGTCGGACGACAGCGAGTAGCCCCGGATGCCACTGCTTAGCTGCGCTTCCTTGCGATCCTTCAGCGAGAATGCATGCAGCGTCGTCGGCTTGTCACTGCCGCGTCCGTAGTACGAACCACCGCGCCGCGCGTACAGCAGGTTGTCGTTGGCAATGCTCAAGCCCCAGTAGTTGTCGAGCGGTAGTGGCACGGTTTCGACGCGGTCGGCGAGTCCGTCGAAGTCGATCTTGATGGGGGTGTCGAACGTCTGCTGGTCGGAGTTCTTGTCGCCCTTGGCTCCGGTAGACCCTTCGGCCTCGGTAGATTTCGTTCCGCCAGACTCTGCCCCGCCAGGCTTTGCCGATTCGGGCGCAACCGCCTCATCGCTGCGTTGCGCAAACAACGCAGGCAGGTCCTTCCGCAGGGCCAATGCGAACAGTCCATAGCTGCGGTCGATCTGGAAGTCCCACTCATAGACGCCGGCGAGCCGCGGTTGGAAGCCGCGCAGGCCGCGGAAGAATAGTCGTTCGCCGCGCGGTCCCCAAACCGGATACGAGTCGTTCGACATGGCGCGCGAAACCATGCGTAGCTGCTTGCTCGCCATCGTCCACACGTAGACATGCGACAGCTCGGTCGTATCACTCATCGAGAACGCCAGATGGCCGGAGCACGGCGACCACCGGTAGTCGCGCAGTTGCCCGCGCGGTTCGTCGGCGATCAGGGTCAGTTCGCCAGTCGCCACGTCGCAGACTCGCAGCACGCCGTCCTTGTCACCAACCGCAAGCCACTTTTGATCTGGCGACCATTCGCCGGCGTAGAGCATGCTGGTCAGGCCTTTGGTCAGTTGCCGCGGGGGTTGCTCGCCAGCGTGATCGACCAACCACAGCTGTTCTTCGCCACTGCGATCACTGACGAACGCGACCATGCTGCCGTCGGGCGAGAAGCTGGGGTGCTTGTCGTGAGCGCCAGGGGAGTTGGTCAGGTTGCGCACATCGCCGTGCTTTCTTGGCACGGTCAACAAGTCGCCGCGCGCGACAAACACGGCGCGCCGCCCGCCCGGGCTCAGGTCGTAGCCCTCGATCATATTGGAGGCGTCGACTTGTTGGCGGCGCCTGGTCCGGCCTTCGTCCGGAACGCGGATCGTGATCGCGGTCTCTTGCCGCGTCTTGGTGTCGAGCCAGAACAACTCGCCGCCCTTCTCATAGACGATGCGGTTTTCATCGGGGCCGCCGGCACTCGGCCAACGTAGGTCCCACATGCTGCTCGACGTCTCTTGGTGCACCGTCTTGTTGTCGAGGTCGTAGCTCCACAGGTTGAGCGTGCCGGTGCGATCGCTCGCGAACCAGATGCGCTCGCCGATCCACATCGGGTCGCGATCGGTGCGACGATGGTTGCTGATGTTTTCTGCTTGGCCCGTGCTCGGATCAAACACGAACAGTTCTTGCGCCCAGCCGCCCTGGTAGCGCTTCCACGTGCGGAAATCGCGGAACAGCGGCGCGTAGACGATGCGTTCGCCATCGGGCGAGAAGTCGCCGGCGCCTGCTTGCGGCATCGGCAACGGCTCGGGCAGCGCACCGCGTCGTCGTGCGATCGCTGGCAGCGCAACCGTGAACAACTTGCCGCCGGTCAGCGTCCAGGCTTCGCGCAAGCTGCGGAACAGCACCGCCGAGCCGTCCGGAGTCCAGCCGTAGACCTGGTTGTCGTAGCCCCAACGTGCTGGCAGTGGGCCGTTCGCCGGATACCAGGTCAGTTGTCGCACTTCGCCGCCGTCACTCGGAATGACGCAGACTTGCTCGTCGCCGTTGACTTGTCCAGTGAACGCGATCCAGCGGCCGTCGGGTGAGAACTTCGCGAACAACTCGACGCCGGGGGTCGATGTCAGGCGGACCGCGGTGCCACCGGTTGTTGCTGCCCGCCACAAATCGCCGCCGTAGGTGAAGACGATCTGATCGTGGTGAATGTCCGGGTGGCGCAGCAGCTTGCTCTGGCTGCTGACATGGACGGCGGTGGCGAGCGCGAGCGCGATGGCAAGGGATAAGCGGAACATGCAGCGAAGAAGGATCCGCATCCTGGCGGCTCAGCGCAAGAGCGCATCGGTTCGGAAGGGCACGTGACGTGGGGACTTCCGAGTTTGCGCGACCGCTCGCGTGGGGGAATCGGCGTGGTATGGTTTCCGGCGCCCTGCATCGAAACCGGTGCCCACCTCGCCTGCCCACCACCTCCATGAGAATCGTTTCCCTGCTGTCTCTCGCAGTGCTAGCTACCGATCTAGCTGCGCAGTCGAACACCGTTCCCGGTCTCGACGGTCGATTGACCGTCATCAACAACCTGACCTACTACGGTCGCCGCGGCGCGGCGCATCCCAACGG
>CAXBFC010000445.1:0-6803 GCA_963974725.1 uncultured bacterium | reverse complement strand
TGCGCCAAGAAGTGCAGAATGTCGATCCCTATCGGGTGAACCTTGGTCTGATGGGGGATGCACTCGGTCGCTTGCCATGGACGTACGCGTCGCTGGCTAGCAACGGGCTGCGCGCCTACGCGTCGACGTTCTTGACCGCGGAAGAACTGAACAGCATCGGCGTAGAGGGCCAGGAGCAACGATGAGGGCCATGCAGGTAAGCGCGTTCTCGCTACCGGACACGGTGGGCGGCACGCAGGTGATGCTCGCGGCGATTTCTCGTACTCTCGTTTCGCGGGGGCACGAGGTCACGGTGTTCCGCTTTGCCGCCGAGGGTTTGCTGAGAACGTATGAGACGTCGCGCGGGCACTACCTTGGAGCTGAGGTCGTCTCGGTGGGCAACGATTTCTCCGACCTCGACAGTTTCCGGAAGCTCTACCGCAACGACCGCATCGACGCCGTCTTCGAGGCCGAGTTGCTGCGGCTGCGGCCCGACGTCGTTCACGTGCACCATCTAACGTGTTTGTCGACCGGCATCCTTGATGTGCTGCGGCGCCACGGCGTCCCGGTCGTGCTTAGCTTGTGGGACTTCTGGCTCGGCTGCCCGCGCGGTCAGCGAATCCAAGACAACCTCGAGCTGTGCCGCAAGATAGACCGCAAGACCTGCGCGCGCTGCTGCGCGAGACTCTGGCCACAGTTGTTCGATGGCGGGGGCACCGAAGGCGACGTCGCGATCCTGCAGGAATATGACGCGTGGATACGTCGCCAGCTCGATGAGGTCGACATTCTGGCAGTGCCGTCGGCGAGTACGCGCGACGAATACCGCGCATGGGGGCTTTTGCGCGACAAAATCGACATCGTGCCCTGTGGCCTTGAACGCAAACGGTTCGGTCGACCGGGCAGTGCTCGCGGCACCCGTCTCCGAGTCGCCTACATTGGTTCGGTCATTCCGTCCAAGGGCGCACACGTGCTGGTCGAGGCAGTGCAGCGGCTCGACCCCACTAGCGTCCAGCTCGACGTGTTCGGCGAGGCCTTCCCGTGGCACGGCGATGCTGGCTACGTCGATCGACTGCGCGCGCTCGATTGCGGTAGCCACCAGATCAGACTGCACGGCCGCTACGAGCCGCAGGACGTGCCAGGCATTCTGGCGAATGTCGATGTACTGGTTGTGCCTGGACTGTGGTTCGAGACGTTCTGCCTGACGATTCGCGAGGGCTTCTTGGCGGGTGTGCCGGTGGTGACGTCCCGGCTCGGCGCGACTGCGGAGGCGGTCGAACACGAGGTGACCGGCTTGCTCGTAGAACCGGATGATGTCGAGGAATTGGCGAAGGCGCTGGGTCGGTTGCGCGACGATCCGGCGCTGGCCGATCGACTGGCATCAGCGCCAAAGCCTATTGACGATACTAAGACCATGGTCGCGCGGTTTGCGGACCTCTACGACCGCGCGCTGGCGGTCCACGCCCGTCCCGGTACGTTCGCGTGACTGTGCCAGCCCCACCGCCTCTGCGCGGCGCGCGCGTCCTGGTCACCGGCGCTTTCGGGTTCGTCGGTGGTCATTTGACGCGGCGGCTCGTCGAGGAGGGAGCGATCGTTACGGCCTTGGATTGCGACACGCAGATGTCCCGGCCGTGCTTGGTCAACCTCGTGCCCGAGTTGCGAGAACGGGTGGTAGTGGCGAACGGTGATGTCACCGACTCGGCGTTTCTCGACCGGCTGTTGGCACAGGTGCGTTTCGATTGGATCTTTCACTTTGCGTCGTCTGCAGCAGTGATTCAGCGTGCTCATGCTGCGCCGCTGGCGTCGGTCGAGTCCAACGCCATGGGCGTCGTACATTTGCTCGACGCGCTGCGGCGGAGAGGTCATCGCGACGTGACGATTGTGCACGCGTCCTCGGACAAGGTCTACGGTGACGCCGGCGGCGAGCCGTACTCCGAGGAGCACTCGCCTCTAAACGGGGAAGGCATCTATGAGGTCGGCAAGATCGCGGCGGACCTATTCGCCCGGCGGTTGGCGCGCTCATGTCGTGCCCGAGTCGTGGTTGCGCGCATGTGCAACTTGTTCGGTCCTTGCGATGTCGATGCGTTGGACTACCGGATCGTGCCGCGCACGATGGCCGCGCTGTTCGCACGGCCGCGAAGGCGACCGCAGGTCTACGGACACGCGCGCCAACACCGGCGAGACTACCTTTATGTCGAGGATGCCGTGCGAGCACTGCTACTGCTGGCTGCCCGAACCGCGTCAGACGAGGCGATGTCCGGGCATGCATACAATCTGGCGGGCATTGCGAACCTGAGTACCGAGGAAATCTGCGTGGCGGCGATCGAAGCGGCCGCCGTAGTCTCCGAACGTCGGGGCGCCTCTGCACTCGGGCGAGCGATCCGCAGGGACGGATTCGAGGTGACGGCAGCGCCAGTAGACGCCGGGCGAGAGATCGCGGTGCAGCGTTGCAATGGCGAGCGGTTGCGCATGGCGACCGGCTTTCAGCCAGTCGTGCCGATGGCCGAAGGGTTGCGGCTTACGGCGGAGTTCTACCGTGGGTTCCTGAAGGACGGGAACCCGGTCGCGTAGGTCGCGACCTGCTCACAGCGCGTGGACGCGAGCCGCGACCGCTAGGTGCTTCTTGCTGCCGGGTAGCGGCGCCAAGTGCAGGATCGTCCAGGTGCCCAATTCGACCGGGCATGCGCCCCGGACCTTGTTTTGGCGCACGCGAACGTTGTCGATGGGCCCGATTGCCGGGTGCTTGAGGTCGAACACGGTACGCTTGCTGTCCCGTTCGAGGATCGTCATGTTGAGGTCGAGTAGCACGGACTGGTCGTGCATCGGGGTGACGGCACCGTGCAGCAGGAAGCCTTCGGTAATCGTCGTGACTTCGGGACTCGTCGTCGCGCTGCCGCTGGCGATGATCACGTCGTAGTCGTGGACGACCTGGCTATGGCGGGTTGCACTTAGCTGGGTGTCGCGGCTTGCCGACAGCGTCGAGAGGCAGGTTTGCGACAGAGACTCCGCCAGCTTGGCAACGTTTGCTGGATCCTGCAGGTTGGTATCGGTCGCCGTGACCTCGCCAAAGCGAACCTCAAGGGTGAACTGGCGTGCATCGATCGCGTCGAGTGTCTCCAGCTGCTTCTGCACGCCGGCGAGGGTCTGTTCATCGGCGGTGACTAGCAGGTACCCGTTCTCCACGGACATCGTGTTCGGCGCGCCGTCCCATGTGTCTGGGTTGACTTCGGTTGCGATCAGTTCTTGCAGCCGGCCATCATCGAGCACGGTCGGCATTGGTTCTTCGTCGACTTCGGGGAACAGCGTCGAACCGTCGAACCGCACCTGGGGGTTCGGGCCGCGCGGCGCACTGCCGACGAGGCTGCGTATGGGGAAGGCCGTCACGGCTCCAAGAGTCGTGCTAGCGGGCGGACCGAGACGGCGAATGCGGATGCAGAGCACCTTGCCAGCGGGGGCCCGGCTGCCAACAAGCATCGCCTGGCCTGGACCCAGTCGTGCCGTGCTCAGATACGTGGTGATGCGCGTCGTGAGCAGATCGATCTCCGCGGTATGGCCCTTCTCGCCAGAGCGTACTTCGCGTGTGGTTGCTTTCGGTTCGAGCGCGCGCGTGCTGCCGGACACCGTGACGAGCAAGCTGTCACCGACAGTCCTCGATGCACGCACTTCCCAGCTCGCGCCGTAGGCGTCTGTGGAAATGATGGGGTCGACCGTAGCCGCACTTTGCGCGACCCTGGAGCGCAGTCCCTCGACGCGGTTTTGGAGTTGCTTGGATTCGATCAGCAGTCGCTTGTGCAGGGTTGTGCGGCCGGAGTGGATCGGGTGCGAGCCAGCTGCCGCGATCAGGGCGTCGGCCTCTTGCGACGAAAGCACCGTGCGGCGCGAGTCGAGCGCCGAGTCCGGTAGCTCGTGAACCTCGATGGCCACCGGTTCGAAGATCATGTTGCGGATCTGGCTGAGAGTCTTGTTGACCGCTGCATGCTGCGCCTTGCTGCACCGCACACTCAACAGCCCGTTGTCTTCGGGGTGAATCTCGACGCCTTCCTGCCCCCAATACTCAGGGCCGCTGGCTGTCATCACCAGCGTGACCAGGTCCGCGAGTTCGAAGGCCGCGATTGGGTTGTCGGTAGCTTCGGGCGCACTGGGGGAGAAAGAAGCTTCCAGCGCAGTCGCTGGCAAGAACCGTGGTTCCGCGCGCACGATGTCTCGCACATCGAGGACGCGAAGGATCTTCTTCGCTTCTGGTTGATCTTGAGCGGGGCACGCGCTGGCCAGGTGCAGCGAGAGCATGGCGACGGTGAGGATTCCGAGGGGGCTGGGCGAACGCATGATGCTTGGGGTCGGTGTGATTCCGTGACTGCGCGAGGTGATTCGCGGCAAAGGGTATTCTCCCGCCTGCAAGACCGCGTGGTGACACACTACGTCAGGTGAAAAACCGTTCGTTCCAACACCGCATGGTGCGGTTGCCGATACGTTCGTTATTACTTGCCAAAGTAGTGCGCGAAACACGGGGGGCACAGCCCGCCCGTCGTGTTCTCCGGCCGCTGCGCAACCCACGTTGGCACCATGTCCCACTGATCGTTGTGGTCACATCGCTGGACGAGACGGCAGTGCATGCATTGCACAATGAACCCCTGGTCGTTGGTGTAGAACTCTTCGATCGCCGGAGCGGTTGGGCTGTTGTGAGTTCGCTCAAGAACTCTGGAGTGCACCACCAACAGGCCGCGGTCATGCTGCAGTGGATACGCGCGCATGTAGAATTTCCGCTGGATCGTGGCGCTCGGACACACGTAGTCTTGGCCCCAAGGCTTGCCGTCCTCGAGGCACCCTGTCAGGGCCGTCTTGTAGTAGCCACGTAGCGGCTCATCCATTGCCAGAAGTGCATTCGTTCCCAGCCCCCAGCGCTTGCGAATCTCGTGCTCTGCACCGTTGGCCGCTGCGAATTTGAACCAGGCCCGGTTCAGGTAGGCGAGTGTGAAGTCAGGCCACAAGCCGTACGTCGTCGAGTCACACAGTTCAAACGCGTCCGTATCGAACTTCTCTAGTAGCGGCTCGAAGCGCGGGTCGCAGTTTTCCATCGCTCGGACAATGATCCGGGCCCAGCTCGCGGCCGTCTATTAACCAATGGGAGTAGATGGCTATCTAAAGTCTCAGCGGGCTGGACGGCTGCTTACAGCCCTGTCCGGTGCATTGCAGCTGTCGCAGGGCTTCTCATCTGTAAGCAGAATCTCCCCACGCCGTTAGCGTCCGCCGCCCCAAGTGCCGTGCACCTCGGCTCGCTTAGAGTTCGAAGCTCTCGCCCCGCGCCGGCAAATCGACTTGAGTGTTCGTCAAGCGGGTTGCGAACTTCTGCATGACCTCGTGTTCGCCGTGCACCAAGAACGTGCGCTTCGGATCCCCGGTCTGGCCGTGCCAGGCCAGCAACTCTTCTTGGTCGGCGTGGGCTGAGAAGCCGCCGATCGTGTGCACGTTGGCCTCCACCCGAATTTCTTCTCCGTGGATGCGCACGGTTTCGGCGCCATCGATGATGCGTCGTGCCAGGGTTCCCGCGGCAGCAAAGCCTACAAACACGACGCTGCTATCGCTTCGCCACAGATGCTGACGAAGGTGATGCCTAATCCGTCCGCCGGTGCACATTCCGGACCCGGCCATGATCACCGCGCCGCCGGCGATGCGGTTGATCGCCCGCGAATCGTCCGCCAGACGCGCCAGATGCAGGCCGTCGAATCCGAACGGGTCGCGTTCGCCCGCGAACAGCGCGGCCGTTTCGCGGTCGTAGCAATCGGGGTGGCGGCGGAAGATCTCCGTTGCCGAGATCGCCATCGGTGAATCGAGGAACACTTGCATCTTGCGCGGCAACTGCCCGCCGGCGATGCCCTCGCGCAGGAAATACAGCAGCTCTTGGGCGCGCTCGAGTGCAAAGGTCGGGATCAAGACGTTGCCACCATGCGCGAACGTGTCGTGGATGACCGCGTAGAGTTCGGCGACCGAGGGCTGCAACGCCTTGTGGGAGCGGTCGCCATAGGTCGTCTCCATCACGACAACATCAGCCCAAGGTGCTCTGCTCGGGTCTCGGATGATCGGCCGACCGTTGCTGCCGAGATCGCCCGAGAACAGCACCCGCTGTTTCTCGCGGTCCTCTTCGAGTTCGAGCAGGATGCAGGCGGACCCCAAAATGTGTCCCGCATCGAGGAACGTCGCGTGCACACCACGCGTCACCTGCATGCGGTGGTCGTACCGCGCCGTGCTGCGGAACAGCTCGAGCGTGCGATCCACATCGTCGTTGGTGTGGAGTGGCTTGATCGCAGGTTGCTCGCGTCGATCATGCGATTTCCGTTGGGCGCGATAGCGCGCGTCTTCTTCCTGTAGGTGCGCAGAATCACGCAGGATCAATTCGGTTAGATCGCGTGTAGCCGCCGTTGCGATGATGTCTCCGCGGAAGCCGCGCGCGACTAACAAGGGCAGTCTGCCACAGTGGTCGAGGTGGGCATGGGTCAGCAGGACACAGTCGATGACAGCCGGGTCGAAGTCGAACTCCTCGGCGTTGTCTTGCTCGATGTCGCGTGAGCCCTGGAACATCCCGCAATCGATCAGGATGCGCGCGCCGCCAACCTCAAGCATATGGCAAGACCCGGTGACTCCTCGGGTAGCGCCGTGAAACGAAATCCGCATGCTGGTAGGGTCGTGCCGGGTTGCCGGAAAAGACAGTCCCTTCAAAGATCAGGATTCCCGAGATCAGGATTCATCGTAGGGCGTGCGCCCAAAGGTGAGCTATGGGCGCGCTGGCGGCGTGGGTTGGCCCGGCATTGGCGGTGACTTGGGTCATGCCG
>CAXBFC010000444.1:0-6816 GCA_963974725.1 uncultured bacterium | reverse complement strand
GAGTTTGGGTGACCCGGATGGCCCGGATGACCTGGGTGAATCTGACCTGGGCGAATCGGATGGCCCGGGTCGGTCAGCGGCGCGAGCGGACCGCCGAAGTGCTGTTGGATCAGCATCTCCAGCGACTTCCGCAGGCGATTCAGGTCGAGCGGCTTGCGCAAGAACGTAAAGAAGCCGGCTTGCTGGGCTGCGGCAACTTCGGCGGGGTTGGCCAATCCCGACATCAGGATCGACGGCAGGGGGCGAACAGCGCCCAGCTCCAGTAGCAGCTCTGGACCGGTGGTCTCGGGCAGGTGGAAGTCGAGCAACCCGAAGTCGAAGCGGTGACGATTCATCAGGGTCAGGGCCTCCGTTGCGAAAGCCGTAGAGACCACGCCCCACCCTTGGCTGGCGAGAAAATCGCCCAGACAGTCCCGCAGGGAGTCGTCGTCTTCAACCAGTAGGATACGGAAGCTCTGAGACATTTCGGTTCGGGCGTCTGACAGAATGCGCCGCCCGGTCAAAGCAACCGATGTGCCGAACTACTTGGATTGCTGTAGTCACTTGTAAACAAGTGCCTTATTGCCATCGGGCTGGATCCGGCTGGGCACCGATTGTGTCAAAATGGCGGTATCGGCGCCCGACAAGCCTGCCAAGATGGCGGCGCCAGGTCAGGAGGTTGGGTCTGAGCCGGACTGGCAACCGGGCCGGCGCGTTCGCGGCCTCGGATCAGGGCGATCCCTCCAGAGCCCTCAGCCCAGAGCCCTCAGCCCAGAGCCCTCAGCCCAGAGCCCAGAGCCCAGAGCCCAGAGCCCAGAGCCACGCGCCCTAAGTCCTAATCCCTTTCGTCGTCATCGTCGTCGTCGTCATCATCGTCTTCGTCATCGAGATCCTCGAAGTCGTCGTCGCTGACGTCGTCGTCGTCATCATCGTCGTCGATGTCATCCAAGTCGTCTTCGTCGTCGTCCCAATCGTCGTCGTCGACATCGCCGTCTTCGTCATCGTCCTCGTAGGAGGCGAGTACGCGGTCCCAGTCGGCTACCTCGATGGTGCCGTTGCATACGAGACACGTGCTGTCGTTGTCTCGCAGGTCCTCCAGTTCTTCGAGGTCGCGGTAGGACTTGCCGCACTCGCGGCATTTGACGATCTTGCCCATGGCTGTCAGTGCTTGGTGAATGAAGGGCAATCGGCCCCGGAACGAGCGATGCTTACCCCCTTGCTTCGCCAAGGCAATGGCCTGGCTGTGGTTTCTTGCAGGTCGTCTGCTGCTCAGGTCGATTTGGCAGATTGCCGATGAGAACCAGATCGTGTCAAAGTCGGCCCTGACCATCCTCATTATCGGCCTCATCGGGGCCATTCTGATGAGCCTCGGGATGAAGCATCTCGCCGAGGTCCAGGGTGATCGTGGCCGCTCACCCTACTGCGCGCCGGTCGAATCCAGGCTCGGTGCGAAGCGCGTTGGATCGGTGCAAATCGACGAGATGCGCGATGGCGACCAAGTCCACCTGACGGTTCGGGCGCGCGTCTTGGCTGGCCTCGACAAGCGGCGGATTGCCGACTCCGCGGGGCGCGAAGTTTGGCTCAGTGCGTTGCGCGCCGGAGATCGGCTCGATGCCGTTTCGGTCGTGCTCGATGACGACGACAACGGTGGCGAAGAGACGTTTGAGATTCCTTCGCCGACCACGGTTCCGCCAAAAACCCAGCCGGAAAAAGCTCCCGCGAAGAGCGCGAAGCCAGCCGTGGGTCTCCCGCCCGGCGGAAGCGCCGCAAAAAAGAGCCGCTAGCCCGTCTGGCAACTCGCCGTGGCATGGCCATCGCCCGCCGCGGACAAGATGGTGCGATCGATTGCTCGATAGCGACGGGGAATGTCCACCGCAGTCCTGTTCGCCTTCGCCATTGCTGATGGCCTGACGCCCGTCGTCGGGGCTGCTCCGTACGACGTGTTGTCACGGCAGATCCCGAGAGCGCTGGTCGCCAACCTCAACGGCGAAGATGACCGCGGTTTGCGGTTCTTCCCGTTCCTCGGGCCGATCGACGGCAAGCGCGGCTTCTTGCGTTTGCGCGAACTGCTGGAGCCAAAGTCGTTGGTCGCGCTGCACAAGCAAGGTGACGTCGACTTGCTGGTCGATGGGCTGATCCATCAGGACCGCCTGGTCTGGCGGGTCGTCGACGGCAAGACCAGCCAGGTGCGCTTGTCGATCGAAGTGCCGTTCGACCCGTTGAACCCGCTCGCGGTCTTGCCGCGGCTGGCCTTTGAGCTGGTCAGTCTGTTGGGCTGGACCGGCAGTGCCGCTCACGAACTGCAGTTGACGGGCGGCGCACTTGGTTGGTTCCTCGTGTTGAAGGATGAGCTGTTGCGCCGCGAGGCCAACCTGCCGGAGACCACCGACGATCCGCTGCGCGCCGCGCGCCAATGTGTCGAGACCGCCGGCACCGATGTGGATGTGCAGCAGTTGGTGCTCGACTTCCTGGCCCTGTTGCTGCGCCGAGGTCAGTTTCGCGAAGATGTCGCCGGCGTCGCCAGGCAGTTGGCGCCGTTGTTGTGCGATCCGGCGAAGATCGACCGCCTGGGCGGTTTGATGTATGCCGCCGGCGATGAGCGTGCTGCCGCCAACCTGGTCGTTCGGGCCGCGCTTCGTTCCGGAGCCGATAGCGATCTGGTCGAACGCGCGGCGTCGATGGCGTTTCGGGTAGGCGACGATGAAGGCGTCGCAGCGGTCGTGGCCGCCGCGCGCGCCGCCGACAGCGTGACGCCCAACATGATCGCGCAACTCGCCGCGAGCTACGATCGAGTGGGTGACCTGAATCGCCGCCACGAGCTCGTCGAAGAACTGCTCGGGCTCGAAGATCTGGCGGTGCCAGTGGCGCGCTTGGTCGTGTCGTTCTTGCTTGAAGAGGACCAGCCCGCAATCGCAAGGACGGTGGTGGAGGCGGCGCTCAAGAAGGCGCCTGATCAGGCGATGCTCCACTACGAGCTCGGTCGCGCTTGTCTGCTGCTCGACGATGCGCCGCGCGCAGGCCTGGCCTTGCGTCGCGCCATCGAACTGGGCATGCCCGAGCACCTGCAAGGCCAAGCCAACCGACTGCTGCGCCTATCGATTGTGCCCGGCCTATGGAATGGCACGCACCTTGTGGAGAAGGCGATCACGTCCGGAGACCTCGGCGCGGCGCTCGGTGCTGTGCGCGCCCTTGTCCGCCGCGTTGGGCCGGTGGCCGAGGCGTGGTTGATGTTCGGTATCGTGCAGCACAAGCTTGGCAAGTTGCGGCGCGCAGAGCGCTTGCTTCGTCGCGCCGTGAGCTATCACGAAGAATGTGCCGAAGCGCACAACCGCCTCGGCATCGTGCTGCTGCAATGTGGCCGCGTGCAGGAAGGGGGCGTGCACTTGCGCAAGGCGCACGAATTGTCGCCCAAGGATACGTCGACGTTGCTGCACCTCGCGCAGGCGACGGCCCTCGACGGTTGCCCCGAAATCGCGGAGCAGCACGTCAGTGAAGCGGAAAAGCTCGGTGCCGATCCGCAGTTGGTGCAAGCCGTGCGGCGCGAAATTCGGGCGGCCTAGTTGTGAAGGGCTTCGCTGCCCAGTCTCGAAGCTGCCCAGTCTCGAAGCTGCCCAGTCTCGAAGCTGCCCAGCCTCGAAACTGCCCAGTCTCGGAACTGCCCACTTGCGAAGTAGCCCAGTTGCGAAGTAGCCCAGTTGCGAAGTAGCCCAGTCGCGAAGCTGTCTGCGGGGAAGTTGCCCGCTGGGCCAGGCGCTGCCGGTCATTCTTTGGTGCGTCCGGCCCACTCGAAGATCGTCGCGACGAGGGCCTGGCAGTTGCGCCGCAAGAACGTGTAGTCGAGCGATTCGGGCGTGTCGCCTTGCAGGTGGTAGTTGGGGTTGCGGTAGTCCATGCCATCGACCAGCGCGATCGCCGGAATGCCTGCCTGCCAATAGTTGTGGTGGTCGCCGCGGGTCGAGTCGGCAAACCATCCTGCGAGTCGGTTGACGCTGTAGTACGGCAGTTCTGGCACGTAGGCGTCGACGCACTCTTCGAACAGTTCGCCGAGCCAGCCGGAGGACCAGTCGCCGGCGACGAGCAGGAAGTTGCCGACGTCGGGTGGCCAGAACAAGAACGGGATACGCGTCGGGGTCTTTTGCGAACCGGGCTCGTCGCTCGTGTAGCCGATCATGTCGATCGACAGGATGCCTTCGGGTAGTTGGCCGGAGCTGACCAGATTCTTGACGTGCTCGCGGCTGCCGATCAGCCCTTCTTCTTCCATCGCGAAGAACACGAATCGAATCGTCTTCTCGGTTGGCTTGTCGGCCAGCAATCGCGCCGCTTCCAGCAACGCCGCGACACCCGACGTGTTGTCATCCGCGCCGGGACCCCATGGCACCGTGTCGTAATGCGCGCCGATTTCGATGACTGCCGCGTCCTTGGTTGCGCCAGCCCGTTCGGCGATCAGGTTGTGCTGCACCGAGGACTTCATCGTCATCGCAAACGCGACGGTGCCCTTGTCATCAACTTCGCGCACATAGTGTCGCACGTAGCAGCCAAAGCTCTCGCGTTGCGGCTCGTAGCCGTAGCTGCGCAGTTGTGTCTCCAGATACTCCAGCGTCTTCTTGGTCGCCTCCTCATATCCCGCCGGCCGCGGCCCGAAGGCGCACAGCGTGTCGATGTGGTGGCGGAGAGTCGCCTCCTGGACTTCGCCAACCGTGAATGCGGTGGCTGGGTTGCGCGTCACCGCGCAGGCACTGAGCAGCACCAGGACCGCAACGAGGGGGGCTCGGGACATCATCACTAGCATGCTGGCGATGTGCTGGAATTCCTTGGGCTATTGGCGGATGGAGCCCGTTCGGCGCAGCGTCGGGTCGGCGAATCAGGCTGGCACCGAAGCTCTTGCAGCAAGCGAGCGTGCACCAACCGCCGCTGCCAGCTAGAACTGCAGCCTGTGGCCGACATGACTGACTCTGATTCCCTGCTCTCGTTGCGCGATCGCTTTCCGATCACCAAGCGCAGCAACTACCTCATCAACAACTCGCTGGGCGCGATGCCTGCGGCGACGCGCGACAGCTTGCAGCAGTATCTCAATGAGTGGGATACGCGCGGGGTGCGGGCTTGGGGCGATGGTTGGTGGGTGCTGCAAGAGCAGGTGGCCGATCAGATTGCCGGCATCCTGGGGGTTGCGAACAGCACGGTGTCGATGCATCAGAACATCGCGGTTGCGCTCGAGATGATCCTGTCGTGCTTCCGGTTTGATGGCAAGCGCAACGGCATCGTTTACGCGGATCGCAACTTCCCTAGCGATCAATACATCTACGAAGCACGCGCGGCGCACGGTGCCAAGCTTACGAGGGTGCCTGCGGCGGCCGATGGCTTCTCGACCGATGGCGAAGAGTTCGCGTCGCACATTGACGACACCACGTTGCTGGTGGCGATCGATCACGTGATGTTTCGCAGTTCGGCGGTCGTCGATATCGAGCCGATCATCAAGAAGGCGCGGCAAGTCGGCGCGTTCGTGATTTTGGATACGTTCCACTCGGTTGGCACGTTGCCGCTTGAGGCAGCGAAGTGGGGCGTGCATGCGGTCGTCGGCGGTGCCTTGAAGTGGCTGTGCGGTGGTCCCGGCAACTGCTTCCTCTACGTCGACCCGGAGGAAGCCAAGAAGCTGACGCCGGCGTTCACTGGCTGGGCGGCACACAAACAGCCGTTCTTGTTCTCGCCGGACGGCCAGGACTACCGCGACGATGGTGGTCGCTTTGCTACCGGCACGCCGAACGTGCCGGCGCTGTATGCAGGCAAGGAAGGCATCGCGACGATTGCCGAAGCAGGCATGGCCAACGTGCGTGCGCGCAGCCAGAGACTGACCACGTTGTTGGTCGCCGAAGCACAGCGACACGGATTCGGTTTGAAGTCGCCACTCGATGCCGAACGGCGCGGTGGCCACGTTGCGCTCGATGTGCCGGATGGCTACGCGGTTTGCCAGGCGTTGTCCGAGCGTGAGATCGTTGTCGATTTCCGTCCCGATGCCGGGCTGCGCATCGCGCCGCACTTCTACAACACCGAAGACGAAGTCCGCTTGGCGCTGCAGGCTGTGCGCGACATCCTCGACAGCGGCGATCACAAGCGATTCCTGCAAGCGGAGCGCAAGCCAGGATGAGCGGGCGCATCTGGGATATCAGTGAGCGCATCGAACCGGACACGGCGACGTTTCCGGGCGACAATGCGTTTTCGCAGGAGTGGGTGATGCGCATGACGGACGGTGCGTCGTGCAACGTGAGCACGATCCGCATGTCGGTGCATGTCGGCACGCACACCGATGCGCCGCTGCATTACGACACCGGTGGCCGTGACATGGCGTCGGTCGATATCGCCACCTACCTGGGCCCGTGCCGGGTGATCGACGTGCAGGGAGTCGGGTCGCCGCCGCTGATTCCGGCGGACGCGTTGACGTCCGAATTGCTGCAAGGCGCCGAACGCGTGCTGTTGCGCACCAATGCCGAACACGACCACCGCACGTTCGATCCCGGGTTCACGTCGCTCGGCGGGCCCGCGGCCAAAGTGCTGGCGGCCGCCGGGATCAAGCTGGTTGGCATCGATACGCCGAGCATGGATCACTCAAGCAACAAGGAACTCGATGGCCACCAGGCGCTCTATGCGGGCGGCATTGCCATCCTGGAGAACCTCGATTTGACCGGCGTGCCCGCCGGCGATTACGAGCTGATTGCCCTGCCACTACGAATCGTCGGATGTGATTCGAGTCCGGTGCGTGCGATCCTGCGCGAACTGCCCTAGAGGCCCGGCCGAACAGCCGCGCCCAACGCCTGCGGCGGCCTCGCCGCACTTGGCGTCCCG
>CAXBFC010000443.1:0-6854 GCA_963974725.1 uncultured bacterium | reverse complement strand
GTTGGCGCTCGCGCGCCAGCATGCGTTCGACCCGAGGCCGGAGCTCCGGAGCCTCGGCACACAAGGTGTCGAGGTCGGGTTCCTGGCCGTCGTAGAGCGCGCCGTAGCACGCTTCGAGTATGTCAGGCAGCCGCGAGTCGTTTGGAAGGTCACTCACTTGCGGATGCTCATGTGCTACTCAGACGACTACTGCGGTAGCGTCGTTGAGGTTGCAACTGCAGGTGGCACGAGCGGGCCCGTTGGCACGTCGTACGCCGAGATCAGCGCGGCATTGCCGTAGTGTCCAAGCGGCGCGAAGCGCTGCCCCGGGTTGCTGGCCTCATCGATGTAGCAGATGCCGTCCACCGCGTTGGCTGGGCACGGGAAGATGCCGACGTGTGGCTTCATCAACTCACCTTCCCAAAGCGGGTTCGACACCTGATCGACAATGACGAGGCCGTTCGTCGTGGGCACATAGGCACGAAGAGTCGTCGGGTTGGCCGTAGTGCCAACCGCGACCGGGAACTCGATGTGCAGGAAGTCACCGCGCGGCGCCAAGTAGAGGTTGACCGCCTCATTGGTCGGCAGCGGCACGAAGCGACTCGGGCCGAACGGCCAGAGATCGAGTTGGTGCAGGCTGCGACGGCGGATGCGCGAGTGGCGGCTGATGCGCACCTCGACCTCGTTGCCGACTGACGTCAGGTGGGCGGCTTGCACGTAGATTTCGAAGCCAAGCTTTGAGTCCATCAGCGCATTCAGACCGGCAATCGCCGGGGGGCTGATCGGCGGCAGCGAAAAGGCAGCCACATACTCGTAGGCGGATTGCAGAACGGCTTCGCGGCCGACTTGCGCCGTGTCGAACCCGTAGCCAAACACGGGCGTGTGCCAGGCCCAGATCGAGTTGGCCCAGGGCTTCCGTTCGTCGGCGTTCGCTGTGACCGACGAGACCATGTTGGGAAACGTCATGTGCGCCGTGAATCCGGTCGTGAGTGTGTTGGTCGTGCCCCAGTTATCCTGGCTAGACGCTGCGCCGTAAGCGACCAGGTGTTGGGCGATGCGACGCGGTGGCACCATCGGCGAGAAACCGGTGAAGTGGTGATGCGCCAGGCCAGCCAATTCGCTCGCCGACAGTTGCCACTGTTCGGTGGTCGGGGATGCCAAGAACGGCAGGGCGTCGATAATGCCTGCAGCGACCAGGGTGCCCGCAACCGTCTCATCGATGGTTACATGCGAGAACAGCAGCGTGCGTTCGCCGGCCAGCTCGTCGTACCTGACGATGGCTTGGCCAGCGTCGATGTCTTGTTCCCAGACGACCGCTGAGGTGTCGAGTCCTGCGATCTGAAGGGGCCCTTGGGCGAGAACGGCTGCGCTGGTAGCGAGCACCGCGGTAAAGAGTTTTGACGAGTTCATATACAAAGCAGTTTGCTGGCAAGGCCGAGTCCAGGCGAAGGCTCGGCGGCTGACCCCCTGAGGACGAGTTCAGGCGGGGCGTCACGGGAAAAACCGACGTTGTTGTCGGGGCTCATCCCGCGCGCTGTGCGAAGGATACCAGGATCCTAGCGGCCTGTTGCAGAACGGTTTGGTTTCCACGGTTCCGCGTTGCGCGGCTGATTAACGGGCGAACGCGTAGCCGAATCCGTTCATTTTGCCAGGACTTACGGGGTGCCGAGATGCGTCAGACTCGCGCTGGCGCGGCGCTGGGGGAAATCTTCAACATGCTGCTGAGCGCCAGTTGCCGGTCATCACCACCGGTGGACCGTGTCCGCCCGCCCAGATTGGGGTAGGCTAGCCCACTCCCCATGGCCTCTAATTACGACAACAGCACGGACTTCGGCAAGCTGCTGGAGGCTGCCAAGAAAGGTGAGCAGGACGCCTTGGATCAGATTCTGCTGATGACCGAGGAGCGGCTGCGTCGCGTGGTCGACCGACGCTTGGGACCGAAATTACGGGCGTCGTTGCGCAGATCTGACGTTCTTCAGAATTCGTATCTGGCGATGCTCGATGCGTTGCCGCGGTTCGAAGGGGACAACCCCGATGACTTCGTCGCTTGGGTAGCCCGGATGATCGAGAACGACATCCGCCGCCAGAATCGCTGGTTCACTGCTGGCAAGCGAAAGGCACCATCGCGCACATCGCAGCGAAACCTGCTGGCAGGCATTCTCGGGCAGTCCGTGCCAACGCCGAGTGCGGTGATGTCGGGCAACGAGGATCGCCTGGCAGTGCGGGAAGCGATGTGTCGACTCGAGGCGGATCACGCCAGAATCATCGAATTGTCGGTGTTCGAAGAGCTTACCCACCGCGAGATTGCGGAAGAGATGGGGCGAACCGAAGGAGCGTGCCGAATGCTGCTGTTGCGGGCGCGAACCGCCTTGGCGCTAGAGCTCGAGCGCTTGTCGATGGACGAGTAGCAGGCGCGCGTAGGCGTAGGGCGGCACGTTTTTTCTGGTTGCCACGTGACAGTGCGCAATCCGCCGTCCTAACCATGTGGTCGCGTTCGGCGGTGCCAGGAGTACGGCTGCATCCGTGTTCTCGTTGCCCGGAGTCGTTCGACGCAGGCGCGGCCGATGTGGCGCGTGGATTGGCTTGGCAATCGTGTCCAGCTGCGGCGACGCTGTCGCCCGCATGGTTACGAACTGGATGATGGTTCTCGGCATCGCGCTTGTGATGACTGCCTCCTGTGGGAAGTCGGCAGGGGTTGCAATCGCTCCCGGTGGTCGAATCAACGTTACGAACAACCGCGGCACAGCGACTGTCTGGGAAGTTGAGTTTGAGGTCTTGGAGACCGGGCCAGGCGGCGCCAGTTTCGACGCGGTCGGCGGGCACCGGCCGGTTGACAGCACCGTCGACGAGACTTGTCAACTTGGGTTTGGCGAGGTCGTGGTCGATCTGGCCAAGCTCGTTGCTGGCGGTGTCACATTGACGATCGCTGGCAAGAGCTACGGCGTCGTCGTCGCCGAGGACAAGGTCCGTATCGCCGCCGATCGCACCGTCGCGGTCAACGGCACCCCACGGCCACCCGAGTGAAGGCGGCAGCGATGCGGCCATCGATCGAATCGTGGAACCCCATCGGCCCCGCGCGTCGGGTTGGCGATTCGGCTTCTGAACAGTCCGGCTTGTGGGCATCGTTCGTTCGCCAATCCCAATGGCCCAAATCCCGAGGGTCCAAAACCCGAGGGCCCAAACCCCAATGGGGCCTACCTCGATTGGGCGTGTCCTGATGCCAGGCCAAACCAGCTCTCTTCGTCAACAATCGCCGCGCCGTGTCGATGTTCCGATCACGGCCGCGGCCGGCTTCGTGTTGCTCGCGGTTGGGGTCACCGTGCCGGCGCTGCGGTTCGACAACCTGTTCGGTGACGAGACGTTCTCGGTGCTGTCTGGCATCTGGGGCTTCGTTACCTCGGGCAACATCCTGCTGGCAGTTCTGCTGTTCGGATTCAGCGTGCTGTTTCCAGCGGTCAAGCTCGGCGCGATCCTGGCGCTGTGGTTTTG
The DNA here is from genome assembly GCA_963974725.1 of uncultured bacterium. Lineage (GTDB taxonomy): Bacteria > Planctomycetota > UBA1135 > UBA1135 > UBA2386. The sequence continues at coordinate 3,386 of CAXBFC010000443.1, read as the reverse complement.
GCCGATGCGTTCAGCCAACCGCCGCGAGGTTGTCGGTTGGCTCGAACTGCTCGGCAAGTGGTCGTTGCTCGATGCGTTTGTGATCGCGGTCATCGTCGGCGCGGTACAGCTCGGCATGCTTAGCGAGGCCGTCGCGTGTCCCGGCGTCTACCTCTACCTCGGCGCAATCCTGCTGTCGTTGATCGCGACTTTGTTGTTGCGGCCGCTCGTTCGCATCGATGCTGGTGAGTCGCCGCGCGCCATGCGGCGAAAGGGCCTCGTCCTGACCGTGCCCGCTGCGGTTCTCTACGGCGCCGGCCTGTCGTTGCCGCTGCTCGATGTCGAGAAGGGTTGGTTTTGGAGCAACCGGTTCTCGTTGCTCGAAGCGATTGGAGAACTGTTCACTGCCGGCGATTGGGGGCTGGCGGCAGCGATGCTGGCATTCGTCGTCGTGCTGCCGACCGTGCGCTTCTTGTTGATGATCGTGCTGCGGCTGCTGCGTTCCGAGGACTCGCCGTACACGCGGGCACTCGGAGTCATCGACCGATTGTCGATGGGGGAGGTGTTCGTCGTCGCGCTGCTGGTGGTGTTCACCAAGCTGGGATCGCTGGCGACGCCGATCCCGCTGGCCGGCATGTGGCTGTTGATCGCGTCCGCCGCGATCACCGCGGTGGACTCGATCCTGCTCCATCGCCGCTTTCGCAGGTAGGTGGCAGAGCAGTCCGTGATGGTCAATGGCCATCACGGATCGGTTTCTGCCAAGCGTGCCGCGGCCTAGAACCCGGTGGTTCCCTTGATCGCGTTCGACGTGCGCGTCGAGCCACTCAGGCCGGACAGGTCGAGGGTTGCCGCTTGGAAGTAGAGGTCGAACCCGATGATGCCAGCACCGGTCAGGTCGATGCCTTGCCAAGTCAGCGTGTTGGGACCGTTAAAGACGACGGCTGGTCCGATCAGCAGATTGAGCGTCGTGTTGATGCGGCATTGCGGGTGCGCCTGTGGGGTAGCGAACGCCAACGGCACGCCGACGAAGGTCAGACCAACGATGCCGACGTGGAAGACGGCGCCCGGTTCGATGTTGGTCGTCGTCAAGTCGAACGGCTGGCCAAGGACTGGCGTGCCGACGGCCTCTAGCGTCAGCGGCGCATTGTCAACCGTGCCCGTTCCAAACGGGAACAGGCTGGCGAACGTCAGGTCGCGCGGACCCGGGTCGGCACTCGGACCAGCCACGCTGTAGCCAACGAGCCAATCTTCGGGGCCGGTCGTGCCGAGGGCGCCAAACGCGATCGTGAAGTTGCCGTTGGCTTCATTGCCACGGAACTGGATCGTGCACGGGTCCGTCGTGCCCCAGAGGTAGACACCATCGTAGGTGACCATCCACTGCGTGCCGGATTCCTCGTAGGTGACCTGACCCGATCCTGCGGCGTTCGGTTGCAGGTCCGTCCAGGCATACATCGCCTCGGCGGGGTTGCCCAGCAATGTCGCCACGCTCGGTTGCCACTGGTTGGAGTTGCCGGTGCCGCGCGAAACGTGGCAGTTGGATCCGACGACCAAGCCCAGCGTGCCAGCGCCGACCAGAACGTCATCGCCAAGCGCCAGCGGCGTGGCGGCCGGGTCGAGCGTGCCGATCGGCTGGATCGTGCTCGGTTGCGACGTGATGGCGTACCCCGAAGCACTGTTCTGGGCGCGGAACTGGAAGCCGGCGAGGTCCATGCCCGACGGGTCCAGCTGCTCGTAGAACGACGTGTAGGACGCAACACATGCTGCGCCTTGCGAAGTAGCGGTTGCTGAGCCACCGCACGTTCCACCAACGGTGTAGTGGAAGTTCGCATTGACTAGTCGCGGCGAGAAGGTGGGCAGCGTGAATGGCACGTTGCTCGCAGACCCAGCCGTCAACTGCAGGTGGGAGGTCGCGTAGGTCAGTGGCAGGGTCGTTGCGGTCGTGTATGCGTGTTGGAATCCGTTGGCAACGATGGCGACGCTGAAGCAGCAGCCTTCACCGAATGACAACGGAGTGCCTAGCACGAAGTTAGATGGCGATCCCGCTGGTGCGGTGGTGCCGGTACCGTTGCTCACGAGGGCCCAGGTGCCCTGCGGATCGAAGTTACAACTGTTCTGCAGGTAGACGCTGATCGAAGCGGCGACGCCGCCCGTGCCAATGCAGTTGAGGTCGATGTCCGTCACCGTTGCGCCGGTGCCGCCGGCCACGCCTTCGAGCGCAAAGTAGACCGCACCACCAATGGCGCCGCTGTTGTTGTTCGCGAACGTCGTTGTCAGCGGACTGCCACCACCGCCAGTCGATGGGCATGTGGCGACGACGTTGATACCGGTCATGCCACTGATCTGCGCGTTGGCAAGCACATCGGCACCGCTCGGCAGGCGACGCAGGCCGCTACCGATGCTCGGCCACATCAACGTTGTGTTGATGTTGAGGTGGGCGCCGGACACCGTCGGGATCGTCGAACCCGCGAACGGGCGTGGCGGGGTGACGTCGACGTCGAAGTCGCCATTGCCGGCGATGAAGCTGGTGTTGGCGGAGCTGAGGCCGAGCGCGTGGCCGATCTCATGCAGGCAAACAGCGAACATGTCGGTGTTGCCCGAGGCCGAACCCGTCGCGCCGTTCATCGTGCGGCCGGTGTTCAGGGTGCCGCCACCGAGGTTGGCGGAGCTGTTCGTGACACCTGACGTGTATTCGCTGTTGTTACACGGCGTTGGGTCCAAGAACCAGGAACTCGAGCCGTCGTTGTCGAACGTGATGGTGCCGGCTGTTTCGCGGTTTGGCGATCCGCCTTGGGAGCCAAGTTGGTGCAGGCCCAAGGTGCCGCCACCGAGGGGGCCCCAGCCATACGTCAGCGTCAGCGTGTACGGCGTCGTGACCAGCGCGGCTTCCCACCAATCGGCGGCTTCGTTGAAGATCGCACTAAGGTTGCCGCCGCCGGCTACGGTCCCGGGCGCGGCGCCGGCCGTTTGGTTGCGGATGATGGTGACTTGCGCCGTGGCGGAGTCTGTGACTGCTGCGGCTGCCAGCAAGGTGGCAAGGCCGAAGCCCAACGTGTGAAGACGAGCCATGACTAGCGTGCCTCCAACACATCGGCGAGCATCACGTCGGCGGTGCCGACGAGACGACCATTGCCATCGACTACGACCTTGACGGTCGCGAGCAGGCCGGGGCGGCTGCCATCGAACGTTACCGTGACGCCGCCGTGTTCGTTTTGCACCGAACTCTTCTCTTGGCCGAGGAACTGCGGCGCCATTTGCTCGCGCATGTCCTGCTTGAAGCCAATCTTCTGCAGGTGGGTGAGCCATCCTTCCAGCGCGAGCGTGCGCGGATCTTGGATAGCACCGGAGCGATCGGTGTTGATGGCTGCGGTCGAGACCGCAACCAGGGAAGCCGCGAGAATGAGACTCCC
>CAXBFC010000442.1:0-6869 GCA_963974725.1 uncultured bacterium | reverse complement strand
GCTACCGAAGGGCATGGCGACGCTAGCGCGCCAGGTGCTGGCGACGACCACGATGCCGAGCAGGCAGAATCCCAGGTCGAGCAGCATTCGGATCAGGATCATCACGTCGACGGTGACGACGATGACGCCGGAGTGGACGATGCCGACGATGCTGGGCACGCAGACGAAGAAGCCAGCGACGAGCCAGCTATCGAAGCTGTGGATGACGTTCAGATCGTAGAGCCCGACCCGGTCCACGACGACGACGGCGACGACGACGAACACCACGGTGGCTTCGGGCACGGTCTCGATGACGAGCGTCCGATGGCGATGGCTGCGGCGGGCCCGGGCGACGACGATGTTGGGGCCGACGAAGGTGCCCGCGCGAGCGTCGAAGACGCTTCGGCGGCTCCGGCCACGGCGCGAAATGCAGGCAGTCGCCGTGCCGATCGTGACAGCGAGCCAGCCAGCGATGGCAATGCCGGCAGCGCGGCAGCCAGTAGCTCCGAAGCCAGTCGCGCGGAAGCCAGTAGCGCCGAAGGCAGCGGCGAAGCGAGTGGCACGGAAGCCAGCGGCGGCGAATCAGGTGAAGGCGAAGGCTCGCCACGTCGACGCCGTTCGCGTTCCCGTCGCTCTCGTTCGCGCAAGTCTTCGGACCGAGCCGAAGGCGATCGTCCGGAAGGCGAAGCGGCCGAACGTGTCGAGGGCGGAAGCGCCGAAGCGGCGCCGCAGACTGACAAGGTCGGTGATGGCGAAGAGCGTCCCGTCGGTCGCAACAAACGTTCTCGACGCGGCGGCGGTCGCGACGGTGGTGGCGGCCAAGGCGGCAACAGCGGCCAGGGCGGCAACAGTGGCCAAGGTGGCAATCGCGCGACCAACGATCGACGCGTGCCGCGCGGCAACCGCCCGACCATTGACCAACTGCTCAAGAAGGGGCAGGAAGTCGTCGTCCAGATCACCAAGGAAGGCATCGGCACCAAGGGGCCGACCCTGACGACCTACGTGTCGTTGCCGGGCCGTTGCCTCGTGTTGATGCCGAGTCTGCCGAAGTGCGGCGTCTCGCGAAAGATCGAGGATGGCCGCGAACGCCGCCGTTTGAAGAAGGTCGTCAAAGAACTCGATGAGACCGGTAGCGGTGGTATTGGCTTCATCGTGCGCACCGCTGGCATCAACAAGAGTCTTGAGGATGTGCAGCGCGACCGTGACTACCTCAAGAAGATCTGGGAGATGGTCGCCCAGCGTTTGAAGGTCACCAAGGCGCCGGCACTGCTCTACCAAGAGTCGGATCTGGTGTTGAAGGCGATGCGTGACCAGTTCACGCCGGACATCGCGGACGTCGTTGTCGACAGCGAAGACGTCTACATGCGCATCCGCGACTTCGCCGAGAAGTTGATGCCGATCATGGCCGATCGCATCAAGCGTCACGCGGTGACCACGCCGTTGTTCCACTCGTTCGGCATCGAGAAGGACGTCGAAGCGCTCTACGAGCCGCAGGTCGACCTTTCGAATGGTGCGTCGATCGTCATCGACCAAGCCGAAGCGCTGGTTGCCATCGACGTCAACTCGGGCAAGTTCAAGGCCGGTAGTCACGGTTCCGACGAGACCGCGTATCGCACGAACCTCGAGTCGATCACCGAGATCGTTCGCCAGTTGCGCTTGCGCGACCTCGGCGGCCTGATCATCATCGACTTCATCGACATGTCGCTCGAGAAGCATCGCCGCAACGTCGAGCGCAAGATGATCGAGTCGCTGCGTGGCGATCGGGCCCGCATCAAGGTCGGGCGCATCTCGCCGTTCGGCATGATGGAGATCACGCGTCAGCGCGTTGGTCCGGGCTTGAAGCGCACGGTGTTCATGCAGTGCCCGCACTGCAAGGGGGCCGGCTGGTCGCGCACGGTGCAGTCGAAGGCACTGTCGGTGCTGCGCGAGGCGCGCGCGCTGGTCAACCTCAAGGGCTACTCGATGCTGCAGGTGTTCGTGGCCCCGGCAGTCTCGGACTACTTGGTCAACTACAAGCGGCGGGCGGTGCTCGAAGTGGAGGATGCGGTCGGCAAGTCGATCGTGTTCCGCCCGGAAACGAGCTACCCAATCGACGTCGTGCACTATCGATTCATGACCGGCGATGGTCAGGAAGCGCGGATCGCGATCCCGGCGGGCCTCGGCGTCAAGGCTTAGGCTCGCGCCTCGGCACGAACCCCGGCGCGAACCCCGGTGGCGCGAAGCCAGGCTCGAACCCCGGGTTCGTGCCGCCGGCCCAGGTCGATGCGCCGGCTGCGGTTGCTGCTGGCCGTGCCGGTAGGGGCCTCTTGCCTGCTCTCGGCACTAGGCTTGGGCCCTGGATATGGGGCCTTCCGACCCCGTGTTTTGCGGCTCGGGCCTGCCGGGCGGATGGCACGATTCGGGTCAGAACGAGCCGCCGACACGGCTCGAGTGGCTGCGGCGCGTCCCGGGCGAAATCTCGCTTGACCGAGCCTATTGATTCTCGCCCCGGCACCGCTACTCTCTTTCGCCCTTCCAACCCCGAGCAGATCAATGTACGCCGTTCTCGACGATCGCAACCAGCAGTACCGTGTCGCCGCCGGCGACCGCATCAAGATTCACCTGCGCAAAGGCAGCACCGAAGGTGAGTCGCTCACGTTCGACAAGGTCTGCGTGGTCGGCGGCGAAGGTGACAACGCAGGACGCGTTGGCACCCCGTTTGTCGATGGCGCCAGCGTTTCGGCCACGGTCGTGCGCAACGTCAAGGATCCGAAGGTCATCATCGGCCACTTCCGTCGCCGGAAGAACAGCCGCAAGCGCAACGGTTTCCGCGCCCAATACACGATGGTCCAGATTGACGCGATCAACGGCTAGCGCCGCAGCGCTTCAGTAGAGACCTACCAGAACAACCTGAATAACTGAGTAAGAGCTATGGCACATAAGAAGGGAGTGGGTTCGACCCAGAACGGCCGCGACAGCAACCCGCAATACCGTGGCATCAAGTGCTATGGTGGCCAAGCCGTCCTCGCCGGTTCGATCATCGTCCGTCAGGTTGGCACCAAGTTTCACCCCGGCCGCAACGTTCGCAAGGGCAAGGATCACACCCTGTTCTCGATCGCTGAAGGCGTCGTTCGCTTCCAGTCGAACGGCCGCGTGCACGTCGACGTCCCGGCGAGCAACTAGTCGGAACTGTTTCCGCTCGGCTCTAGCAGTCAGACTGCTCTACCAGTCTGACTGGCAGCCGACCGAACACGACCTCCGACGATTCCCGTAACTTACGATGTTCGTCGATGAATTGCTGATTACCGCGCGCGCTGGCAAAGGCGGCGACGGTTGCATCTCGTTCCTCCGAGACAAGAACACCATCAAGGGTGGTCCGGACGGCGGCGATGGTGGCTCGGGCGGCGATGTTGTGTTGCTGCCGTCGACCCACGTCAACACGCTCTACCACTTGACCGGTCGCCGCATCCATGGTGCCGACAACGGTGTCCAGGGCGGTCCGAAGATCTGTTCTGGCAAGGGCGCGGACGACTTGATCATCGAGGTCCCGATTGGCACCCAGGTGCTCGATGCCGAGCGCGGCAATGTGCTCAAGGACCTCAACACTCCCGATGAGCCGTGGGTGTTGGTGCGCGGTGGCTTCGGTGGGCGCGGCAACGTGCATTTCGCCAGCTCCGTCACGCGGACGCCGCGCAAGGCCGAACTCGGCCGCGTCGGCGAAGAGCGCAAAGTCCGCCTCAGCCTCAAGCTGATTGCCGATGTCGGGCTGCTGGGCTTGCCCAATGCCGGCAAGTCGACGCTGCTCTCGACGATGACCAAGGCGCGGCCGAAGATCGCCGACTACCCGTTCACAACGCTCGAGCCGATGCTGGGCATCGCGCAGGGCCCGGGTGAGTCGACGTTCGTGATCGCCGACATCCCTGGGTTGATCGAGGGTGCGAGTGAAGGCAAGGGGCTTGGCGACAAGTTCCTGAAGCACATCGAGCGCACCAGGCTGCTGCTGCACCTTGTCGATTGCAGCGCGCTGCCGCTGGATGAGCCCGAAAAGGCCTTCCAGATGTTGAAGCAAGAAGTGAAGAGCTACTCGGACGATCTTGCCGGTCGACCGGTCATCGTCGTCGCCACCAAGGTCGAAGATGAGGACTGCCGCCAGCGCGCCCAGCAGTTGGCTACCGCCGTGCAGATGCCGGTGATGCCAATTTCGAGTGTTACCGGGCAAGGCCTGCGCGAATTGAGCAACGCCATCTGGTCGGTGCTGTCGGGACTTCCAGCCAAGTAGACCCCGGCAGGCGGCAAGCCGGTCTCAACGGTTCTCAGTGGGGCTTCGGGAGCTGTTCTCGAATGTCGATAGGAGGGGTGAGGACATCTACTTGCCGACTCCAACTACGCCACCGCCCGCCTCGCCTGCCAGTCGCATGCCCAAGCTGCGAGACTTTCTTCGCATCATGGTCAAGGAGAACGCCTCCGACCTGGTCTTGAAGGCCAACGGTTGCCCTGCTGTGCGCGTCGCCGGCGTCATTCGGTTCTTGGGCGACCAGCCGCTGCCAGCGGAACTGGTTCGCAGCTACGTCTCGGAAATCCTCAATGAGCGCGGCGAGCGCGAGTTCGAAGAGCATGGCGCGACCGATACCGCGGTGGCGCTTCCTGGTGTTGGCCGCTTCCGTTGCAATGCGTTCCATCAGTGTGGCGAGCAGGGCCTCGTGTTCCGCGCCATCAAGAGCGAGATTCCTTCGTTCAAGGACCTCAACCTGCCGGTCGAGCCGCTCAAGCGGCTCGCCTCGCTGAAGCGCGGTCTGGTGTTGGCAACGGGTATCGCGGGTTCGGGTAAGTCGACGACGCTCGCCTCGATGCTCGAATACGTCAACCGCACGATGAACAAGCACATCGTGACGGTCGAGGATCCGGTCGAGTTCCGCTTTGAAGACAAGCGCTCGATCGTCAACCAGCGTGAAATCGGCACGGACGTCAGCAGCTTCCCGCAGGCTCTGCGCCAGGCACTGCGCCAATCGCCGGATGTGATCCTGATTGGTGAGATGCGCGATGCCGATACGGTCGCCGCCGCCATCTCCGCAGCCGAAACCGGCCACCTGGTGTTTTCGACGCTGCACACCGTCAACGCGGTGCAGACCGTCGAACGCATCATCTCGTTCTTCCCGCCGCACCAACACGAACTCGTGCGCATGCAGTTGGCGCTCAACCTCGCCGGCGTTTGTTCGTTGCGCCTGGTCAAGAACAAGGACGGTACGTCGATGGTTCCGGCGGTCGAGTTGATGATCAACACACCGACCGTGCGCGACCTGCTGGAGCAAGGCGAGACCCGCATGTTGCCCAAGGCGCTCGCCGAAGGCAGCTACTACGGCACCATGACCTTCAACCAGTCGCTGATCCGCCTGTTCCAGGCTGGCAACATCAGCCTGGAAGATGCTCTGGGCGCATCCGACAACCCGGACGATTTGAAGATGCAGATGCGTGGCATCACGCAAGGTGCGCAGCCGCGCGCCAACGCGTAGCAACGAACGCTCGGCGGCCGCGCCGCCGGATGGTGTTCCAGCCCATGGCGCTCGGAACCCATTCGTTCTAACGTCGCAGGCCCCATGGATCGGCTGCGTACGTTCGGCATCGTCGCTCACATCGATGCAGGCAAGACCACACTGACGGAGCGCATCCTGTTTGATACGGGAGCGCAGTCTTGGGTCGGCAGCGTCGACGACGGCACCGCGGCGATGGACTTCATGCCAGCGGAGCGCACACGCGGCATCTCGATCGCCTCGGCAGCAAGTCGGGTCGCGTGGGGCGAGCACATTCTGCAGGTAGTCGATACGCCGGGGCACGTCGACTTCGTTGCCGAGGTCGAGCGTTGCCTGCGCGTCATCGATGGTGTGGTGGTCGTGGTGGATGCCGTGCGCGGTGTCGAATCGCAAACCCGCGCTGTGTGGCAGCAGACCGTTGCGGCGGGGTTGCCCAAGCTCGTGTTCGTCAACAAGCTCGATCGCCCCGGAGCTGACTACAAGGCGGTGTTTCGCGAAGTGGGCGAAGAGCTCGACTGCACCGCCGTCGAGTTGGTGGTGCCGCTGCTGGATGAGGCCGGCCACTTCTCAGGGCTTGGCGACGCGCTGACCGGTTCGGTGCAGTGGTTCGAGGGCCAGCCCGAGGCAGAGTTGGTTCCCAAGCTGCAGGCGGAATTGCGGGCTGCGCACGAGCGGTTGGTGGAAGTGGCGGCCGATCACGATGACGAAGTCATGGCGGCCGTTGTTGCCGGTGATGCGGTCGCCCCCGAACGGCTGCGCGCGGCCTTGCGGCACGCGTTCTTGATGGGGGGGCTGGTGCCGGTGTTGGCCGGAGCCGCGCTCTACAACCGCGGTGTGGATTGGTTGCTCGATGCCGTGGTCGCGTTTTTCCCAGGGGTCGTCGACCTGCCGGCGCGTGGCATTTGGAGCGTCAGGGGCGCCGGCGATGGCGCCAGCCCCTTCTGCGGGTTGGTGTTCAAGGTGCAGCACTTCGAGCAGGTCTGGAACTACGTTCGCGTCGTGCGCGGGCGGGTCGTCGCCGGCACCGAGGTAGTGCGTGGTCAGCGTCAGCAAGGCGGGCCGGCGGTTGTGCCCGAGCTGTGGTCGATGCGCGCGGATCGCCATGATGTTGTCGCTAGTGCTGGCCCGGGCGAGATCGTGGTCATTCCCGGGGACCTGGGGTGGCGCACCGGGGAAACCGTCTGTGACCCGGCTACACCGGTGGTGCTGTCGTTCGCGAAGTTCCCGGCTCCCGTGCTGGCGGTGACGTTCGAGCCCGAGCGGGCGGAGCAGGTCGGTGCGGTCTACGCGGCGGTGCGTGATCTTGCGATCGATGACCCGACCCTGCGGGTGGCGCGCGAATATGACCGCATTGTCGTGCGGGGCATGGGGGAACTGCATCTC
>CAXBFC010000441.1:0-6881 GCA_963974725.1 uncultured bacterium | reverse complement strand
AAAAAAAAGCCGATCGTAAGTGGCGCCTTGAGGCCACGCATCGTTTGCGCGTTGCCTCCGGGATAGCCGCCAAGGACGCGCAGTTGACGAAGCGGCAGCGCGAGGAAGCCAGGCAACGCTACTACGAGCAATGCATGCAGGTTCTGGATCGCATGGCTTCGCAGGGAGAGCTGTCGCCAGAGGATCTCGAGCATGCGGTGTTCGCTCCAATACAGGAGACGCCGGCCTTTGTGGCTCTTCGCAGCAAGCTGGCGGATGGGCGATGACGCCGATTCCCAATGACTCGGCTTCGCACGGTGGGGACTTGCCGCTGACGACAATGCACGTCGCCCGTGCCGTCGATGGCGATGGTGCCAGTCTCGAGTGGTTGGTTGCCAGATTGTCGCCGTTGCTGCGGGAGCACGCGAGGTTTCGGTTGGGTGGCGTGCTGCGGCGTCACTATGATCCGGATGATCTCGTGCACGACGCGTGGATGGCGACGTTGCCCAAGCTGCAGGAATTGGTCGGCGAGGTCGGCGATCGACGCACCCCGATCCTGCTCAAATACCTGAGCAACACGGTGGTGCTCCGCATCCGCTACCTGGCGCGACGTCACGCACGCCAGAACCATGCTTCCCCGGCGCGCGATCGAGATCCGGCTACTTCAAGCCAGCTTGTCGCCGAACAAAGTGGTGCGGTCACGCGAGCGGTTCGCCATGAGCAACGCCAGCAGTTGCATGACTCGCTCGCAGAACTCGAACCACGAGATCGCGAAGTGCTGCTGTTGCGAGGTATCGAGCAGCTGTCGGCAAGCGCTGCCGCGAGTGTGCTTGGCATCGGTGTGGAAGCGGTGCACAAGCGCTTCCAGCGGGCCTTGTCGAGGCTGCGCGCCAGATTGCCTGAGTCCGTTTTCAGCGAACTCAGCGAGCATTGAGAGGGTTGCCTCAGAACGGCAACGTCATCACCTTGCCGTTGGTCTGCGTCCATCCCTGCGCGCCCGCAGGGTCGAGGCAAAACGCTTGCGACGAAAGTTGGATGCCGCCAAAGCCGGTCAGCATTCGCCAAGGCACGGTCCAGGAGCCGCCGCCTGGATCGCCACTGGTGCCATTCGCAACGAACGGCGTGATCGAAAGGATCTGGTCGACGTAGAGCGTGAAGCCAGGCAGCGGGTTGTTTGCGATGGCTGCGTGGCCGATGCCCAGAACCCACAGGCCAGGCGCCGCACCGCGCATGCCGGAGACATACATGAGCATCGGGTTGCCGGGTGCGGTGATGCCGATGTCGTTGATTCTTGGTCTGACCTGGTAGGTGCCTGGGGTGCCGTTGCCATACTGTCCGAGCGTTCCGAAGGTGCCGGTTGCGATGCGATTCTTGATGGTCTCGTCGCCGAGCAAGTCGAGGTCGCCATCGTGGTCCGCGTCCGCGATTGCGCTTACTGCCGCCACCAACACGACCGGTGGTGCGAACGTTCCGTCCGTATTTTGCAGGATGATTGATGAGGTGACGTGGTCGTCGAAGTAGGGCTGGTGGCTGACGGCGTCGAGTTTGCCGTTCTCATCGACGTCGGCGAAGCTCCAATGCGCGAGCTTGATGGATGCAAAGGCCTGCGGCTCTGCCGCGAACACGCCACCGCCGTGGTTTCGCAGCAATACGCCGCCGCTTGGCGAGCTCGACAGGATGTCGAGATCACCATCCTCGTCGATGTCGACGATGCCTGGGCGTTGGTCTCGCCGCGTCGCGTTGCTGATCAGCACGGGTGGGCCAAAGCCTGCACTGGTCGCCGGGAGGTAGTAGAGCAGGTTGAGATTGCCTGTCGCCCCCGCGAGCAGGTCGGGTGCGCCATCGCCGGTGAAGTCGCCGACACCGGTGACGACGAATCCCGACGGCAGCACGGGCCCCGCGGTGAAGTAGCCAGTGCCGCCGTTCTCAAACAACTTGGTCCAGCTGTGGCTTTCGTCGACGACGATGCAGTCCAGATCCCCGTCGGCGTCCCAGTCATGAGCGAATCGCCAGTGATTGGTCCAGCTCGTTCCGTTGCCGGAATAGCCTTGTGACGTTGGTTGCATCGATAGGCCCGCTGGCGCGGCATCAATGGGAATGCCGAAGACACCGCCGATGTTGCGGTAGAGGCGCAACTGTGGTGGCACGCCAGACGCGGTTTCGAGTAGGCCGTCGACGTCGCCGTCGCCATCAAAGTCGCCTACCAACCCGGTGCTTTGCATCGATGGCGACGGACTGCCGATGCCGGCAAAGTTGCGCACGAATGAGCCGTCGCCGCGAGCTTCCATCCATTCGAATCGGCTCGCGTTGCCAGTCAGGCCGAGGTCGGCGTCGAGGTCCCGATCCGCATCGTGAAGAGATTCGTAGCGCGCCGCATAGCCACCGGGCATGGCGAACGCTGCTTTGATGTTGCCGGGATTGAAGATGATGCAGCGGCCACCAACGAGGTCCTTGTCGCCATCGCCATCGACATCGACACAGCCAGCGAGCCGGACGGCACCGAGACCTCGCACCGCCCGCGCCGGTGAGAACTGGCCGTTGCCGTCGTTGAATGAGATCATGTAGTCGGAGCGCTTGTTGTTGGGATACGGGCCGGTCCCGCCGCCACAGCAGAGGCCATCCAGGTCGCCATCACCGTCTACATCGCCTAGGTGGGTTGCTGGACCACCGACTGCCGGAGCTTCCTCAACCAGCAAGCCGCTGGCGTCGCGACGGAACAGCACGAAGCGATCAGTATTCAGGCCGTCTTCGAAGAGCACGAGATCGGAATCGCCGTCGCCATCGACGTCGCCAACGACCGGCATGATCTCGTCCGACAAGGCATTGGCAAGGAAGGCCGTTTGGGTAACGTTCCAAGCAGCGTCGACACTCCAAATCCAAAACCCAACGTTGGCGTAGCGCCAGATCTCGTCTTTGCCGTCGCCATCGATATCCGCGACGAAGTGCTTGCCGGTCGCGGCGCCTGCGCTGAGCACGGTTTGGAACGTGTGGCTCGATGTGTCGTAGGCGAGCGCTCGAATGATGTTCAAGGAAGAACCCACGAACTCCGGCTCCCCGTCACCTTGAAGGTCTGCAAGCAGGATGGTTGGCCCTTGTTCGGCGATCACGCTTGTGTGTACCAAGGGGCCGCCCGGGCGGGCCAAGATTGCGAGCGCCGTGGTCCCTGAAAAGCACACCACGTCGAGGTTGCCGTCGTTGTCCAGGTCGGTGCTGGCGAAGCTGGCGAACTGCGCGCTGGTGGAGGTCAACAACAGGTGGGTGCTGTTCACCAAGCCGTTGCCGTGATTCTCATACCATTGCACCTGGTCTTGCCAACCGCCGATGTAGTCGACGTGCCCGTCGAGGTTGAGGTCGCACGTGAGGTCGAAGCGATCGAAGCCGCCGCCAACCACCTGGGCGGCGCGAAACGGTGTCGCTCCGTCCTGGGCCGGAGCGGTGACGACAAGAGCGGCGAGGGCGGCGAGAGTGACGAGGGTGAGGAGTTCGGATCTCATGGCGGGCTGCGTGGATCGTGGGTTGGTGACTCTATAGCAATCGCCATTCCAGGCGGCGGGCCTGCTGCTACGCCTGGGCGAGGCACGTGCGAATCGAGGCGAGTTGTCCGCAATGCGACGACGTCTCGGTCAATCATCGGATTTCCGCCAGAGTGATCGAGGTAGAGTCGTCGACGCAGATTCATCGAGCGAAGCAGCGGGATCTCGGTGGAGCGTTTCGGCATGGAGTCGGACGGGCAGCATTCCGGACTGCAGGCAAAGCCCGGGTACGCACCGGATCGTCGCCGGCTCTACTTTTGTATGGCACTGGCACGATTCATTGGAGTCTGGCGGCGCGTGAATGACCCTTCTTGCCAGTCCTGGCATTCGTTAGAGGAGTAGCTCCCATGAGGTGGACCCGTCTTGTTTCGGTCACAGTGATCGTCGCCATTGTGTTTGCTTCCTGCGAAACGTCGGAACATGCGGTGAGCCAGGACTCCGCAGCGGGGGATACCTTGGCATCGAAGTTCAAGAACCTGCAGGTTCTGCCTAAGGACATCCGCGAAGACGAACTCAGCGAGCTGATGCTCGATTGTCTGTCGGGGCTTGGCTTGCCGCGGCGTGCGGGCCGCGGTTGCTTGCACTGTCACGATGGCTCACTTGAGACGCCGCGAGCTTCGTGGGACTACGCGTCCGACGTCAAGCCAGCCAAGGCACAGGCGCGTGCCATGCTCCGCATGGTGCGCGACATCAACGAGCGGCACCTCAACAGCGTCAAGCCGCGCGTCGACGAGAACAGTCGGGTGACGTGTTACACGTGCCACAAGGGTCGCCTCAACCCGCAACCGCTCGATGAATTGTTGCTCGACCGCTATAACGACGAAGGCCTGGATGGGCTGACGAAGACCTATCGCGAACTGCACAGCCGCTTCTTTGCGGCGGATGCCTACGACTTCCGCATCGGTACGCTGTCAGGCATCGGCACCGAGCTCGCGACGCAGGGTGCGTTCGATGACGCCGCTGCCGTGCACACGCTGAATCACGAGTATCACGACGATCCGGCCGCGTTGGGTGGTGTCGTTGCCGTGCGCTTGGAGCAGGCGCTGAAGGTGTCGGACATCGATGGCATGGTCGCGCGCTACCACACTCTCAAGAAGGAGCTGCCGGCGGAGGCATTCGCGCCGCTGCTGCTCGACGGGGTCGGTTGGCGCATCTTCCGCACGGGCAAACGCGACGCTGGCTTCCGCTTGTTTGAACTCAACTACCAGGAACATCCCGACAACTTCACTGCCACCGAAGACCTCGCGTGGGGTTGTCTCAGCATGGATCGCTTGGACCGCGCGGTGAAGCTTGCGGAGGCGTGGTTCGCGGCGCACCCCGACCATGAAGCTGGTCGGTTGATGCGCAACGAGATCGTGCGGCGCGCCAAGAAGTAGCGAGGCCCGGTTGCCTCTCAGCCAGGTCCTTGACGTTGCCGCTGCGAGTGGCCGCCGAGGGTCGGCACCCACTCAAGCATGTGGCCGCGCGTGCCGGCTGACTAACTGTCGACGGTTGCCCGGCCGGCGTCAGACACGACGATGCCGAGTGTGTTGACGTTGTCGACCACAGCCCACTGATGGTAGAGGCTGACACCGATGTAGATCGGGGACGCGGGGATGTTGAACGGAGCACTTGCCGTGCCCGTGGCGCTAGTGATGAACAGCTCCAGCACGGTCGGGGCAGCGAGCAGGTCGCATCCGGGCGCACCCGGCAGAGTGACGGGCAGCGTGCCGCCACCGTAGACCGTGTCCGACAAGCCGGAGACACAGACCGCGAACGTGTTCGGCAGCGCGTCGGCCAACGTCACATCGTAGGTTGAGTTCAGGCTCGGCAGGCCGTTGTTGCCAATGCTCGGCGCCAGCGTTGCGCCGGTGCCGCTGCAGTTGACTTGCCACGATGGGAAGCCGGTAAGGCCCGACAGGGTCCAGGTCGTTGGGCCGTTGACGAGGTCGCGGTAGTAGCCACTGCCTGGTGAGCCGCTGGTCAACGAGTTGACGTAGACCGTTTGTGCCGAAGAGTCGACGCCGATGCAGAACGGGCCGTTGACGTTGACCGGTGGGTTGAACGTCGCGGTGTAGAAGGCGCTCGTGCCGCCGATCGTGATTGTCGTGCTCGCCAGCGCGGTCGCGCCTGGAACGGCACCGGGATAGACGTGTGCGGGCACGGTGACCGTGCCTCCTGTCGAACGCGTCCAGAAGTCAAAGCCGCTGACGGTCACCGGACCGGTGTTCGGCACCACGTAGCAGTATTCGTTGTCACGCAGGTTGGTCGTCTGCGTGCCGCCGTTGGGGTTCAGCTCGGGGCACGGTGAGGTCGCAGAGCCGATGCAGCCTTGGCCATACTTGCTGAACGAGGCGCCGCTCGGTCGCACGATGTAGAGGCCGGTATTGCGGTCCGATGCGAGGATGTTGCCCGACGGCAAGAACGGGTAGCAGCCCCAGCATCCGTTGAAGCCACCGGTCGCACCGGGCCACGTGTCGTACGATGCAACTTCGACCGGGTTGCTCGGGTCGCTGATATCAATGCAGCGATAGCCCTCGGTGTACCAGCTGACGTGCACCTTGTCGCCGACGATGAAGGCGTTGTGCGGGATCGCGCTCGAGTTCGGGGTGAACTGGCCAAGTGGGATCGGGCTCGCCTTGTTGGTGATGTCAAAGAGCTTGATGACGCCGCCGGTCTGTTCGTCGGTCGTCACGCACAGGGTGCCTGCCGGGTTTGGCCACGCGTTGTGCGTGAAGCTGCTCGGCGTGGGAGTGTTGCTGAGGATCGTCCACGGCAGCGGTGTCGACGTATCCATGATGCGCAGCACGCCGCCGCTGATGTGGGACGCGTAGGCGTAGCCGTTCTCGACGCAGAGGTCGTGGAAGCCGATCGTCGATGCCTGACCGAGGTGGGTCGGGTTGGCAGGGTTCGTGGTCAAGTCCCACGCCTGCACGCCGACGTTAGTGCCGACGAGGTAGAGCTTGCCAGCAGCTTCATCAACGCACACGTTGTGCGCGTTGTTCGTGACTGAGGTGCCGAAGGTGCCGACCAACGTCGGGCTGTTCGGGTTGCTCAGGTCGATGATCTGAAAGCCAGCCGTCGCCTCGGTCACGACGTACGCGTAGGTGCCATAGGTGCGGACGTCGCGCCAAGTAGACGAGGCCCACGGAAACCACCCGCGTTCGATCGGCGTCGAGGGGTTGCTGATGTCGACGACCACCGTGCCCGTGGTTGCGCAGAGCAGTGCATACTCATCGCCGTTGGGTGCGGTGTAGCCCCAGACATCGTTGAATGGGCCGTGCGCGTTGAACGTGCCGAGCAGCGCGCAGTTGACACCTTGTGCCAGGAGGGGGGCGGCTAGAACGGTTGCCAACAACAAGAGTGAGCGAAGGTGCATGGATGCGCTGG
>CAXBFC010000440.1:0-6881 GCA_963974725.1 uncultured bacterium | reverse complement strand
TGTCTCACGAAGTGCCGTTCGCGACGTCGCCCGAAGGCACGAGTGGCAACATGGGGTTGCGTTCGGTGACCACTCCGATCGCAGGCGGTGCCGACTACGGCGGTCGCATGTTCGTCGGCCAGTCGATCACGTGGGACGCCTTCAACGTTCCCGCGGGTGCCACCATCGGCGCACTGCTGCTCGACTTTGCCCCGTCGGTGCCGGGCCTGAGCATTCCAGGGATTCACGCCCCGGGCTGCGTCGAGAGCACGACCATCAACCCGCTGCTTTGGGAAGTCGTGTTGTTCCCCGGCTCGACCGTGACCGGCAACCTCGCCGTCGACATCGACCCGGGCTACCACCCGGACTACACGAACTTCAAACTCTACGCCCAGTTCGTGCTACTCGATCTGTCCGGCGGGCCGTCGATCGTCACAGCAAGCAGTAACGCGATCCAACACACCGTCGGCGGCCGCTGAGGTATACGTTCACTCTCGGCGCAACGACTGCTGGCGGGCTAGCAGGACCTTGCGGTACTGGTGCTTGTCCATGTTGTGGATGTGGCTCGGCCAATCGCGATCGATGGTGCGCAGTTGGTCGCGGAACACCGGGACTGCTCGCGGGTCGCCCAATAGCCACATCGCTTGTAGCAGTTCGTAGCGGCGCTCAGGTTCGCTGCGCAGCACGGCCGCGTGGATCGCTTCGAAGGTTCCCGGCGGCCGCAGCACGGCGAGCGTGTAGGCGGCAGCAGCGGGCAGCTGATCGGCGGCCAGGCGGGCCAGCAGGAAGGTTTTGACTGTGTCGTTGTCTTGGCCGATGTCGCGTAGTGCCAGGGCCAGAATGACGGAGCGCACCTGATGGGATGCTTCGTGCTCGAAGTGAGCCATCAGGATGTTCGCGATGTGTCGGGACTCGCCTACGTCGCCGCGCTCGAGTGCCGTTGCCGCCAATTGACCGAGCGCGCGGCAAGCGATCGTGCGGTCGTCGTCCCAGATCGAAGTGAGGTTTTCGACCGCAGCATCGCGACCCTCGGCAACTACCGGCCGAATGTTGGGTTCGTCGCGCCACTCATACATGCGGCACGCCGGGATCGAGAACGCGATCATCATGCTGATCGCAAGGGTCTGGATCGATTGGCGATAGCGTGCGTTCATTTCGCCTCTTGCGCGCGCAGCACGTCTTCGACGACGAGGTAGCAGATGTAGTTGTCGAGGTTGCCGTGGCCTAGTTCGCTTCCGCAATCAAACCACACTTCGTGGTTCTGGGTTGCGGTTGGGATGATGTAGCCTGAGAGGTGCGGGCTGTCGATCTGGTAGTAGTTGATGTGCTCGCGGAAACGCTGCCCATCCGGTGTTGGCGCTTCGGTGAGTGATAGAACGCAGAGCCGATGGGGGAACAGGATCTCAAGGCTGAAGACCGACGGCATGTGGCCGAAGAACACCCATAGGTATCCCTCTTCGATCCCGTCGATGGTGACCAGCGTCGTGACCTCGTCGATCAAGTCATCCGCGAATCCCTGTTCGAGCAATCGGCCGGCAGCTCCTGCTCCCCAGCTGTGCCCCACTAGTGCGAGGCGGCGAGGCGCACCACTTTCTCGCCGCAGTTCACTCTGTCGCTGGAGCCATTCGTGGGCCGCATCGTAGGCGTGCACGTTGAATACGGCGATGCTGCCGGCGATGCGATCGGCGAGCACTTCGGCGGTTCGTAGGATGCCAAGATTGG
This sequence comes from uncultured bacterium, assembly GCA_963974725.1. Lineage (GTDB taxonomy): Bacteria > Planctomycetota > UBA1135 > UBA1135 > UBA2386. The sequence goes on along the minus strand of CAXBFC010000440.1, from coordinate 5,180 downwards.
GGTCGTTGGTCGGCGCCGAGCGGCCGGGGAACAGCACGACAATGGGCCCAGTCGCGCTCTCTTCGAGGATGTAGGCGTGCGCTTGGGGCTCGCCAACGGGTGGTAGGTAATTGGGCGTGGCGAGTGCCGTGCACCCGGATGCCGCCAGCAGCAATACCCAGAGCAGAGCGGAACCGAAGCAGCGAAAACACATGGGATGCCGGGACGTGGGGCTGGCGTCAGGACGCTTCAAGTTGCTGTTGTGGTCGATAGGGCTTGACCCCCAACAGCTCGTCGAGACGAGCGAAGTGCAGGCCCTTCGCGCGGAGTCGACGGATGATCGCCGGCAACGCCGTCAACGTAGCACTTCGATCGTGCGCGCCACCAAGGCCGGAACCATCGTGCAGCAGGATCACGCCGCCCGGCTGCACCGCATCGACGACACGTGCCTCGATCGCTTGGGGGTCATTCGACACCGCATCACAGCCGCGCACCTGCCACCCGACGACCGTCATCGCCATTTGCTTCAGGACATCCGCAAGCGCGGGATTCTTGAAGCCGTGTGGCGACCGGAACATGGTTGGCACGATGCCTATGGTCGATTGGATCGCTTCGTTGCAAGCAACGATTTCGCGCTGCAACGTCGACCACAGCCGGCAATGAAAGAGCAGCGAGTGGCTTTCGGTGTGATTGCCGATGACGTGGCCTTCCGCGTGAGCGCGCACCAGGAGCTCGGGATGGGCGCGGACACGATGGCCGACGACGAAGAACGCAGCAGGAACATCGTGCTCGGCGAGGATATCCAGAACCCGGGCGGTAAAGTTGGTGTCGGGCCCATCATCGAACGTCAGCGCGACCGAGTTGGTCGCCTTTACAGCTCGCCACCGAGTGGTAACCAGAAAGCTCGACCTTACGCTGCAGACAACGAACAACAGAATCGCCGTGCCGAGCAGCAGAAAGCCTCCGGCCAACCACCAAGCCAGAGGGCCGTCCACCATGACCACGGCGAGCGCCGCTAGCAGGATGGTCGGAAGTTTGATCCACAGCGATTTCAGCATCCCGGGTCACTCTACCTAGACGGGCCGTGCCCGCACTAGCTGGTCCCATCATTCCGCGGGCGTGTATGGTGCCCGGGCGTGTACGGTGTCAGGCACCGTACAGTCATGGCACCGTACAGTCACCGTCTGGTCATCGGCCGTTGGTGGCTCCGGCTGCGGTGAGCAGTTCGGACAGTTTCTCGGTGGCTGCCGCGAGGCGCGTGCGCCCTCGTTCCGTGGGGCTCTTTTCAAAGACGAACTTGTAGCCGGCGACGACCTCGCGCTGCACGTTCGCGGCGGCCATTGCTTCGCCAAACTCCTGCTCCGCCTCGACCAGGATGCGCAGGGAGTTGCTGCGCATCAGGATAACCATCGGCATCGCCGCCCGTTCTTTGGGTAGAGGACGCATGTCCGGTGTCAGTATGCTCTTTATTCGAGCGACGAATCGGGCTCGCCACATCGGTGCATCTGTCGCGGCGCGCGCACAGTGCAATGCAGCTGTCGCCATGCCCTTGCGACCACGCCAGTCGGTGTCACGGTTTTCGGCAAGTTCCAAATACTCATCGATGCATTGCATCACCTCTGCCCAGTTTCGATCTGCGGTGCCCAGTTGGATCTTCAGCGACAACAGTTCTCGTTGCACTGACCTCGTTTCGCGAAGTGGGCCCGTCTGTTCGACGATCGCTTCGTTGGCAGCAAGGGCGCTACTCACCAACGTTTCCGCATCAATCAGTTCTCCCGCGCGAATCAGGCTCGCAGCCAGCAGCCTCTTGGCGTCGATAAGCTGCGACGACAGCAAGACCGTCTTTGGCTCGGCACGAACCAGGCGTTCATACAAGGCAACGGCCTCACGTTGCGCTTCCATCGCCTGCTTTGGGCGCTTCTGAGAGGTGGCAATGATCCCCTGCAGTGCAGCTGCCCGGGCTCGCAGTTCGAGACACGCTCGGGGTTTCGTGGCAGTGAGCACTGCCAGCGACTCTTGGCAGCTCGCCATTGCCGAGTTGGCTAGCTCCGAGTCCAAGGGCAATCCGAACTCCGCTCTTAAGATACAGTGCTGCACGAGATGAAGGGCTACCTGGGCAGCTTGTTCGTGGAAGTGTGAGACGGTGGGGTGCTCTGCCAGCAGTTGTGCAAATAACGCTTGTGCCTCCAGTAGGTCGGTTTTGGTCTTTGCATGCCCGTTCAGTTGCGCTTGCGCCATCGCCTTGTTGACGAGTGCGCGTCCGAGACCGCTGGCGTGCGCCGAAATGCTGGGGAAGTCGCGCATCAAGCTCCTGCGCAGCTCAATCACTGGTTCGAGCGCCGTTACAGCTCTCTGAAACTTGTCCGCGCGATACCAGATGGATGCAAGCTGCTCAATGGCGGCGGCGTAGGGCACCCGTTCGATTGCGTTTGGGGTGCCATCCATAGCTTTGGTGAGCATCTCGTCGAGCCGGGTAGCTGTCGCTACCGCAAGTTCTTGATTGCCAATCGAGATATAGAACTTTGCATGAGCTGCAAGCACCGTGAGCGCGCCTGCTGGCAGGGCTCCCCCGTCGAGGTCGGCTTCAAGGACCGGGCGGAGCATCGCGCGGGCTTCGTCGAAGAGTCGGCTGGCAGCGTCCGCATCCACGCTGGACAAGAACTCGCCGTAGCGAGCACATACTCGTGCTGCCAGGATGCGTTGTCCGGTGGACGCCGCTGTTGCCATCATGACGCGCGCGCCCTGTGAGGCTTCGCGGAGCAAGTTTCGGACACGCTCTTGTGGGTATCCTAGTGACTCAATCCATCCGGCCTTCGAGAAGGCCAACGCCACCTCGAGGTGTTGCAATTCTGCACGACGGTCCGGTGGGAGTTCCGTCGCGCGCAACTCGGTGAGCAAGCCCTGCGCCTCGTCGGCCAATGCGACCGCTTCTTCGTATTGCGATAGTTGTGAGTGAACGGATCCAAGCGCTACCAATACCCGTGCCGTACGCAGATGCAGCCGAGTTCCGTTGGTGTTGGTGACCAGTAGCTGCTGCAGTTTCAGCGCCTCCGCGAGCAATTCGCGTCGAACATCTTCCATGTGTGGAACGATGTTCAGGTCGTTGCCGCCGGCCTGCACCATGCGCTCGACGGCCGCCAGCGCCACTCCGAGATTGAACTCGGATTGTTCGGCCTTGTCTGCGGCCTCGGCATGGAACGCCAAGCTCGTCGACATGCCGCCGAGCAACGCGACCAAGATCGCGCCACCCGCACCGACTTGCAGGCGGTTGCGTCGCAGGGACTTGCTCCAGCGGTACCACAAGCTTTGTGGGCCGGCGAGCACGAGCTCGTGGCGAAGGAATCGACGCAGGTCAGCAGCCATCTCGGAAGCCATGCCGTAGCGGCGATTGCGGTCCTTCTCAATCGCTTGCTGCACGATCCAATCGAGTTCGCCGCTCAGGTTGCGAACCAGAGTCGAGCCCGAGGAACTGCGATTGTAGGCCACGACCTCTGCAGCCTTGGGGGCCGCCGCGATTTGTGCCGCGATCGCGGCGCTTGGCAGCGGCCCAACCTCTTGCTGAAGTGTTCGCAGCACCAGTGCCGTGTCCGAGCCACGAAGCCGCTTGCTCGGGATCGGCAGGCTTCCGGTCAGAAGCTCGTAGAGCACGACACCGAGCGCATGCACGTCGGTGCGCGTGTCGACGTCGACTTCGTTGGCGGCCTGCTCCGGACTCATATACTCGGGCGTGCCCACCAAGCGTCCATGGCCGGTGAGTAGCGTGACATCGAGCAGCCGCGGACCAAGCGACTTGGCAACGCCAAAGTCGATCACCGTTGGCCATGGCTTGCCGTTGCGGTCGCTGACCAGAATGTTGGAAGGCTTGAGGTCGCGATGCAAGATGCCCTTTTGGTGCGCCGCGTGCACCGCATCGCACACCTGGGTCAGAAGCTCGATGCGCTGGCGGGGATTGAGTCGCCGCTCGTCGCAGTAGTGGGTGATCGGTTGCCCCGCCACGTACTCCATGCAGAGGTACGGCCGGCCATCATTCGTGACGCCCGCATCGAGCACTCGCGCGACGTTGGGGTGATCGAGCAAGGCTAGTGCCTGCCTCTCTACCGCGAAGCGCGCGAGCACTTCGCGCGAGTCCATTCCTGGACGAATGACCTTGATTGCGACGCGGCGATGAATCGGCTCGTGCTGTTCGGCGAGATAGACGGATCCCACCGCACCACTGCCGAGACTTCGCAAGACTCGGTATGGACCAATCTGCTCTGGCTCCGGCAATGGCGGTACCAACAGTCCTGCATCACGGAGTGACAGCAGTTGGTTACGCGCCTTCTCCGCAAGTGCGGGATTGTCGGCAAGCAATGCGTCAAGGGCCGCGTCGCCACCTTGCTCAAATGCGAGGATACAGCGAGTCACCAGATCCGAGAGTGCATTGGCGTCGCGTTGCTCATGGCGAGGATGAGGCATGGTCGATGCGGCATTGTAGCCTGTATCACCATCAGTGTCCCGGGCCACCGCTAGTCCTCTTCGGGTTCTCCGAGGCTCGCGGCCAATTGCGCGAGGCCGCGCGCGGCGAGGCTCCTCACGGCGCCGACCGAAACTCCAAGCTGGCGGGCGATTTCGGGATAGGAGATGCCGCCGATGCGACTGAGCATTACCGCTTCGCTTTGGTTGGGCGGCAGCTTGCGGATCGCTGCTTCGACTCGGTCGAGTTCGTCGCGTGCCGCATAGGCGCGTGATGGAGTAAGTAGCTCGACGCAATCAGCCAGCAGGTCGCGGGCTTCTGGGTGGCCAATGCGCCCAGCCTCGCGTTCAGGGTCGCGCATGGCCATGCCGTGATAGCGGGACCGGTCAATGATCTTGCGAGAGGCCTGCAAGAACAGATAAGCCCGGAACGACTCGTCGTTGCGAAACGTCAAGACTTCTCGGTCTTGCAACACCTCGCGGCAGACCGACTGCGCGAGGTCGTGAATGGACTCTCGAGCCGTCAGAGCACTGCCGACGCGAGCGCGCAGATAGGCAATCAATAGCGGCAGGTTGCGGGCGAACAGTTGCTCCAGGTTCGCGCGACTGCTGGCGCTTGGACGCGGTTCTTGGGCTTCGTCTCGGTCGGTCACAGTTCGGTTGAGATCGCGCGCTTGAGTGTCAGCAGCAGTGCACGCTGTTGCTCGCCCACGGGCTGCGCAGCCCGGTTGACGAATGGTACTATTAGA
>CAXBFC010000439.1:0-6884 GCA_963974725.1 uncultured bacterium | reverse complement strand
CGTCGCACAACGCCTGGACGCCGAGGCCAAAGCCCGACACCGCACCGCGACCCGCGACAAAAACCTGGCGCCTCATCGCAGCGCCACTCCCGGTTCTTCGTCGTGATCAGGAGATGCTTCGAGGCTGGGCTCTTCGATGCGGGTTTCTTCGAGGTGGGGCTCGAGGCGGGTCTCACTGTGCGTGACGATCGTCAGTTCGTAACCAAACCAGGCGTTGTCGAGGATGGCCTTCGTGGGCAGTGCCCACTCCGGCTTGTGCCACTCGTAGCGGATGGTGATCAGACCCTTGGGTTGTTGGTCCAGGCGCGCGAACGTGCGCTTCGTCAGTCTGCCGTTGGCGAACGTTTCGCTGATGACTTCCTCGCCCTTGTGGCCCATGCGCATCCCCGTGGTGATCGGGTTGTCCAGCCAGGGGAAAAACGCACGCTGCACGTCCAACAAGATGAAGCGTGGTGGGATCACCATCTGCTCCGGCATGTTGTTGACGACGTCGATGCCGGTTGGACTTTGTTGGATGGAGAACCCGACCGAACCCATTGGCGATAGGCCGATCACCGTCAGTGAATCGCCGCTGCGCTGAAGTGCCGCGTCGAAGCCGCGCTCTTGTCGCTCTTCGCCGGGCGCTTGCCATGCCGCCGTGACCCGCTGTTGCCAGACTGCCTCGATCGGCAGGCGAGTGGCAGACTGCAACGTTCCGGGATAGTCGAGATCGTTGCGTGGCTGGTTGGTTGTGCCGCTGCAGCTGGCCAACGTGATGGCGAGCAGGGCGAAGGAGGTCGTTCTTATGGCGGGCACGAAGGAATCAGCGGGGCGGGGGTCAGCTGAAGGGTCAGCTAGGTTGGGAGTTGGGGCGATGCTCGCCGTGTGTTGACAACGCGCAGACGGTCGGTGCGAGCAAAAGGCACAGTAGCACGCCGACGGCGGAAGTCAGCCCGATGTGATAGAGCGGTGGTTGGGAAGATAGCGCCAGCAACCCAAAGCCGAGAATCGTCGACATGCCTGCGAGCACGACGGCGAGCAGTGTCGCGTCTCGCGCGGTGGCATCACGCCGGTGCTCGGCCAGGAAGACGCCGTAGTCGACACCCATACTGACCACCATCAACAGCGCGACCAGGGACAGCATGTTGAGTTGCAGGCCGCACAGCGACAGGATGCTGGCGGTGCCGGCGGCGCCGAGGATCGCCGGCACGTACGCGATCAGGGTCGGCCGAACCGCGCGGTGTCGCAGCGCCACCAGCAGCAAGACGGCGCCCAAGCCGATCATCCACAGCTGCAGCAGCCGTTCGCGATAGCTGCCATAGGCCGAGCCGAGGGCGCCGGCGATATCGATCAGATCCGCGCCCGGGATGGCGGCCAGGGCGTTGCGGAGCGCTGGCTCGTCGGTCAGTTCATGCAAGAAGCTGACGAAGCCAACGCCGCCACTCCACGTAAACCGGAATGGCTGCACCATGGCAGCGAGTGGACTGTCGGCCAGTTCGGCAAAGGTCAGGGGCTTTGGCGCTGGCTCGGCGATCAGGTCGCGCCATGGTTCGAACGCCGCCGGGACAAACTGTTCGGCGACCAGCGCGCGTTCCATTCGCGGCCACAGCCCGGTGTCGCCGCGAATCGTGCTGTCGACGGCGATCTGGGTCTTGGCACTCGGCAGCATCGGTGCCAGGCTGCGGAAGCCGGTGATGCCGCCGTCGCTCTGCAACTGCGCCAGCGCCTGCTGGATCTGGTCGTTGGCCTGCAGTGCCTGTTCTTCATCGCTGCCGGTGGCGACCACGAGCCGGCGTTGTTCGAAACGCACGACGCGACTGCGAACGGCCAGGTCGTTGGCTTCGAGTTCCGGGTTGGCGCGGTTGAGGTCGGCCAGTCCATCGTTCCATTGCAGTTGCGGCAAGCCGATCGCGATGACGATCACCACCGCGAGGATTGGCAGGCTCAGGGCGAGTCGGCTGCGGCCTTCGGCGAACCACAACCTGCGCAGCAGCGCCACGACTGCGTCGGCGGTCTTGGTGGTCTTGCGTGTTCGGCTCGCGAGAGCTGGCAAAAACAGTTGTGTCGAAAGCGCCGCCGCGGCGATGCCAAACACCGCGAACACTGCGAGTTGTCGCAAGCCGGGGAAGCTCGAGGCAATCAGCGCCAGGAATCCGGTGATCGTGGTGACGGCGCCGAGCGACAGCCCGGGCCAGATGCTGCGCAGCGATTGGCGAGGGTTGCCCGCAACGCCGGCGTGCAGATGGTGGCAATGGAAGTGCACGCCGTAGTCGACGCTGACGCCGATCAAGGCCGCGCCGAACGCCAGCGTCAGCCCGTGCACTTCTCCGAATAGCAGCAGGCATGCGCTGGTGCCGGTGAGGAAGCCGGCGCCAAGAATCGGCAGCACCATCAGCATCAAGCGCAGCGACCGGAACATCACCAAGAACAGAGTGATCAGGCCGAGCACCGAGCCGATGCTGACGCGCTGGATGTCGGACTTGATGCTGCTCTCGGCGTGTAGGGCGAACAGGTGGGTGCCGCTCTGTTGCAGCGCCAGCTCGCCGTCGAATGCGTCGTTGGTCCGATCGAATGCTGCCTGGATGCCGGCGATGACCGGCCGGATGGCCGACGCGTCGCTCGACGAGGTCGCGGTGGTCAGAAACAGCACGGCGCCGTCTTCTTGTTCGGTCAAGAACCGGCCGTCGACCAGCTTCAGCCCGCCGCTGCGTTCGCCCATGAAGCGCTGGAAGAGTTGCGGCAGGATCAGCAACGGGTCGCTCGGCACGACCTTGATCAGGAACGTCGACATCGCCGTGCCGAGTTGGCGCTTCAGTTCTTTGGCGCTGTTCTTGAGGCTCTCGTCGCTCAGTAGCTCGCGGGCGTTCTCCGCGTCGGCGGCGAGGAACGCGCAGCGATGGGGGGCATAGAGCTGCCACATCGCGTCTTCGATGCCTTCGCCGGAACCGCCGACCAGCCGTGCAGTGCCGGCGGCAACGACCGGCGTCGCGAGCAACGCCGCCTCGAACTGCTTGCTTGCGGCGACTGCGGTTTGGCCGTCTTTGGCGTCGACGATCAGCACCATCGTGCGGCTGAGCTCGCCGGACGCTAATTCGCGTGCGAGGTGGACTTCGTCCGCGTTCTGGCCCGCGGGCAGGAAGTGGGTGATGTCGGTGGCGACGCGCATGCGCAGCGCCAGGAACACGCCCATGGCGACCAGCAGGACCGTTCCTACCAGTAGGGCTCGGCGGTCAGTTTGGCTGCTGGCACCGGTCACCTAGGCGCGCCCGCCTTGTTGGTTTTGCTCGGCTTCTTGCTGTCCGGCTTCTTGCTGGGCGGCTTGCTGCTGGGAGTCTTACTGGGAGTCGGCTTTGCCGTGACCCCGAAGATCTCCTTCTGTTCCTTAGCGGTGAACACGCGCTTCGGGTTCACCTTGACGATCTTGGTGATGGTGCGGTCGCCGTTGGGCTCGTGCAGCTCGATGCGGGTGACGCTCTTGTCGCGTCCGACCAACACCAGGCGCTTCATGATTTGGGTCAGTGGCGACTTGCGCGGCTTCAGCTCGAGTTGCCAGACGTGGAAGTCGTCGGCCTTGGGTGTGTAGCGAACCTGGTAGTGCTGCTTGAGCGCCTTGCCGTCGCCTTGGAAGACCTGAACAAGCGACGTCACGAACAGTCGCACGCGATCGCTTTGGCGCAGGTCGATCACCTCTTCCTTGTTCTTGCCCGTCGTGTCCGTGCTGGCCATGCGCAATTCGGACTCCGTGATCGTCAGCTTCGACTTTTCTGGCGACTCGACAATGCGTGACAAGTAACCCGGCTGCATGAAGTGCAGCTTGCCCGTGCTCTTCAGCGGTACGGCGAGCAGCGATAGGAACTTCTCTTCGGTGTAGTCGGCCGACAGTCCTTTGATCGCAGCAAACGCGCGGAATAGGGCTTCCTTGGAAGCCGGGCGTTGCTGCAAGCCGCCCAGGCCAGGCGTGAGATTCGCGTTGTCTGGGTTGAACTCTGGCTTGGTCACTGTCGGTTTGGGCGGCGTCGCTTCTGACTGACAGAACGCGAAACTCGTCAACAGCGATCCTGCGAGCAGGCTACGAGATAGGTAGGCGTTCAAGGATTCCCTCCGGAGTGGTGGTGTGCAGCTTGCCCGTGCCGTCGGTCGATGCGAGCACCGTTGTGGCCCGCGCCGCCCAGCGACCGGTGTCCAAGTTGTGGACATCGTAGGCGACGCGGATCAGCGGCGATCCCGATAGGAACCACGCCGTTACCGACAGTTGATGATCGTAGAGCAACGGCGCCATGTAGCGACAGTTCGCATCGACGACGAACATTTTGACGCCCAGCGCTTTCAGTTGCGGCACGGCCAGATCGACGCTGCGGAACAGTTCGGTGCGCGCTTGCTCGAGCCACTCGAAGTAGCGACCGTGCCAGACCACCGCGAGTGGGTCACAGTGATGCAGTCCCGCCCGGAACTTAACGGTGATGGCGTGTTCGGGACGCTTCGGGCGCCCGCTCTTTGTTCCAGAAGTCATAGAAGTTGAACCAGTTCTCGGGGGCAAGGCGTGCGTGGTGCTCAAGTCGATCAGCGAACCGCTGGACGATGTCCTTGAGGCCCGCTTCGCGATCCTTGCGTGGAATCTGCAGTTTGTCGGCGAATGGCTCGCACGACAGATCGTACCGGTTGGGCCGGCGATAGAGCCCAAACGTCAGGTAGACCGGACACTTCATCAGCGACGCGAGCAAGAACGGTCCCGCCGGGAAGTGGGCGGGTTCGCCGAAGAACGTCACTTCGACAGTGCGTTCGTTGAGGCCGGTGCGATCTCCGAGCAGCGCGACGAAATCGCCGGCTTCGATGCGGTCGTGCACGCGAGCCATCTGGCCGACGGGATCATCGCCAATGTGGATAACGGTCGCCGCGCGCTCCGGATCGAGTCGCGTCAGCAACTCATTGATCATCTTGGCATTCTCGAAGTGCCCCAGAATGTTGATCTTGATCTGGTCCTCGTTGCCGCCATTACGCATCGCTTCGAAGCTGCCGAGATGGCCTCCGAGCAAGACCGCACCGCGGCCAGAGGCGAACTGTTGTTCGAGGTATTGGTCGCCCGTGCGGGTGAACTTCAGGCCGCGAACCTTGCCGCTAACCAAGAAGATGCGATCGATCGTCACCTGGGCAAACGTGTGGATGTGACGATAGATTGCCCAGAAGCCCGGTTGCTTGCCGTGCACCTTGGTCAGCCATTGCCGCGAAGCCCGCACGGCCTTCTTGTCGGTCAGGCGGTAGAACATCGCGACCACGACGACCAGTGGCTTGATCAGCCAGCGACCGATCAACTGTGCCAGGCGGAACGTCAGGTGGATCAGCCAAACCGTGCCGCGCTCGCGTTGCGACAGCCAGTTGTCCGGCTTGCCTGTTCCGGCTGCTCCCGGCCGCGCCTTCATCGGTTGCTTTGGGGGATCGCCTGGCTTGGTCACTGCACCGCCTCCTTGCGCCGTGCGAACGGCCACAGCTTGCGGAACGTCCATTGCACGCAGCCAACGGTGCACAGCTTGCTGTGCATCCAGGCGAAGCGCAGGTTGTCTCGCAGCGGGCGGAAGTGCGAGATGCCGCCTTCGTCCTTGGCGAGGTAGCGCACTTTGATCGGCAGGTTGACGGTGTCGCAGCCAGAACGCACCAGCTGCACGGCGATTTGGATATCGAACTCCATACGGTCGCCGATCGAACGCAGGCGTTCGATGGCCGCGAGCGGGTAGACGCGGAAGCCGATCATCGCGTCGCGGATCTTGCTGCGGCTGCCGACTTCCATGGCGACCCAGAAATCGGTGATCCGGCGTGCGACCTTGCGCGACCGCGGCGCCGATTCGTCGTAGATGGGATAGGCCAAGATCAGCGCAGTAGGATGCTGTTTGGCGGCGTCGACAAACACGGGGACCTGATCGAGATCGTGCTGGCCGTCGGCGTCTACTTGCAGCGCGTGGGTGTAGCCCAATTGGCGCGCCTTGGTGAAGCCGGCTTTGCAGGCGGCTCCTTTACCCGAGTTGTTGGCCAAGCGCACGACGGTTGCCAGGCCGTCGACTTGCAGTTGCTGACAAGCGAGTTCGCCCTCGGTGCCGCTGCCGTCATCGATAACGATCACTTCGAGGTCGCAGCTTCGCAGACCTTTGACAACACCGCGCACGGTGTGCGGATTGTCATAGCAGGGAACGATAGCGCAGACCCGGATCACGGCCTTCTGGGGGAGGTGACCGGCGGGGAAGCGGCTTTAGAGGAAAAGTCTGCGACGTCACGTGCGAACTTCAGGCGACCGGAGGTGCACTTCGTGTCCAGCTTGCGCACCTCGAAGGTCAACTTGCTCGCATCGCTTTGGCGTTGCAGCACGACGTCAATCGTGTCGCCGGGGCCGATGCGCGCTAAGAACTTGATGCTGTCGAGCGTGCGCAGTTCTGGTGTCTCGCCGCATAGTTGGCGCAGGCACGGCAGCACCAACTCGTGAAGTTGCACGCCGCCCGCGAGCACCGCATAGCCTTCGAAGTGGCCTTCGTAGAAGTGGTAGTTGCTGGGGATGGTGGTGCGCAGGGTGGCGTGGTCCGCCTCGCAGGCGGTTACTTGCCACGTGAGTTGCCGCGTGATCGGGTTGCCGCTGCGACCGAGACCAAAGGCGAGAAACACTTCGGCGATCTGTGGCTGACCGTTGGGGTCGCGCGGGATCTGTTCGAAGGCGCGCGCGTTCGCATGCTCGGCCGCGAGGTTTCTTGCGTTCGCGCCCGCGAGGCCTACGAGGATGCGATCATCGGGGGTGCGCACGACTGCGGCATCCTCGATTCCCTGGTTGCCAAGCAGTTCTTCGAGCAGTGCTTGGTGGCCCGTCGTGGTTGCTGGAACCCCCGGGATCGTGAAGTGCCGCGCATCGATGGGCTCGTGGCCTTGCA
>CAXBFC010000438.1:0-6897 GCA_963974725.1 uncultured bacterium | reverse complement strand
ACTTCGTCGCACCGCCGCGAACTGTCATCGGCATGTTGGTGTAGGCGAACGCCCCGCCAGCTGCACGCACGATTCTGATGCTTCCGTCAGCCCGGTGGATCCGGCACGATCCCCTCCATGGCTTCCGCAGACCAAAAGCTCGCTGCCAAACAGGCGCAACGATTGCGCCCGAACCTGAGCGCCCTCGTCCAGACGATCGCCGAGCAGGTTGGCCGAGCGCAGGCTCGCTTGCGACCGGGCGACGTGCAGCGCAAGGCTGTTGGCGACTTCGTCACCGCGATCGATGTGCGTAGCGAGAAGCGTCTGCGACGCGAATTGCTGCGGATGCTGCCGGAGGCGGGGTTTCTCGGCGAAGAGAGCGATGCCACCGGTATCGATTGCGACTGGCTTTGGGTCGTCGACCCGATCGACGGCACGTCCAACTTCTCCCGCGGTTTGCCGCACTTCGCCGTTTCGGTGGCGTTGTTGTTCCGCGGCCAACCGATGCTTGCAGCCATCCACTGCGCCCCGGATGACGGCTTGTTCACCGCAGTGCATGGGGTCGGCTGCTGGCGCAACAACCGCAGGATTACCGCCCCTGCCGGCCGCTTCGATGATGGCGCGATCGTTGGCTGCCAGTGGTTTCGCGGCCAGGCGGATATGGCGTTCTTGTCGCAGTTGCAGTCGCAGGGCGCCCGTATCCGGACGCTCGGCAGTACCGTCACCCAGCTGGCCGACGTCGTCATGGGGCGGCTCGACGGCAATGTGCAGCAACAGGGTCGGCTGTGGGACTTCGCAGCGGCTGGCTTGGTGGCGGTCGAGGCGGGCGTGAAGTTCACCACCTGGCGGAGCAAACCCGTCTTTCCGGTCAAGGATCTGCAGGTTGAGCACACCGCGACGATCGCGGCTACCCCCGCGGTTCACCGGAAAATCGTCACGCTGCTGCGCCCGTTTGCGGGGTGATTTGGCCGTTGTTGTTCCCTGAGCGTAACACTGGACCGAATCCTGGGTGCTTTCGGTGACAACGCAGCCAGCGGCAACCGGCATGCGCGCAAACTTGCGAACGTGGCCCCGGTTTTGCATAACACCTGGGGTCGGCTAGAGTGCCCGTTCGCGTGCAGCGGGTTTCGGCCGCCGAGTTGCCCTCTTTAGGGGCGACCCAGACTGCACGCGAAGAGAACCCTTCAGGAGCATAAGATGAAGAAGATCCTATTGTCAGGACTAACGGTTGCGAGCTTCGCAGCCCTGTTGCCAGAAACCGCATACGCCCACGGTGGTCAGTACCGTGGCCCGGGCGACGTCGTACCGCCGGGCCCCGGCGGTGGCGGCAATACTGGTCGTCCCTCTGGCCCAACCACTGGTGGCCCCGCTGGCCCGAGCGCTCCGGCGCCGTCCGGCCCGGCAACGGGTGGCCCTGCTGGTCCCAGCACTGGCGGCCCCGCCGGTCCTTCCGGTGGTCGTGGTCCGACGACCGGTGGTCGCGGCACGCCAATCGGCGATGACCTGACTCGTTGGAGCTTCTGGTGGGAGTTCAATAAGGATCCCTTCATCAGGCTCCGCGACGCTGTGCTGCAAGGCGGCCCGCAAACGGGTAGTGATGACTTCTATCTCGGTAGTACTCGCAAGAGCACGGCGCGCGACTCGCTGCGTCCGACCACCGAGGACATCATGGGTGAGATCCTGCCGGCGCTGAAGAAGGCGATCGACTCCACCGATCAAAAGGACATCAACTCGTCCTGCATGATCGCGATGGCGAAGATTGGCCAGGACCACCCTGAGTTCAAGCTCAAGGACGTGTTCACGCCGCGCCTCGCAACGACCACGCAGGAAGTTCGTGAGACCGCCGCCCTGTCGCTCGGCATCGCCGCTATCGCTGGCGAAGACGAGATGACGATGCTTGCCGACCTCGCGCTCGACAAGGGCAAGGGTCGCGAAGCTTCCGGCGGCAGCGTCGACAACCGCACCCGCGCATTCGCTCTCTATGGCCTCGGCCTGACGGCGTACAAGACCACCAACGTTGAGATCAAGAAGAAGGCTTTCACCACACTCAAGGAAGTGCTGGAAGACAAGTCGCAACGCGATCGCAACATCAAGGTTGCCGCTATCAACGGCATGGGCATTTTGAACATCGGCTCGTCCTCGGACGCTGAGAAGGCCTTGCTCACCGACGTCGTCAAGACGCTTGAGAAGTTCTACATGCAGAAGGTCGGTGCTGGCACCAACCTGATCCTGGCGCACTGCCCGCCGGCGATCGCCAAGCTGCTTGGCCGCGATAGCGCCGACGCCGAGTACTACAAGGAGCTGTTCGCAGCCGACCTGATCAACAAGGGCAAGCTCAAGCGCTCCGGCAACGAGATCTCTCAGTCGTGCGCCCTGGCGCTCGGCCAACTGTGCCAGCCGTACGTGGACAAGAAGGATCCGGACGCGAAGTACAGCAAACTGCTGCTCAAGCAGTGGAACGACCACAAGGATCAGCAAACGCGCAACTTCTCGGTCCTCAGCCTTGGCTGGATCGGTGGTGAGCTCAACCGTGCTGCTCTGATCAAGGCCTTTGACAAGGCCGGCAAGAACCTTGAGAAGCCGTGGTGCTCGCTCGCGCTCGGTGTCTACTCGCACTTCGCCTACGAAGCTGCGAAGGCCCGCAACGAGAGCCCGAACCCGGAATCCTTCATCGGCGAGACGCTCTACGACGAACTGAAGAAGGCGAAGGCCCCGGACTTGATTGGCGCCCTGGCCATTGGCCTTGGCCTCAACAAGTACCTGGAAGCTTCTGACGAAATGCGTGAGCTGATGTTGAAGAACGTGGCCAAGGAAGAGATGGCTGGCTACCTCGCCGTTGGCCTCGCGCTGATGGACGACAAGGGCTCGATCGAAGACATCAAGAACGTTGTCAACAACGCGACGCGTCGCTTCAACCTGCTGCAGCAGTCGGCCATCGCGCTCGGCAAGCTCGGCGACAAGACGGTTGCCGTTCAGTTGCAGAAGCTGCTGACCGACGGTGAGCCGAACCTTGCCAAGCTCAGCGCCATCTCCTCGGCGATCGGCTTCATCGGTGACAAGCGCTCGATCAAGCCGCTGAAGAACTTGCTCTTCGACGACAAGCTGGCCAACCTGTCGCGCGCATTCGCGGCCGTCGCGCTCGGCGGCATCGCGGACAAGGAACCACTGCCGTGGAACAGCAAGATCGGCGTCAACATGAACTACCGTGCCTCGGTAGAGACGCTGACCAACAGCTCGACCGGTATCCTCGACATCCTGTAGTCGAGACTGCCAGCTTGGTGGCTTTGAACAGCTGCCGAGTTCGATGCGAGGCTCGCCCGGTTCTGCCGTGCGAGCCTCGCTCGGTTTTGCTCCTTGTGCTTATGGGCTGTGTGGCATGCTCCTTGCATCTTAATGCACATGTCCAACCCATCTCGCGTCGCGTTGACCCTTTTGCTGGCGGCCCCATTGGCGGCTCACGGTGGTCAATACCGGGGCCCAAGTGGCGTGACGCCACCCGGCAGCACGACCTCGCCAGGCACGAGCCAGAACAAGACGGCCGGCAACACGACACCGGGCAACACCAATCCCAGTGCGCCATCCGCACCGGGCGGCACCGGGACCAAGGCCACAAGTGGTGCACGAGGCAGTGCCGGTGCCGTGCCGTTGGGTTACGCAGTTGGCGATGACCTCGGCCGCTGGGAGTTCTGGTGGGAGTTCGGCAAGGACCCCTACCTTCGGTTGCGCGACACGCTCTACAGCGACCGCAGTGTCGACCCGGGCCAGGCGCTGTGGAATCCGCGACTGGCCGCTGGCGCGCGCAATGTCTCGCCGCCCAATGCCAAGGATGTGCGCGCCGTCGCCTCCCAGCTCTCATCGTTACTTTCCAGTAGCACCGATCGCGATACGTCCTCTGCCTGCTTGTTGGCCTTGGCCAAGATCGGCCCAGCCCAAGCCGGCTTTGATCTGACCGAACTGTTCACACCGTTCTTGTCGCGTGGCGATCAAGAGCTGCGCGAGTCGGCGGCGCTTTCACTCGGCATCTCTGGCAGTCTCGATCAGGAAACCCAGCAGATCCTGGCAGACCTGATTTCGGACAGCGCCGAGGGCCGCAAGCTGTCCGGCAATAGCGCCGTTAACGAACGCACCCGCTCGTTCGCTGCCTACGCTTCCGGAATGCTCCTGCATCGGTCGCGAGAAGCAGGCTCGAGCATGCGGCTGACGAGGCCGCTACAGCGTGTTCTCAATCACCCAGCTGACAGCAAGCGCAATCTGATGGTCGCGGCGATCGAAGCGTTGGCGCTGTTCCCACGCGATTGGCAGAGCAAAGCGGCAGCTACGCTGCGCGATGCGATCGTGCAGGACCTCGGCACCTACTACGATCGGGACCTCGGCGTCGGCGACCAGCTGATCCAAGCGCATGTGCCAACCGCAATCGCGCGCTTGCTGCCCCGCAAGTCGATGGCAGCCATCAAGTGGCGTGAGCGCTTTGCAGCGGACCTGACCGCGGGATTGCGCTCTTCGAGTGCGTCGAAATCCAAAGCGAAGGTCAACCACCACGTCGCGCAGTCTTGTGCGTTGGCACTCGGTTCGATGTGCCAGCCTTGGGAAGATGACAACAGTGCCAGTCGCGACATCGGCAAACTGTTGATTCGTGTGCACAAGGATCATCGCGACCAACAAACCCGTTCGTTCGCGGCGCTGGCTCTCGCTCGCATTGGCGGCATGGAACCGTTCCGTTATCTGGTCTCCGAGCTGCACGACGCCAACAAGGCGATCGAGCAACCGTGGCTCGCCGTATCGCTCGGAGTGATCGCCGCCAAGCAACGCATCGAAGGCACCCACGAGGGCACGCACGCGGCCGAATTCGAGCAGCTGACCGAAGCATTGCTCAAGCAGTTCAAGAAGGCTCGCAACCCCGGCACGATCGGTGCTCTGGCGATTGCTCTCGGTTTGACGGGCAGTCCGGAAGCGCGTGATGTGTTGCGCCAGACTCTGGTCGACCAAGCCAAGCGCGATGATGTTGCTGGCTACGTCGCGCTGGCGCTCGGCCTGCTGCAGGACCCCCGCGCGGTACCGGACCTGCGCACCCTGCGCCAGAACTCGGTGCGACGCACGTTTGTCATGATGCAAAGCGTGCGCGCGTTGGGTCTGCTCGGCGACCATACGTTGGCCGAGCAACTCAATGCCGAACTGGCGGCTCCCGGAGTCAGCTTGGTGCGCTTGTCGGCGATTGCCTCAGCCTTGGCCCAGATCGGCGATCGCCGGTCGTTACCCGCCTTGCAGAAGCTGATGGCCAGCAACGATGTGGCGCCCTTGACGCAGGCGTTTGCAGCCGTGGCGCTTGGCGGCATCTGTGACAAGGATCCGCTGCCTTGGAACTCGGTCTACGCCTCGCAGGTCAACTATCGTGCGTCGACCGAGACCCTGACCGACGGCATGGCCGGCATTCTCGATCTGCTGTAGTCGGGGATCCAACGGACTCGTTCCGGCAGAGATGGCAAGCTGCAGTTCGGTTGTGGCTGTGCTGCCGTCGCTGCCGCAGCGCGCCGTTCATAGGCGGCGGAAGAGCCCGATCAGCGCGACGCCGATCAAGGTCATCAAGCCGGCCAGCCAGCCATTCCGCGACGCTGCCGTCTCGGCTGCCTCGATCGGCTTGAGCTGCTCACGCGCACCCTGCAGGCGCCCGTCGAGTGCCGCTCGCACTTGTTCGCTCGGCGACGCAGCGAGGCCTGCGCGGTATTCGATCTCGGCGCTGTGCAGTTCGCGGCGATACCAGCGGGCGTCACCAGCGAACTGTCGCAGCAGCGCGGTCTCTTGGCTGCTGGCAGCCACGGCGTCGAGCACGCCTTGCCATTCGCCGGCTTGCAGTGCGTCGAAGGCCACCTGTTCGGCATCGTTGGGGGCGCGGGGCCCGCTACATGCAACCATCGTGCGCGGATCGGTTCGATCGACGTAGCTGGCGAACAGCAATTCATCGAGCAACGGCTGGTCATCGACGAGGATGGGCTGCTTCGATGTGATGCGATGCCAACTGCTGGCGTCGGCGCAGGCGGAGACGATTCCGTGCCAGATCTTGCGGTCCGCCTGGTGCAGATTGTCGGTTGCGAGGGATGCGACGGACAAGCGCTCCGGCGCTAGCGGTAGTTTGCGGCGGGCCACCAGCAGGGCATTGCGGGATGCGGGCACCAAGAACGCTTGCACGTCCTCGAATACCGTGCCAACCGTCGCAGCAACCGCTTCGAGCACCGCGTCGTCGAGGCTCAGGGCGCCAACGTTGCAAGCCAAGATGCCTCCATCGTGCAACCGTGCGTAGGCAGCCTCGAAGAACTCTTTGCTGGCCAAGTGCGCGGGCACGTAGACCTGATGCGCGTAGGCATCGACATGGATCACGTGCCACTGTTGCTTGCTGCGCTCCAAGAACACCCGGCCATCCACGGCGTAGCGGCCGCCATCGGCCTTCTTGGCAGTGAAGAACTCGTCGCCGAGCGCCATCGTTTCGGCGTCGATGTCGACTGCGTCGACGTCCATGCCTGGATGCACGGCCGCGTAGATCTGACGAAGGGTGCCGGCGGCATCGCCAACGGACAACGCGCGGGCCCCATCGGGACGCACGCCATCTCCGGCGAGCAATGGCGCGATCGAGTGCCAGTCGTAGTAGGCCCCCTGCGTGAACGCCGAGCCATCGATCGCCAAGGAGTGGAATGAGTCGAGGCCTTCGTTGATGACGAGGGTCGTGCGTTCGGGTTCTCCTTCTGGCTGGGTCTTGTGCACCTGCAAGAATTGGTAGGCAGTTTCTCGCTCGGCGAGCAGCTCGACCCCGTGCTTGGTAGGTCGCAACGGGCCGCCGTGCGCAAACAACATCGCAACGCCGAGCAGCAACCCCGCGCCTGCCGCGCCGCGTCGGTTGCGAGGTGCAACTAGCGCTGCCGCGACCAG
>CAXBFC010000437.1:0-6904 GCA_963974725.1 uncultured bacterium | reverse complement strand
CAAGTGTCAGGATGTCTGGTTTCGCGATGTGGTCATTGGGCATGCCGCCAATGTCGGGCCCCACTGCACTGGCGCCGTAGTGATGGCGAACGACTGCCAGGGCCTGCACCTGCGCGACTGCGAACTGTTTGGCTGCGGCAGCCAAGCACTGGTCTTCTCAAACATCCGTGACTTCACGTGTGAGCGCACCGAAATGCACACCTGCACCCAGAACTTGATGACGCTGCAGCGCTCGCAACAGCTGCGCTTCGTTGCCTGCACGATGCGGGACTGCCAGGTTTGGGATCAAGCAGCGTTGTTCATCGACAACTGTACGGACGTCGAGTTCCGCGACTGCCGCATCACCGGCATGCGTTCCCAGACGGCCTCGAAACCCTTGTTTTTGATTGCGGGAACAGAGGCCGTTCGCGTTGTTGGCGGTCAGATCCTTGGCAACCGCGTATCCGCCGTCAGCT
Source organism: uncultured bacterium (assembly GCA_963974725.1). Taxonomy (GTDB): domain Bacteria; phylum Planctomycetota; class UBA1135; order UBA1135; family UBA2386. The sequence goes on along the minus strand of CAXBFC010000437.1, from coordinate 6,449 downwards.
CGTTCGATGCGGCGGTCGTGCGCACGAACGTGGAAGAGCGCGACAATTCCACTGAGACGAAGGTCGCCGCGATTGCGCGCTAATCGAGCAACCGGCGATGAGGCAGGCCACGGACCGTCGGCGCGCCTGTCTAGCTGAAACAATCGCGGGCGTACCGACGGCGACGCCGTCGGCCCCAACGGATCGGGCTTCCCCGATTCGGAGCTTACGAACCAGTCGCCGGCAGCAGCAACACGGTCCCGACCCCATCACGGCGCGGATCGGCGGCGGCGCGCGGCCCAGTGGGAGTCACCGAGACCGCGTGGATGCCACCGAAGTAGGGACTCAAACCCTTGCGATCGAGGCTCGTGTGCGGGGTCACGATGCGAAAGCCGCGCCGTTCGAGCGACAACAGCAATGCGGGCGACAGCGTCGGCGGAGCAAACGCCGTCTCCACGAACAGTCGCTGCGTTTCAGGAACCACGTGGATGCGCGGCGCTGCGACGGCGGCTTCGAGCCCCATGTCTTGATCAACCCAGTTGGACGTCACTTGCACGACGGCCGACACGATGCGCCGACTACCGGGACTGCCAACGCCGAACACGGCCTTGCCATCCTTGGACAGGATCGTTGCGCTCATCGACGAGAACGGCAGCGCGTTCGGCGCCAACGCAAACGCGTGATCGGCGTCGCCGCGAACGAACTCGCGCATGTAGTCGTTGTAGAGAAAGCCTAGACCTGGGTGCGCAACCTTGGCGCCGAAGTAGTTGTTGATGCTTTGCGTCACGGTGACCATCAGGCCATCACCATCGACAATGCTGAAGTGCGTGGTCTCACCCGAACTCTCGCGCCGTTCGGCGAGGCGTTCGTTGTGCAACCGCACGGCTTCTTCCTTGCTGGTGTGACGCAGTAGACGGTCACCGTGCTCGATGCCATCGCCAACCGGCTCGTTCATGCGGGCGCCGTGCGCGGTGCGCAGCGCCGTCGCCATCCAGTCGATCTGGCCGCCTTCCGAAGTCAGCTCGTCGAGTGGCGCTTGTTCCAGCATGTTCAAGGCTTGCAGCACGACCCAACCGGCAGCCGGAGGCGGCAGGGTGTGCACGGTGTAGCCGCGGTAGCTGCCTTGCAACGCCGCCTGGACCGGTGGCTCGGGGAAGTTGGCGAGGTCGTCGTAGGTGATCCAGCCACCGTTCTCGGCCATGTCCTTGGCAATCGCGCGCGCCAGGTCGCCGCGATAGAACGCTTGCGCGCCGCCGCTGGCAATCTCACGCAAGGTGCTCGAGAGTGCCGGCCAACGATCGCCAAAGCCGTTCGGCGCATAGCGACGCAGCGCAGCCTTGCGAAACGGCCCCATCTTGACGCCGCGCTCGGCGAGATCGGCAGCGGGGCTCACCAGCTCCGACCACGACAGCTTGCCACTGCCAAAGCGTCGGTGGGCGACATCGAGAACCGCGACGGCGCTCGGCACCGTCGACGCCCGCCGTCCGGTCAGGTCGTTGCCGGTCACGCCGGCTGGAATCGAACTCGGGGCACGCGTTGAGCCATTGATGACGACGGCTGGTTTCCCCGGCTCATGAAGCAGCACGAACACCTGGCCGCCGATGCCCGAACCAGCCGGCTCAGAGACACCCAGAGCCAACGAAACGGCAACGGCGGCATCGATTGCGTTGCCACCGCGGCGCAGGATCTCGATCCCAATCGCAGTCGCCTCGGGTGTCGCCGACGAGACCGCGGCTGCACGAGGAGAAGAAGTAGCCGGCGGTGAAACCGAACAACCGACCACGAGGGCCGTAGACACCACAAGAAAGGATCGACTTAGTGACATGGATTATCGGTACGTTGAGGCCGCGGAATGGGGCCGTGACATCGGCAAAGCGAACGGCATGCCAAACCAGCAAGATCCGAGGCACGCTCTTTGAAATGGCAGCGACATGAACCTGGTGACCAACCTACCCGATCGGCGTCCACGACGAGGCCACCCCCGCGCGTTGATCCCTGTCACCCCGGCAACGATGCGCACGTTCGACCCGCTGCGCCATGCCCGGGCACGTCGCGAGCACGGCTTCCAAGCCTTCGCCGTATCGGGTGCTGTGGCGACCCGGTTCGGGCTGCACACCCGATTCGGACGTTTCCCCTTACAAGGTTCACCCGAATCGCAGCCGAACTGGCTAAGAACAGTCGTGTTCATGGGCCTGACCAGTAGGCAGACACCCGATTACGATGGCATCATGATGAAAGCAGCATGAGCGAGGCAGCCCCGCCACCCGACCCCGAAGCCGCGGCAACTGGTGACGCCAGCGCTACCGCGCAAGATGCCAACACTACCGCGCAAGCCGCCGACGGCACCGCGATGGCCGCCGACGGCACCGCGCTAGTCGACGAAGCGATCGTCGAGCCCTCGGTGTTGACCCTCACCATGCCACTGCTGGTCCTCGCGGTCGGAGCTGCGGTAATGGTTCTGCGGCTCGTTCCCGGCCCGGTTGCGACATGGCTCGCCGACTACGCCTCGTTCGACAACTTGCCCGAAGTAACCCAACTGCACGTCGATGACTTGCTGCTAGTGCCGATCGCATCGGTCCTGGTGGTGTTTTGCCGAGTAAGCCTGGGCCTGCGCATGCTCGGTCCGTTCCGCCCGATCCTGATCGCGCTGGCGTTCTACCAAACCGGAGTACTCGCCGGCAGCGTGTTCATGGCGGCCGTATTGGCCGTTGTCACTTGCTTGCGTCCACGCCTCGCGAACGGCTTGCTGCCGTACTTTGGCCGGCTGACGGTGCTACTCAGCTGTGTGGTGCTGATCGAACTGATGGTCTTGCTACTCGGCCACCACCTCGAATCTGAATACATCCTGCAGGCAGCTGTGTTTCCGATCGTGGTGTTGTGCTTGTCCGCCGACGGCTTCGCCAGGGTGCTTTCCAGCGACGGACTCGGCCCAGCCGTTTGGCGTGGCACAACGACGGTTGCGATCGCTGCGACGATTTCCACAATCGGCAACATCGACGAGTTCGCCGACTTCCTGTTTCAGTTCCCAGAGTTCGTGCTCGTCGAGATCGCCTTGATCCTGTTCATCTCGACGCGGATGAAGTGGGATCTGCTCGCCAGGTCACAACCTGACGGGTCACAATCTGACGGGTCGTGAGCGCGCCCGCCGCCGCGACCGGCATTTAGACCTTCAACGCCACCCGGATCTGCTCGGCCAAGCCCTCGATTTGAATCGGTTTGGTCGCGTAGTCATCGCATCCGGCGGCCAGGCATTTCTCGCGGTCACCCGCCATCGCATGCGCGGTCAACGCGATGATGAAGCCATCGTAGCCCTGATCCCGCAGTGAGCGCGCCGCCTCATAGCCATCCATCACGGGCATCTGCATGTCCATCAAGATCGTGTCGAAGGGGGCCCCTCGATTGGCCGCGGCTAGCGCCGCCTCACAGCCAGCTTGGCCATTCTCCTCGATCGTGATTTCCGCGCCGACACGCCGGAGCAAGTGTGAGATCAAGAGTTGGTTGTCCGGCCCATCCTCGACGAGCAGGATGCGATAGCCAGCCAGCGAAGTTGCCGTCGATGGGGGCGCGGCTGCTGGTGTTCGCAAGTGAATCGCCGTCGCGTTGGGGTCTCCAAGTAACTCGATCTGGCCACTCGACCCCGCGGCGATCGAAATCCGGACGCGCGATCCTTCGCCAACCCGACTCTCCATGACGCAGAGGTCGCCGCCAAGGACCTGCGCCAGTCGACGGCTAATCGCGAGCCCGAGACCCGTGCCGCCAAACCTCCGCGTCGTCGACGCGTCCGCTTGGGTGAATGGCTGAAACAAGTTGGCGATCTGATCGGCCGACATCCCGATGCCGGTGTCGGTGACGTCGAAGTGGATCGTTGCCTGGCCGTCCTTCGCAACCAAGGCAATCGCCACAGTGACACTGCCAACCTCCGTGAACTTGATCGCATTGCCGATCACGTTCACCAGGATCTGCCGCAGTCGGGTCGGATCGGTTGGAACCTGATCGGGAATCGGCCCCAAGTATTGGATGTCGAGCGTCACACACTTGGCGACCGCTACGGGCTGCATCAGACGCTCTACATCGTTGAGAAGTTCACAGATGCTGGTCGGCAACAACTCGATCTCCATCCGCCCCGACTCGACCTTCGACAGATCCAAGATGTCGTTGAGGATCTTGGTCAAGAACTCACCGTTGCGCTGGATCGTCTTGATCTCGCTGATGGCCTCGTCACCGTAGGAGTCGTTCTCCGCGCGATGCATCAGGATGTCCGTGAAGCCGAGGATGGCTGTCATCGGAGTCCGAATCTCGTGGCTCATATTGGCCAAGAACTCACTCTTGGCGCGGCTAGCCTCTTCTGCGACATGCTCAGCACGCCGCCGCTCTGCATTCTCACGAAGCAGCTCCTCGGCAGTGCCCTTCAACTGATCGCCCATCGCATCGAAGGCACGAGATAGATCCCCGATCTCGTTCGCCTGCGTGCTGTTGACGCGGCTCTCGAGATCTCCAGCGCCGAGACGTCGTACCGCGTCCTGTAGTTTTGCAAGCGGTCGATGGATCGAGCGAACCATCAAGAACCCAATGGTCAGCGCCGCAATCATTGCGATGCAGCCCAAGCAAATGGTCAGCACTCGAGCGCCCCGAGCGAACGCATCACGTGATTGCACCCGTGAGTCAATGAACGTCTGCATCTTGTAGTCGATGACGTCATCCGCCTTGTCGACGCTTTGATACAGGCTGGCGAAGTGGGATTTCACCTCCTCGCGCAACTGGATGGACCGCTCGAGCCCCGCACGCGCGCCACCCGAGACCCGCTCGACTTCTTGGATCAGCCGTCGCTCAGCGTCAGAATCGGCCAGAGCGACAAATGATTCCCAGGCCTGTTCGGTCTGGCTCAGTACCTGCTCGCTCAACGCTGCCGATGACCCTTTGGCTCCGGGAGCGAGATGCTCCGTAAAGGCGTGTAGCACCTGCCACACCCCTACCTGGACCCGACTGAGCGCTTCGAGTGTCTGAAGATCGCGCGCATCGGCAAACGTTGTGGATGGCCACCCGCCTGCCAGAACCTTGGTCACGGCATGCGTGATTGCGACGAGCTTGCCTTCTTGATCTCGCTGGCGGATCGCTGCTGAGATCAGGCGATCACCGTGCTGTTTCGCTTCGCTCCAGTGCTTGCGAAACTCCGCCGTGAACTCCGCCTCAACCGGCGCGTCGCACAGTCTCTCATAACTGGCGAAGTACCGGTCAACGTCCGCGAGTTGCCGACGATAGAGATCGAGGTAGGCCGGGTCGCCACTGATGGCAAAGGCATCCGCCGCATGGATGGTCTCCCACGCACTGACTTCCACTTCGCGCAGACTTTGCTCCATCGGCAGCTCGATGCGGCGAAGTAGCCAGATCTGACCTGACAGCTTGATGCTGACGCCAGCGACCAATGCAACGAGGGTCGCAATCGCGAGGTATGCGACGATGAGTTGACTGGAGATTTTCACGGCGACGAGCTGCCACAGCGGTCGCACATCCGCGCAACCCCCCTGTCTAGGGGTATATGCCGTATCGAGTATCTGCGTCCGCGTCTTGAGGCGGCAGCAGGGGTTCGGGCCTGCTTCGACACGTCGACCTTGGCACGGGTAGATCGGTGCCAAGATCGCGAGCCACCAGAGCACAGCTGCGCGTTCTCACCCCCCCGATGCGACGGCCAGTTCCCGGTGAACTCGACCCCAATGGCGGCCCCCGCAACCAACGGTATCGTCAAGCAAATGATCCGCCATCGATCCGGTAGACGCGTTGCACGGGGAACCGGGTGCAGTGCCCATGTGTAGTGTTTGTTGGCAAACCACGTGGGGCGCGATTGGTGTCCACAAGCTGCGGCAGAGTTGCCGTGACCGAGCACGAAACCTGCAAACAGAGCGTCGTTCGAAGAAGTCTTCGATGACCCACGGTCGAATCAGCTTCCGGGCGCCAACGTAGGTAGAAACATCCCGTACTGTGCGCCTCTCAACCCATCCTCACACGCGACGTGAGGGGGGCAAGAGTGCTACGCTTTGCCCCCTTGATGGACCCCCGGATTGACCGTGCTCGCCAGATCGTTGAGTGCGAAGCTGTTGCGGTTCGCCAAGTAGCCGAAGGCCTTGGCGAAACCTTCTTGAGTGCCCTGGACTTGATCCTCGGGCTGCAGGGCCGCGTCGTCACTACCGGCATGGGCAAGGCGGGCTTCATTGCCCAAAAGATCTCGGCGACGCTGGCTTCGACCGGCACCTCGTCGATCTTCTTGCACCCTGCGGAAGCGATCCACGGCGACCTCGGCCGGGTCGAGCCGGGCGACTTGTTGCTCGCGTTTTCGAAGTCTGGCGAAACGGCCGAACTGCTGGTGATGCTGCCGCACGTCAAAGCCTATGGCGTGCCGATGGTCTCGATCACCCAGGAGAAGACTTCGACGCTCGGACGCCACAGCGACCTGGTGCTCGAACTCGGCCTCATTG
>CAXBFC010000436.1:0-6906 GCA_963974725.1 uncultured bacterium | reverse complement strand
ACGGATCAAAGCCCAGCAACCCCTTCGGCCAGGGCATCGAACTCGCGGGCAGACGGACCATGCCAACGGCCAATGCGCCCAACGTTGCCGAGAAGACTTGTCGACGGGAAACGCCGCGCGGTTCGCCGGCGGCTTGGGGATTCTGGCTGCTGTGATCGGAGGTCATATGAAGGTTTCTGCTGCGAGGACGTCTAGACCGTAGAGACCGCGTGCATAGCATGCAATTCGGACAAATCGCCCCCGACGCCGGGTTTACCCCCAGCGACCCGGATCCGGGTTACTGTGTGCCGATGCTCGGCGAGCAGGGCCACGATCAGAAACGGGTGGGTGAGAAAAAACCCGACACGCGTGAGACAGTCCGCCCCTCGGCGGGACTTTCCTTGTGATGCCAAGCCTGCCACTCAAGAACCCGACCAGCCTGCTCGACGATCTGGATTTCGTACGCAGTCTGGCGCGGCAGTTATGCCACACCGTGCACGCCGCGGAAGACGTCGCACAGGCGACGCTGGCCACAGCCATAGAGTCGCCGCCAGCCAAGCTCGACAACCGGCGTGGCTGGCTAGCGACCGTCGCGCGCAACCTAGCGCACAAGCACTACCGCAAAGAAGGCCGCTTGAAGGCACGCGAACTTCGCGCCACCAAGTCGGGCACGGCGCCGTCGACCGACGAAGTCGTCGCCCGTGAAGAGTTGCGCAGTTCGGTTGTGCAAGCGGTGCTGGCGCTACCAGAGCCGTATCGCAAGATCGTCTTGCTACGCCACTTCAATGGCCTCGACATCGCCGAGTGCGCCGCCTCGCTCGGCATTCCCGAGAGCACGGCGAGAACCCATCTGAGCCGCGCCGCGGAACGACTGCGGGCGACCCTCGATCGGCAACACCAGGGGGACCGCAAGGCTTGGATGGCGGCGCTGGCCCCATTGGCACTGCCCACGGCGAGCACCGCCCACATGGTCGCGGTGACTGCGATCAGCTCCAACAAGAAGGCCGTGTTGTTGCTAGTCGCAGCCTCGCTGCTGGTTGGTTGGTTCGCGTGGCCAGATAGCCAAGTCGTGACGCCACCTCCGGGTCCGTTGCAAGGTGAGCCGGCGGTCGCTGGCACCGAGAGCGCGAGCGACAACGACACCAACTGGCAGCAACGACCTCTGGCAACGCAGCGAGACGAACGGCAGGACGCGACGACCGCAGCCAAGGACCCGTGGACGGCCACCGGCACCGTGATCGACAGCGAGGATGACCAAGGAATCGCAGGGGCGTTCGTCCGCGTGTTCGCGACCGTCGGCGAACAACAATACCTGGGCGAGCAGATCGCAATCGGAGAAACCATCACGGCTGCCGACGGCACCTTCTCACTACCGATTGGACCACTGCGCGCGCTCAGCCAGATCGTGCAGTCGCAAGTGTCCGTGCATGCCAGCATCGACGCGGTCGGCTACAGCACCGACATCGTCACGGTGATGTTGCGCGACATTCTCAGCAAGGACGAAAACGGCACACTCGACACCAATCTAACCGAGGAAGTCCTGACCAAAGGCCGCGTCGTCACGACGGATGGCACGCCAGTCAGGGATGCGCGACTGCTTCTGTTCAGCGACAACGGCAAACAATCCTTCGACGCCGAATTCGACGGCACGTTCGGGATCGATCTCAGCAACTCCGGCGAAGCAGATGTGTATTCTTTGGTTGCCGTTCACGACCGATATGGACGCTCCAACGTCGTCGCGGTCTACCCGAAGAAGCAACGCGAACACCGACTGGCAGACCTCGTCTTGCGGCCCATCGGCCAACGCATCGAGGGCTTCGTGCACTACCCGGATGGCGAGCCGGTCGCAGACTTGGATGTGTCGGTTTACTTCGACGAAGGCGACGACCTGCCACCAGTGTTCCTCAACGGCCTGGAGATCGAAGCATTCGAGGAGAGTCTGCAAGGCCTCTCGGAAACCACAACCGATGATTCGGGCCGATTCATCTACCACAACGTTCGCTGCGGCTCTTACGAAATCGACGTCGGCAGCAACCTCATGCAACCGCTGACGGTGAGAGCCGGCCAGCAAGTCACCCACGTCGACATCAACTACGACGTGCCCCACCGCGCGGCGCAGATCGAAGTTCTGCTTGAGGATCAATACGGCACGTGGTTGCCCGAGGCGTTCTACGGTGTGCACACCTGGAAGGGTCCCGATGCCATTCGCGCGCAAGCTCGCTTCCAGAGCGAAGGTGCCTCCACCGCATTGATGACGACGGCAACGGAACACGACGCCATGTATGCGGGTTCAGACAGGTTCCTGCGAGCGACGCCCGACACGTTCACGATCATCGAAAGTTGCTTCCACGACTGCGGACCGACCTACGGAGCGTGCTTGCTGCGTGCCGATCAACATCGCGGCAAAGTTCACATCGTGCTGTCCCCGCGAACCGCGACTGGCTCCCTGCAGATCGACGTGCGCGATGCAGACGGCGAGACGGTGACGCCACTCTGGGTTCGCATGAGCCGCGTCCCGACACGCAGTGGCTTGCCAATACCGTTGCCGGGCATGGAAGCCACCTGGGCGCCACCATCCGACATCCCTGGTCTGTGGTACTGCGTGCCGAACAGTGGGCGCATTCATGGCTTGCCGGCCGGCGCGCTAACTGTGGAAGTGCTGCCCGGCCCGGAGGTCGTCAAGGGCCGCCTCGACCGCTGCCCCTGGCCCGTGCTCAAGCACCAGGTAACGATCGTCGAAGGCGACACCGCCAACATCAGCGACCGCACAACCGTCGGCATCCCACTGGTCGTCGAACTGCAACTGCCACAAGTCGCGCCAAACGAACGTCTCATTCACTCCTCCATACAAGTCAGCCTGGTGCCGACCACAGGCGGTCGTCTTCGCTACCTCAACCTGCGGACGCTCGATGGTTCCGGCAAGGTAGAGTTCGTTGACGGACACGGCACGGCAAGAAGCCTCAGCACGTTCGCGCCGGGCACCTACGAATTCCGCTACAGCCCGAATCTGTCATTGCAGCGACTGCAACCGGGCGACACCCAACGCAAGGCCAAGTGGCAGCCGCAGAAGACCAAGTGGCGCATCGAGCAGCGAGTCATCGAACTGCGGGTGGGCATGCAGCCCATCGCAATCAAGGTCGAGAGGCTCTAGCGCATCAGCAGGCGGGTTGCTTGCTTGCGGCTCGAATCGAACGAGAACACCTGCAACAGCGCGAAGCGTTCGTCCTTCGACAACTGCACCCACCGCGAGGCCATCAACTCGACAACCTTCAAACGGCCCGAATCAAAGCTCAGCTTGCTGAGCAAGCTATTGGCAGCTTTGCCGCGCGGCTCCCCCTGCAGCTTCGGCGCAAACAATTGCACGCACTTGACGCGGTCGGAATCAAAGCTGCACAGCCCGACAAAGCGAGCCAACTGACTCTCTTCCAGCACGACCCCACCGCGCTTGGCAAGCGTTGCAAACGCAGCACCGCGTCCCGAATCGAACGAGAACGTGCTAGCCGCAGCGCGCGCCGTTTCTGCATCGAGCGGGCTCGCTCGATCTACCAGCAATTCCAACGCCCGCTCGCGCCCATTATCAAACGAGAACGCCTTCATCGCCATCAACACCCGTTCGTCGGAAAGTTCCTCGTTGCGCTGCAACAACGTCTCCAACAAGGCGATCCGATCATTATCGAACGACATCTTCCCAAACGCATGCCAGCCGCGAGCACCATCGAGCCTTCCTTGCGGCCCCATGTACAACGACAAGAACGGCAGCATCGCCGGTGACCCTGGCATCCCGCGCAACAGCTCATCGAATGCGCGCTCAGAACCATCATCCACCGCGGGCACGTACTGCTCGCACAGCATCATCATCGTCGCATCGCTCTGCGAGATGCCGATCAGCTCCCCGAGCCAATAGCCATCGACGTCATCGAGCTTCGCCGCCCCTTCGGTCAGCAACTGATCGACAAACGCCGCATGCGCACTCTTGCCGCGCTGCGGGTAGGTCCATTTGCCGGCACCGTTCGAACACATGATGTTCTCCGGCAGCGCCACCGCCCGAACCAGCAACACCAGATGCGCAGCCGTCACCGTCTCGCGTCCCCGCAGCATCGCCAGCAACTCCATGTTGTGCGAATCGCTATCCGGCAACGTCACATTGGCCAACTCAGCCCTGACCCGAGCCGGATCCGCCGTAGTCACCAACACCCCCAGATCCGGAAACGCATCCCGCAACTGCCGCTGCCCACCAATCCCACAAGCCCCAAACAAGCCCCCAACCAAGGCCAACATCCAACCAACTCTACGCATCCCCCAAGAATACCCACCCCGAGGATGTGCGTACGGTGCCAGGACAAGAAAACACTTCCTCGCGCATCACCGACAGCGGACCCCATCTCGCGGCAAGCAATTTCACCCACCCCTGCCCCGCGCCGGCGCCTTCGAGCTACGACTGCTCTCGAAACCCACCCCTCTGCTGCCTAGCTCCCAGCCTCCCTAGTTCCCAGCCTCCCTTGCTCCCCAGCTCTCAGCCTCAACGCGTCGCGACCAACAAGGCCTGCATGCGCACTGCCCAAGTTTCACCACCGTCCGTCGAGGTCTCGTGCACCACCTGCCACCCGCCATCCGTCGGCACGTAGCGGACACGACGCGTTCGCTCAGGAACCGCCCCCAAACGATCGGTGTGCACCATCGAAGCCGCCCCCTGATCGTCAAACGATCCAACCAACACTTGCGCCCTCGGCTTCTGTTCGTTGAGCGCACGCCCGACCCATTTCTCGGCAGCCTTCTGCCACGCCCACGCTTCGAAGTGCTTTTCGCGGTAGTCGACACCATCGACATCCAAGAAGCACAGCGTCGCACAGCCGCGATTGGCACTGCTCGCGCGCAGCTTGACGAATACAACGCGCCGCTCGTCGCCAACCGCAACCCAACCGCGCCCGTCCCACTCACCAACCAAGCCATCGAACTGCCGCGCTTCTTCCGCCTTGCACACACACTCTGCCGGTGGCTTGCGAATCGGCTCGCCCGCCTTGATGGTGTCCGCCGCACTCTGCAGGCGCGAGAACTCCATGATCCACGATGTGCGCCAACCACCTCCTTTCACCGGCGCCGCCATATCCCAACGACAACTGTTGGGCAGCGCATCCGAGAACGTAAACCGCTCACCGCGCGGCGGCTTGCGATCGAACGTTGACGGCGGGAAGAACTCAGCGCGTCCATGCCGGAACGAACCCTCCATGTTGGAGAAGCCCGCGTAGTTTGCATTCGGCCAATTGAGGATGATGACCCACCGCAAGCTGTCCGCGTTGTAGTAGCGAACGCTGATGCCAAACGTGTTCTCGCGTTGCCCGGACTTGCCATCCCACTCTTCGAGAATCGCGCGGCCACCGAGGATCGGGCGAATGCGCGCCTTCGACTTGCCGGCGTCGTGCCAGCCATCATCCGCTCCCAACGAACGGTTCTGCACATCCCACTGACCAACCCAGAAGTCGAACTGCCGTTCTTCCTGCGGCGGAATAGCGCGCAGCTGTGCGGGCAGCGGCAGAGCCAACAACAGGCCAACAAACACGCATAGGCGGGCACAGAGCATGCCTCTTCTTACGCGCTCGAGATCGTCACGCGAACCTCAGGTGCTCGGAGATCCGCCCGACTGCCGAAAACTCTGCGATGGGGGCTAGGCCAACAACTGCGGCACGACGTTGCCGTGAACATCCGTAAGGCGAAAGCGGCGCCCCTGATAGCGATAGGTCAGCCGTTCGTGGTCAAGCCCAAGCTGGTGCAAGATCGTCGCCTGCAGATCGTGAACGTGAACGGGATCGCGAACGACGTTGTAGCCATACTCACACGTCTCCCCGTGGGCGTAGCCAGGCTTCATGCCGGCACCAGCCATCCACATCGTGAAGCAACGCGGGTGATGGTCGCGCCCATAGTTGGAATTGGTCAGCTTGCCCTGTGAGTAGTTGGTGCGGCCGAACTCACCGCCCCACACCACCAACGTGTCATCGAGCAGACCGCGCGCCTGCAGATCGAGCACCAGCGCGGCACTGGCCTGATCGGTCTCGCGACACTGCCCCTTGATCGCACCGACTAACCCACCGTGTTGGTCCCAGCCTTGATGATAGAGCTGCACACAGCGAACGCCGCGCTCAAGTAGCCGTCGCGCCATCAGACAGTTCGCCGCATAGGTGCCGGGTTCGCGCGCATCCTGACCATAGAGTTCGAACACGTGATCCGGTTCGTTGGCAACGTCCGCAACTTCGGGCACCGACGTCTGCATCCGATAGGCCATCTCGTATTGCTCGACGCGCGCCCGGATTGCCGGATCCGATTCGCGTTCATACGCCGCCTCGTGCAAGTCACGCAAGCGATCGAGCATCTTGCGGCGGGTCGCCTTGTCGCCACCTTCGGGGTCCGCGAGATACAGCACGCGATCCTTGCCTGGACGGAACTGAACGCCCTGATGCGCCGACGGCAAGAAGCCATTGCCCCACAAGCGCGCATACAGTGGCTGGCCGCCCTGGTTCTTCGTGATCAACACACTGAACGCAGGCAAATCACGATTACCCGTGCCCAGTCCATAGCTGAGCCACGCCCCAAGCGACGGTCGACCTGCCAGCTGCGAACCCGTCTGGAAGAACGTGATCGCCGGGTCGTGATTGATGGCCTCCGTGTGCATCGAGTGCACAAACGTCAACTTGTCGACGATCTTCGCCGTGTACGGCAACAGCTCGCTAACCCAACGGCGGCTCTCGCCATGCTGCGCGAACTTGAATTGCGTGCCCGCCAACGGGAATGACGACTGGTTGCCCGACATGCCAGTGAGCCGCTGGCCATCGCGCACGCTCGCCGGCAATTCGGTGCCGTTCTTCCGCTGCAACAGCGGCTTGTGATCAAACAGATCGAGCTGCGACGGTCCACCACTTTGGAACAAGTAGACGA
>CAXBFC010000435.1:0-6910 GCA_963974725.1 uncultured bacterium | reverse complement strand
GCCAGTGGTTCGTTGGTGGCGGCGGCCGAAGCGACCCGTTCGATTTCGTAGAGCGCCGTCACCGTGTGGCCCGCGCCGACTTCTCCGCCATCCTTCGCGTCGTCGGTGAAATCCTTGGTCGCCAGGGCGCGGTTCTCGTAGCCGAGCAACCGGAAGCGCGCGACTTGCTTTGGGTTCCACTCGGCCTGCAGCTTGACGTCCTTGGCGATCGTCATCATCGACGCGCCGAACTGCTCGACGAGCACGCGTCGTGCCGTCTGCAGATCATCAATGTAGCTGTAGGTGCCATCGCCGCGGTTGGCGAGGCGCTCAAGCCGATCGTCCTTCAGGTTGCCGGTGCCGAAGCCGAGCACGCTCAAGAATACGCCAAGCTTCTTCTTCTCGCTGATGAAGCTCTCCAATTCGTCCGCTGAGCGGATGCCGACATTGAAGTCGCCGTCGGTGGCCAGCAGGACGCGATTGATGCCCGGCACGGTGTTTTTCACCGCGAGCTCATAGGCAGCTTGGATGCCGCCCTGGCCGTTGGTTCCGCCGCGAGTTTGCAGCGCCGCCAGTGCGTCGTGGATACGCGTGCGCTCGCTGCCGTTGGCTGAGTCGAGCACGATCTTGACTCCGCTCGCGTAGGTGACGATCGAAACGTGATCTTGCGGACGAAGCTGATCAATCAGCAACCCGAATGCTCGCTTCAGCAGGGGCAGTTTGCCGGCGCTGCTCATCGAACCGGAAATGTCGATCAGGAACACCAGGTTGCACGGCGGCAACTTCGCGGTCTCGATCTCCCGCGTGCGAACGGCAATGCGGACCAGTTCGTGGGCGTCGTTCCACGGGCAGGCAGCGACTTCGGTATCGATGGCGAACGTCGTGCGCGGCCCCGGCGCCTCGAGGTCGTAGCGCATCGCGTTGACGAACTCTTCGAGCCGCACCGAGTGCACGTTCGGCGTCCTGCCGGCCGTCAGTTGCCGCAGCACGTTGCGGAACGATGCTGTGTCGACATCCGCCGCAAACGTCGACATCGGGGAAGCCTCGGTAGTCAGGTAGCCGCTGGGCGCGACGTTCGCGTAGCTCTCCGCCGATCCGCCACGGGTGCTTGCGCCTCGCCCCCCGTAGGTGCCGCCAGCACCGCCTGACAAGCCGACCGCGGTGGTCCAGCTGTTGGATTCGAACGCGCTTTCCTTCTTGACCGATTCGTGGATCACTGTTCCGGCTGCGCCGGTCGCTTCGTGCTGTTCGGGTGGCGGCGGCGGCGGCGGCGGGGTCTCGACTTCATCGACCAGTGGCTGTGTGGTCGTTACCGGCGGGGTGGTGGCCGTTGGGGTGATCGCCGGCGTTCCCGATTTGGGCTGGGACGATTTGGGCTGGGAACAGGCGGAGAGAGCAAGCAGCGTTGCGACAGTTGCGGGCCAGTAGCGGGACATGCCGGGTCCCAACGCGCTCGTCGCAACCTGGTTCGCTGTAGTTGTCGAATTGATCAAGCGGAGCTGGACCGCCAGGGCTGGACCTCCACGACTGGAACACCACGACTGGGTCGCCTTGCGGTCGCGCGCCCCGCATACTGCGTGCATGCAGCCACCCGAACCCGCGATCCTGTCGCCCGGCACGAAGATCGTGACGGTCGTCGACCTGCATGGCGAACACGGCGGCGTGCGGGTGCCCCGCGGCGCGGTTGGCACCATCCTGAAGTCCCCGAGCGACGCGACGCACGCTTACTGGGTGCGGTTGGTCGAGGGCGGCGAAGTCTCGTTGCGTCGCAAACAGGTGGTCATGCTGGCGCGCTACAAGGATCGGGAGCTACGCAACGAGCCGACCGGGTGGTCGCTGTTCGACCGGGTCATCCTCAAGGTCGTCATTGGCTCGCGCGCCTACGGCCTCGAAGAAGCAGGCAGCGACACGGACCGTCGTGGCGTGTTCTTGCCGACGGCCGAGCAGCATTGGTCTCTGTATGGCGTGCCGCAGCAGATCGACGACGAGCCGGCGCAGGAGACCTACTGGGAATTACAGAAGTTGTGTGTGCTCGGCCTCAAGGCCAACCCGAACGTGCTCGAATGTCTGTGGTCGCCATTGGTCGAGCATGCGACGCCGCTCGGGCGGGAACTGTTGGCAATGCGCACGGCGTTCTTGTCGCGGTTGGTATTCCAAACCTACTCCGGCTACGTCGCGTCGCAGTTTCGCAAGATCGAGGCGGGCATGCGGCAGCATGGCGAACCGAAGTGGAAGCACGTCATGCATCTGGTTCGATTGATGCACGCCGGCATCGTTGTGCTCGCGACCGGCGAAGTGCCAGTGCACGTCGGAGCCCATCGCGACTACTTGCTGAGGGTGCGCCGTGGCCAGATTGCCTGGCCCGACATCGAGGCGGTGCGTCAGCAACTGCATCGCGACTTCGAAGCCGCCGCCAAGTCCACATCGTTGCCCGAACGTCCCGACTACGAGCGCGTCGATCTGTTCTTGCGACGAGCACGTCGCTTGGCGATGGACGAACAGTTGCCGTGATGAGGCCCAGAAATCAGAACTGTAGGGACAGACTGAGCAGCAGGCCCTGTAGCTCGACGTCTGCTTCGTCGTTGCTGCTGAAGATGTCAGACGCGTCGTCAACGACCATCGCAGCACGGCCGTAGCCGAGTTCTAGCGCTACGTGCGGGGCCGGGTAGAAGTCGACTCACGGGAATCGACTCGCCGGTGGTTCAGGCCGTTGACGCAAGCAGTAGCACCAAGGCGACCCAATGCATGGTTGCTACCGCGAGCTGACGTTGAGCGCGATACGCGGGGCCTGCCTCATCCACGCCTCGATCGCATCGGGGTGCGAGGGCACGTTCTTGGACATCACTTCGCAGCCGTCGTCGGTGACCAAGACGCAGTCTTCAATGCGGCAGCCGTAGCCCTTCTTCGGCAGGTAGGCGCCGGGTTCGACGGTGATCACCATACCCGCTTCGAGGCGGCTCACCGATGGATCGTGCACGGCGAGACCGACGTGGTGGCACGGTCCGTGGTCGTTGCGGTAGCCGCGAGCGACCAGCAGCTTGGCGCACATCGAACTCAGCGCCCGCAGGTTGGCGCCGGGCTTGACGTGGGCGAGCAGTTCTTGTTGCACTTCGTAGACGTCAGTGACCAGTTGTCGTTGCTCTTTGGTGAACGTGCCCGACGCCGGGAATGTGCGGGTCACATCGCTGCAGTAGCCGTGCAAGGTCGCCGCGTAGTCCATGACGATCAGGTCGTCGTCCTGCAGCTGTCGCGTGCCGGCGTTGTAGTGCAGGATGCAGCCGTTGGGTCCGCCGCCGACGATCGCGGCATAGGCATCGGGGCCGCAGCCATTGAGTGAGAAGATGCAGCGCGCGACTGCTGCAAGTTGGTACTCATAAGCTCCCGGCTTGACGCTGCGCATCGCTTCGCCAATGCCTTCGGCGGCGATCTCGGTCGAACGGCGCAGCAGCGCAATCTCGGCCGGTGACTTGTAGTGCCGCAGTGGGTGGACCAGACGCTCAAGGCTCTCGACCTGCAGTGCGGCATCGATCTCGTGCAGAGACGCGACGAACATCTGCTCGCGGGTCTCTCTGCCGTCGAAGCGATCCTGCTTGCGATCCTTGGCAGCCTGCGCCGCTTTGCTCGGGGTGTTGCCCAGTCGGGCCGCCGGCTTGAGGTTGGTGATCACGATCGGCTTGGTGGCGCCGTTGTTGATCCGTTCGAGTAGCTCGCGGCGCAGCGAACGCACATTGCCGGCGGTTCGAAAGCCGGTGAGCTTCGCGGCCTTGTCGCCGGGGGCCAGAAAGCGGCCGTCCCATTTGGCGGAGAAGATCGAGTGGGGCGGCACCATCAGCTCATCGCGGACCAGGTTGCCGTGCTCGTCGACAATCATCAGCATCGCCAGGTCCGGCTCGCTGACCCCGGTCAGGTAGAAGAAGTCCTGATCTTGTGCGAAGCTGCCCATGTCGGATTGCTTGGCGCCGCCACGCAACACGACGATGGCTGGTTGCCCTTCATACTTCTTGGCGATGTTGGCCGCGAGTCGTTCGCGGCGATCGCGATGCTCGGCCTTGTCGATGGGGGGTGGGCTGATCGATGCCTTGTCGACCGATGCTGGGTCGACCGATGCCTTGCCGACCGATGCTGGAGCGATCTGGGGCGGCGGTGCTTGCGCCGTCAGGAGTCCGAGGAGCAGGAAACTTGCTGTCAGGCCGCGAATCATGCTGCCAACATACGCAAGTCGGCCCAAAACTGATGGCGCGGACCGGAACCAACCGCGGGCGATACATCGTCGTCACCGAAGAGTGGCGGTTCGAGCGGGTGCAATGGGCGTCGCTCGCTAGGATGACGGGCATGCGAGCAGCCCTCCTCGTCCCGTTCCTGACTTCTGTCCTGTGGTCTTCCGTCACGCTGATTGCCCAAGAGGCTCCAGCTGGTGAAGAACTGCCGGCCGGCGAGCAACCACCAGAGACCTACGGCCATTCACGCCACGGCGAGACCTTTGATGAAGGTCCGCGGTCGGCCGCGTACTTGATGAAAGGCCTCGGCGATGCCGTGCACTTTCCGGTGGCTGGCCTCAGTGAAGAGGCGCAGAAGTTCTTCAACCAAGGCATCACGCAGCAGCATGGCTTCTGGCACTTCGAGGCCGAGCGCAGTTTCCGTCAGGTGGCGTTGCTGCATCCAGATTGCGCGATGGCCTATTGGGGCATGGCGCGCGCCAATGACGAACACGCCGAACGCGCGGCAGGCTTTCTCGCCAGCGCCGTGCAGCGCAGCAAGAACGCGCCGAAGCGTGAGCAAGCCTGGATCGACGCGTGGGCGGCCTACTACCAGATCGATGCCAAGCTGCGCAAAGAGCTGCAGTCTGGCGACAAGAAGCGCATCGAGATTGCAACCAAGGCGATCGTGGCCAAGACCAAGGATCGCAAGAAGGAGCTGCTCGACAAGCTCGACAAGAAGCTGCTGAAGGATCTCGGCACGATCGTGTTCGACTATCCGGACGACACCGAGGCGAAGGCGTTCTTGGCGATCCAAAACTGGCTCGCGTATCGCTGGGGTGGTGGCGTGCAGATCGTTTCGCACACCGCGATCAACGCACTGCTCGATCAGGTGTTTGCCAAACAACCGTTGCACCCTGCACACCACTACCGCATCCACCTGTGGGATCGTGAAGACGCGCGTCGGGCACTCGACTCCGCCGCGAAGAACGGCTTCAGCGCGCCGGCCATTGCCCACCAGTGGCACATGCCCGGTCACATCTATGCCAAGCTGAATCGTCACTTCGACGCCGCATGGCAACAGGAAGCGTCGGGCCGTGCCGACCACGCGCACATGATGCGCGACGGCGTGATGCCGTTTTTGATCCACAACTATGGTCACAACCAGGAGTGGATGGCGCGCAGCATGGCGCACTCGGGGCGCACCGATGAAGCGTTGCGCATCGCGATGAACCTCGCCGAGTTGCCGCGCCACCCGAAGCACAACAAGATCGCCTCGGGCGGTTCGATCGCAGCCTATGGTCAGAAGCGGCTGGTGCAAATCTGCGAAGACCACGGTTTGTGGCAGCGCGCGATTGACTTGGTCGACAAGGGCTTCCTTGAGCGCAGCGATGAGATCAGCAGCGAAGTGCAGCGGCTTGGTCTGTTGGGCCGCGCCTACTACCGCTTGGGTCGCAAGGACGATGCGACCCGCATTGTTGCGGAAGTGGGCCAGTTGCTGGCCAAGGCGCGCACGCGCCGCGCCGCGGCGATCGATGAAGCCGAAGCGAAGGCCTACTCCGAGCGCAAGCAGCGCAAGGACATGTTGGACGCAGTTGCCGATGCCGGTCGCAATCCGACCAACTCGGTGCAGTCCGTTCTGAGTCTGCAGCGCGAACTCAATGCGGAACGATTGCTTGCCGAAGGCGATGCCAAGGCGGCGCTCAAGGAAATCGACGGGGTGCGCGGTGTACCGATGCCGTTGATGGCTGGGCTACGGGTCGCGGCCGGCGAAACCAAGAAGGCGATCGAGCAACTCGAGAAGGAGAACAAGAGGAACCCGAACCGCGCCGCGACCATGGTGGCGTTGGCCAAGGCCTATCAAGCGCATGGTCCGGAGTCGAAGCCGAAGCTGGACGCGCTCGTAGTCAAGCTGTCGGAAATCTGTGAGGGCGACTACCTGGCGCAAGTCGGTGTTCCGGTGGGCGGTGTTGCCGCGCCAAAGGGCAAGCCGGGACCCGAGCTGCGGTTGACGATCAAGAGCAATGACAACGTCGTGTTCACCACGAGCGATGACAATGCGCGAATCCCAAGTGATCGCCACGGCGCAGACTTCGGGGACCGCCCGAGCCTGTCCAGCATCGGCCCACGCTGCTGGGCGCCGGTAGCCAACCCGGGCTTCGACCTGGCGTCGGCGGCGACCGACGGCGTCATCCGCTACGGTGCCGACAACGCCGGCATGGCCCTCAATGCCGACGGTTCGGTGACCCTGCGCGGCGTCAGGAGCGGCGTGCTCGCCGAAACCGGCCGCGCCAAGCTGGTCGTCTTCTACCTCGGCTTCGGTTGCTTGCACTGCGTCGAGCAACTGCACCTGCTGCGTCCGGCACACGCGAAGTTTGCCGAGCTGGGCGTCGACATCGTCGCCATCGGCTCCGATACCGCCGCCAACATCCACGCCGCCAGCCTCGATCTTCCGGCAGCCGAACGCATGCCGTTCCCGATGCTGGCCGACAAGAAGCTCGAGGCGTTCAAGGCCTGGCGCTGCCACGACGACTTCGAGAACATGCCGCTGCACGGCACGTTCTTGGTCGACGCGAAGGGCCGGGTTCGCTGGCAGGATATTTCCTACGAGCCGTTCACCAACATTGATTGGTTGCTGAAGGAGTCGCGTCGCCTGCTGGCTTTGCCGGTGGTGGCAGCAAGCCGCTAGAGGCCCGCCGAATAGCCGCGCACAACGCCTGCGGCGGCCTCGCCGC
>CAXBFC010000434.1:0-6929 GCA_963974725.1 uncultured bacterium | reverse complement strand
GGCTTCGAGCAGCGGCTGCAATTCGGGAATGAAGCTCTTGCGATCGCGGGAGTGCGGCGACAACGCGCGCTGCCACGCGTCTTCGCCGACCACGTAGCTCGCGTTGGGAAACACCAATTGCGCGGCCCCCCCGTCACGATACGCCGTCAGCACGCCGCCGGCATGGTCGAAGTGCAAGTGCGACAGCATCACGACGTCAACGTCTTCGGGCTGCACACCGATCTTGGCCAGATTGCCGAGCAGCATGTGCTCACTCTCCTGCACGCCAAATCGATCGCGCATTGCCGGCGAAAAGAACGCGCCGATGCCCGCCTCGAACAAGATCGTGCGGCTGCCATCCTTGACCAACAAGCAACGACACGCGAGATCAATGCGATTGGCGTCATCGACCGTGGCCCAGTGGCTCCACATCGCCTTCGGTGCATTGCCAAACATCGAACCGCCATCGAGCTTTTGCGAGTTACCCAACACCGACCAACAAAGCTTGCTCATTCTTTTCCCCCTTCGTTCTTCGTTGGCATCGCGTCGCACTGCGAGAACGCAATCTGTTGCGCAAGTTCGCCGAAGCGAAGTCCTTCGAGATTGGCCATGATGACGACGGCAACCTGCTCGTCCGGCAACATGCACAGCATGGTGCTGACGCGCGACTGGGCACCGCCGTGCTGCACAACGCGCTTGCCGCGGACCTGACGAACACCGAAGCCGAGCGCATAGCCAACGGGCTTACCCGCCGTCGTGTGTTGCTCGGTCCACATCGCCTTGCGGGTGTCGGGCCCGAGCAATCGATTGTCCATCAGCGCTTGGGCAAAGCGCGCGAGATCCGGTGCACTCGCACACAGACCGCCACCGCCCAGCTTGTAGCTGCTGTCCATCAACTTGCTGTTTTGCAGTCGGGTGCCACGCAGGACGTAGCCCTGCGCCCGCCACTTGATCAAGCGACGTTGGTCGTCGTCTTGCAACGTCGGGGCATGGGCGGGACCAGCGATGAGTTCTCGGACTGCCTCGCCAAACGTCAGTTGGTGACGCGTCTCGACGACCGCCGCCAAAAGATTGAACCCAAACGTGCTGTAGGTGTATTCCGTGCCCGGCTCGTGGAGCAGCGGATCAGCCGAGAACCGCTTCAACGCGAGCACCTGATCGCGATAGCGCCTGGTGCTCTCGCCTTCGAATCGCTTGTAGTGCCGCACACCGCCGAGGTGCGCCAGCAGTTGTCGACACGTCACCGGCCACTGCTTCTTTGGCCACTCGGGCACAAGCGTGCTGACGTCGGCATCTAGGTCGAGCTCTCCTCGCTCCGCAAGTTGCATGATGAGCACGGCTGTGACCGGCTTCGAGATCGACGCCAACCGATACACCGTCGCTGCCGTTGCGGGCACATCGTTCTCGAGGTCGGCAAAGCCATAGCCCTCGGAGAACACCAGTTTGCCCTTCTTCATGACCGCGCAAGAAAGGCCCGGAATCGTGTGCTTGTCGATCGCTGCTTGCAGGCGCTGCGCAATCGATTCGACCGCCGAATCTTGCGCAGGAAGCGGCAGTACCAGGGCGAAGATCAGACACGCGACGGCGTGAAACTGCGATGAGAAGGCATGCATGGCGGTAGCAGGAGTTGCCAGTAGAGGATAGCCACAGGGCGGTGCTGACCCATCAGGATTATCCCTCAACCGGCCACACCAAACTCGTCGATCGAACCGGCATCGATATGGTCCGAGCCCTCATCCATCACGTAGTCATGCCATCGTTGCCGGCCGTCGTGGCAACGGTGCTTGGCTGGCCGGATGTTTCGGTATCAGGCAGAGCCGCCCTCGTTGCGACCATCATCGCAAGCGCTCTGGTTGGTGCCTGGCACCTGACTCGCAAGCGGCGACGCGACGCAGCGATCGACGCCATGACGCAGCAAATCGAGCAACTCGTCGGCAGCGAGAACCTGTCGACCTGGCTGTGGTCGTGCCGTATCGACGGCGAACTGCACGAACTCAACCAGCGCCTGACATCGCTGGTCGCCTGCTCGGCGACGGCGATGTCGTCGCTGAAGACCGCCGCCGAGGCGAAAACCACTCTCGATTCGAATAACGAAGTCGAAGCGGCACGCCGCCGCGACCAGAACCACTTGACCAGCCTGCAGTCGATCTCGGTGGCGCTGGCAGAGATGACCGCAATCGTCACCGAAACGGCGCAGAGCGCGGCGGATGCCAACGACCTCGCGCACGGTGCCGAAACATCGGCGAACAACGGTTCCAAGTCGATGCATCGCCTGGTGGAAGCGATGGGCGAGATCGAAACTTCGAGCACCGAGATCTCACGAATCATCAAGGTGATTGATGACATCGCCTTCCAAACCAACCTGCTGGCGCTCAACGCCGCCGTCGAAGCAGCCCGCGCTGGGGAAGCTGGCCGGGGTTTCGCCGTCGTCGCAGAAGAAGTTCGCAGCCTCGCACAGCGCAGTGCGGAAGCAGCCAGGAATACGTCAGCCCTGATCGCTGCAGCCAGCCAGCGTGCCCAGCGCGGCAGCCAGTTGTCACACGAAGTGGATCGCATGCTCGCCGAGATCCGAGACGCCACCACCCGATTCACCAGCCTGGTCGCTCAAATCGCAACCAGCACTCGGGAGCAGTCGCACGGTATCCAACAGGTGACGCAAAGCGTGACCGAACTTCAGGCCGCAGCGGTGTATTCCGGCTAGAGGTGTGGCCGGAATGCAGCGTGCATCGCGTGTGGGTGGTATCGTGCGAAGCGAGCACTGAGATCGCGCCTGGGCCAACCGAGAGCAGCCGATCGCGGAGTTTCGACCCAACAGTCGCTGCGAACGAAGCGTGCTCGGCATTGCGCCGAACGCCTGATCCGGGCACGCTCCTCACATGACTGGTCCTGAATCCCTACGCCCACCCAAGCGCCTCGCCGCGCGCGTGGTGCCGTATTGGATCATCGGCGACGGCTTGACCTCGTTCGTAGTGACCGGGCTCGCATGGTTCGTCGGCCGACCGCTGCTCGAAGAAAACTGGGAGCACTGGTCCCCGACGCTCGAGAACGTGCTGATCGGCCTGTGCCTCGGCGCGCTAACCCTCGCGTTCGCTGTACCGCCGCTCAACTACGTGCGCTGGCGCTACGGCTTCGTCGGGGACTTGCTGCTGATGCGCTACGGGATTCTGTTCGTTGAAGAACGGGCGGTGCCAGTGCGACGTATGCAGCACGTCGATCTCGTTCGCGGACCGATCGAACGCCTTTTCGGCCTGGCAACGCTGGTGGTCTTTACCGCCGGCAACGAAGGATCCGCCTTCCGCGTGCCAGGTCTACCCGTCCAGGAAGCTCAAGAGCTGCGCGATCGCATCGTGCAGATGCGTGGTGACGGACGACTCTGATCCTCCACCGCTGCCTTCGGATCAACCACCGAAGCCACTTCCCGGTCCGCTGACACCCGGCCAAGGGCCCGACGGGCCGATGGAACCAGACGGGTCCATGGAACCAGACGGGTCCGCGGAACGTGCACGGCCCTCGAAACCAGAGCAGCCAGATGAAGCTGCCTGGCCAACTGAAGCTGCACCCGTGCCAGCCGCAGCTTTCCCTGGAGATTCTACGCGTGCGTGGGACGAGACGGCCCCATCCGAAGAGACCTCGAACGAAGCCAGCAAGCCGGATGAGCCGATCGTGCTGGCCCAGGGTCACCTCCACCCGGCGATCCTGCTACTGCGCTTGATTGATGCGCTGCGGCAAGTCGCCTTCCCGGTAATCCTCGGCATCGTTACCAACCCGTGGTTCTTGGTCGCGGCACTGGCGCTGTTCGTGCTGCAACTAACCAACTCGGTGATTCGCTACCTGACACTCGAGTACACGCTGACGCCCGAAGAGCTGCGCATCCGCGAAGGCCTGCTGCACCGCCAAGAACGCCGCATCCCACTCGATCGCATCCAAGATCTCGGTTTCGAGTCGACCCTGTTGCGGCGTGCCCTTGGGCTTTCGGTGGTCATGGTCGAAACGGCATCGGGCCGCGGCGTCGAAGCAAAGCTCGACGCACTGTCACGCGCCGACGCCGAGCACTTGCGCGAAGTGCTGTTGGCGGCGCGACCCGCCGGAAGCACCACGGCAACCATCGGCGGACAAGCGAGCAACCTTACCGCAACCGGCGACGCGACGGCGGATTCTGACGACGAACGCAATGCCAACGGCGACTCCAGCGCACCCGCGCCCGACGCAGGGCCCGAGGTCGAATGGCTGGTGCATCGCACCACGACCCGCGAACTACTGGTTCGCGGCGCCACCGACATGCGGCTCTCGGCGTTCGCTGTTTCGGGCTATGCGGCCTACGAACTCGCCAACCAACTCGGCTTCGTCACGCAACTCGCCGGCATCGCCAACAGCTTCCGTTCGTGGCTCGGTTCGCTGTCGCCAGTGCTGGTGATGGCCGTCTTGGCGAGCATTCTGTTCTTGGTCATGGCATTCGGCATCGTGACGTCGACCGTCGGCAATCTGGTGCAGTTCCATCGCTTCGAAATGGTGCTGCGCGGCAATGTGCTACAGCGCCGTTTCGGACTGCTGACAACCCGCCAAAAGACGTTGCCGCGAGCCCGCATCCAACGCGTCACGATCGAACAAACGTGGCTGCGTCGCCTGTGTGGGTTCGCCGTCGTCAAAGCGGACTCTGCCGGCGGCAGCCGCACCGACGGCCAAGACATCTCCGCCGGCTGGGACGTGGTCGTGCCAATGACCAAGGCGACCACGGCGCACGCATTGCTCCCGGCCCTGCTTCCGGGCATCGAAGCCACCCACTTCGAATGGCACCAGGGTTCGCGAAAATTGGTCGTTCGTTCGACGCTGCAAGGCGCGCTGCTGGCCGGAGTCGCCATCGCCGGTCTGTGGTGGCGCGTCGAAGCCAACTCGCTGTTCGCACTGCTATTGATCCCGTTGTGGGCGGTGATGGGTCTGCTGGTCTGGCGCAACCTGGGCTGGGCTCGCGGCCAAGACTTCTTCGCGCTGCAGCACGGCATCATCGGCAAGAACTTCGCCTGCGTGCCGACCGCCAAAGTGCAGGCCGTCGTGGTTCGGCAGGGCATCGTCGGGCAACTGCTCGGACTTGCCGACCTGACGGTGTATGTCGCCGGCGGCAGCCCGACCCGCATCCCCGACCTGACGCTGCGCGACGCACGCCAGTTGTGCATCGAACTGTCCGAACGCGCTACGATCGCGGCGGCAGCGGACTGGTAGCAGCGCTTACTCGACGAGTTGCCGCGAAAACGCGAGCACCTTCGGACCGAGCGTTTCCGGCGCGATGCCAAACGCCTTCTCGAAGTCGAGTTGCTCGAGGTTGCCGGTGTAGTAGTGAGCGACGAAGTCGAGCAGTTGCTGGCGATAGCGACCATGCTCTGCCTCGTAGAGGTAGCGCGCCAGCATCGCCGATTGGGCATAAAACAAGTCGACTGGCCGCACCCGATAGCGGCGCCCCAGACGGGTACGGCTCCCCACATCCAACTGCTGCTTGCTGCGCGTCATCCTGGCGAAACCGCGGCGCGTCAACTTCGTCAGTCGCAGCCACGGCAGTTGCTGCGCCGCCGTCAACGACGCGACCATGTCGGCACGCTTGCGATCCCCGCCCTGCCCCAACGCAAACTTGCGACGTTCGAGGTCGAACGAAAACTGCTCCACCAAACTCGCGAACCCTTCCACGATCCAGAAGGCCTTGGGACCAACACGAGCAGCGGTGAGGTTCGGCTTGAATGCCGTGCATCGATCCATCAGCCATTGGTGCGTCAATTCGTGCGCCAACGTCGGCAAGACTCCGGCGAAGCCCGCGGCGTCGTTCGGCACATAGAGGCGCGACTTCGGTGGTTTCTCTTGCCACGAGTAGTAGCCCGCAGCCATCTCCGCGATCCCGGCGCCGATCTTGTTCGACTCCGCCAGATAGTCGTCGCGATCCGGATAGATGAATACCAACATCGGCTGCACCTCGCGGCGCACCTTCGGCATGTGCGCGAACATCTGTTCGAGAACGTCGCAAACCAGTTCGCCGGTCACCAAGGCCTTGGTCAAGCTGCCAGGTTGGGTCAGCGGCGAGAACAGCAGCAAGCGATCGCTCTGCACCGCATTGAGGTCGCTTCGCCAACGCTTGCGCCATTGCAGCAAGCGCTGCTTGTCAGCGGCAGCAAAGGCATCCGCCTCGCCAAGTGCCGTCTCGATCTCCGCCGACGTCGCATCGAGAACCGACACCTGCGTATGCGATGTGGCGCCGAGATAGTCGAGCCAATCGATGGCATGGAACGGCTCCGTCGCGCGCAGCCGCTCGGGCAACAACGCTCGGACCGCGGCGATGGCACTAGGGTGCTGGGCATCGTGTTCGAGCACGAAGCGAAGACCGCGACGATATCGCCAGGCATCGCGTTCGACTGCCCAACCGGCGACCTGCTGCTGGACCGCCTGCAGGGTCCGGGACGGCACGGTCGCGGTGGCCAACTTGACCGCTTGCGACTTCGAGGCACTGAGGAGGCGACGCTTGTTGCGTTCGCCAGCGGCAATTTGCTTCTCGCGAGTTCGCGCCCAAACCTCGTCCGAACGCAGCTCACGACAACGCGCCAGCAACTCGTGCGCCAGCGCCCAGTCGTTCGCCTTGATCGCATCGCGGACCAGCGGCTCGAGTTGATCGCGCTCGGCGACTCGCATCGACTGACGCAGCTCTGCAGCAATCGCATCGCGCGGTTCATCGGCGCGCAAGGCGACCAATTCGTGTTCGTCAAACAGCAGCAGCGACCGACCAGCAGGAATGGCACGTGAGGCGGGAAGGGGCAAGCCATCGACGGTTGCCATGCGCCACAGCATGTGGAACTGCCGCGTCTCGACGGCGCAGGCTCCGAAGTACACGACTCCGTCGACCAGGGTCGCGGGGAGCTTGGCAAGCTCACGGTGCAGGTCGCACGAATCGAGCCGTAGTCCTTCGGCGTTGCCGT
>CAXBFC010000433.1:0-7029 GCA_963974725.1 uncultured bacterium | reverse complement strand
GTTCGGCGATCACCACGCCGAGGATTCGATCGACAAGCTCAACCACACCGGCACGCACCCCGTGCACACCGACCTCGCCATCCTCGATGCCATCCGTTTGCACCGCGAGATCGGTGCCGAGCGCAAGGAGAAGCGACTGCGCTGGCTGCAGAAGTATTGGACGGATCAGGCGCGCAAGCTGCCGAAGGTGCTACTCAATACGCCAACGGATCCAGCGCGAACATGTGCCATCGCCAACGTCGGCATCGAGGGCCTACGCCCGCACGAACTAGCCAAGACGCTGCTCGACGAACACCGCATTTTCACGGTGGCGATCAACGCAGCCGGAGTGCATGGAGTGCGGGTGACGCCGCACCTCTACACAACGACCGAGGAACTCGATGCGTTCGTAGAGGCACTGCGCGCGTGCTGTCCATAAGGCCGATCGCGCCGTAGACCAACAAGAACTGCGCCAGCTTGGCAGCTCGAGTTGCTGAACCCCTCCACCACAAGCGTTCGACCACAACCGAGATCGGTCGGAGGAACAGGATTTGCCAGTGAAGCGGGTCGCTGCTTGCAGCGGCGCGCGCCATCCCCCAAGCCTGACGCACCGCTTGGCCCAAGAGCGTCCAGGTCGTCGTCTGCGTGGCCACCGCAGGTCGTTGCGGCAGCCGGAGGCCTGAGACAGGTGTTACAGACGTCAACGTCGAACCCGTAGTCGCAAGCAGTCTCATCTGAACGCGCTGCGTCGTGCTGGCGCAGCGAAGCGCGCAGGTGTCCCCTGGGACTGCGAGACGTGGTCGGACGGGCACGTCGTGCATGCGCCAGTTGGTTCGTTTGGAGCCAACGCGTTTGGACTGCACGATGTGCATGGCAACGTTTGGGAGTGGTGCCACGACATCTATGGCAGCACCTCCAACCGCGTCAGCCGCGGCGGCGGTTTCTACAATCCCGCCGAAGACGCGCGGTCGGCCAACCGCGGCAGCTCCGCACCGGCGTTCCGCAGCAACAACCTGGGCTTGCGTCCCACCAGGACATTGCAGCTTCGCGACTGATCACCACCTCACGACGCACTGAGGCTCCAGCCGCGCGCAGCCGGCAAACATGCGGAAAGCCTCATGTCTCGCCCCAGACGTTCCCCGCGCTGCGCGCGCTCGAACGCCACCCCAGCGATCACTCCCGCTCATACCAGGTGCCACGCCCACGCCCTCGCTGCACCAACTGCCCCGCCGTCACCAACTGTTTGAGATGCAGTTTGACGGTATTCCGGTTGGCACCCTGGCTCGCCACGACATCGCGAACCGTGACCCGTCCGCGCTCGAACGCCAAGGCCAGGATCGCAGCAGACAGCGGCGCAATCGGCTCGAGCAACTGTTCGCGTTCGAGGCGATGCAAAAGAACGTTCTTCTGTTCGACGAGACAGTCGACAAAGAACTGCAGCCACCCACCGAGATCCGGCGCCGCATCGTTCCAACTCGCCTGCGCGCGCCGCAACCGTTCGTAGTAGGCATCCTTGTTGTGCTCGACGACCCGTTCGAGCGACGCGTACGGCACATAGTGATAGCCGCTGCGCAACAACAACAACGTCGTCAACGCGCGCGACAGGCGACCATTGCCGTCCTGGAACGGGTGGATCGCGAGGAAGCGCGCGACGAACGCCGCGATCACGAGGATCGGGTGGTGTTCGTCCGCCTCCAGTAAGTCGCGCGTTTCACTTACCAAGGCCTGCAACTCACCCGGCGTCGCTTCGGGTGACGTCGTCGCGAGCAAGACTCCAAGACTGCGGCCCTGACCATCGACCGCCTCGATGCTGTTGGGCCGTGCCTTGTAGGCGCCGCGATGCTCGGCGTCAGCCGCACACGGCTCAAGCAGCACCTGGTGCAGTTGCAGGATGTGGTTCTCAGTCAACTCGAGTGCGCAAAACGACTCGAAGATCAACTGCATCACCGCGGCGTAGCCTTTGACCTCTTGCGCGTCGCGGGTCTCGAGTGCATCAGTCGAAACGCCGCGGAGCAGAGCGTGCACTTGGTCATCGCTGAGCGTGACGCCCTCGATGCGCGTCGAGGACGCAACGGACTCGACGGTTGCGATGCGCTGCAAGCTGGTGAGCCGCTCGGGAGCGAGGCCCCGCAGCGCTTGCCACTGCCCCTTGAACTCGTCGACCTCGGCGATACGCCGAAGCAAGGCAGGCTCGATCGTGGTTGCACGCAGCTGGACATCCATGGTGCTACCCATAGATATCCATTTCGACATTCTGCGTACAGGATATTTATGGGTATATTTGCGGATACAGACAGTAACTCTACCGGCCAACGCGCAACGTGGACCTTGAGGGCTTTGGCGAAACGGATCCAAGCCACTTAGAGACGATCTTCCGGTCGGTCTGTGAGCAATCGTGTCCAGAGGATGCACTGCGATTTGATGCCGCTTCCGTGACCGCTCAAGAGATCCGCACGCCCCATGAATACGGCGGTGTGTGCGTGACGTTTGCCGCCTACCTTGGCAAGGCGCGCATCCCGATGCAGGTCGACGTCGGTTATGGCGACGCCATCACGCCAGAGACGGCGCCCCATGTATCGGCCGAATAGTTAGAGAACGCCAGGGGTCGCAGGTCGAGAGACCGAGCCTCCCGGCGAACTCGTTCTGCTCTGCGATTCGCAACGGCATGTGCGACCCCTTGCGGCTGATAGGGGGTCGCTGCCTGCAGCGGCGCGCGCCATCCCCAAAACCTGGCGAGTTCCGCCTCGCAAAACTCGGCACGCTCCGACGACTCCGGTTGCACACATGTAAACCCTGGGTTTATCTTTGTGCATATGGCCGTAGAAGGAAAACCGACCCGCGTTCCCGACTGGGATGCACTCTACGCGACGGCAGAGACGCAAGCTGGACACTTCACTCTCGCTCAGGCCGAGGCCTGTGGCTACTCGCCCCAACTCCTCCATAAGCACCTCGCCCGCGAACGAATCGAACGGGTCCGCCGCGGCATCTACCGCCTCACCCACTTCCCCAGGACCGAGAACGAAGAGCTCGTCGCGCTCTGGCTCTGGTCTGACCAGCAAGGCGTCTTCTCACACGAGACGTCGCTCGCGCTGCATGACTTGTCCGACGTGCTACCCGCACGTGTGCACATGACCGTACCCGAGGCCTGGCGCAAGAGACGCATGCGCATCCCCGAAGGGCTGGTCCTGCACTACGGAGACCTCACTAAGCGAAGTCGCACCTGGCTCGAAGCCGTGCCACTGACCGCGCCGCCGCAGGTGCTCGCGGAGTGTATCGATGCGCACATCGCTCCCGAGCTGACCGAGCAAGCTCGGCAGCAAGCAAAGCGGCGCGGCCTGATCTCGAGCGAGGAAGCTGCTCGTCTGTCGAAGCGGCTGAAGGACGCGCACAAGAAGTCATCGTGACAACACCGCGATACGCCACACCTCAAGCCTTCAAGCAGGCGCTCGAACAACGACTCCGATCGGCGTCCGCATCGGGAACCGACCTCGCTCGTCGCCGACAGCTGCTTGTCTTCGAACGACTGCTCGCCCGCGTGCATCAGGAAGCCGGTGATGCGGTCGTGCTGAAGGGCGGACTCGTGCTCGAAGTTCGCCTCGCGCGCGCTCGCACCACGAAGGACGTCGACCTACGCATGATGGGAACGCCCAGCGAACTGCTCGAACAGCTCCAAGCTGCCGGCCGTCTCGACCTTGAGGACTTCATGCGCTTCGAAGTGCAGCGCGACCGCCATCACCCGGATATTCAAAGCGAAGGCATGAATTACTCCGGCCACCGGTTTACCGCCGAGTGTCGCCTCGCCGGCAAGATCTACGGCCGCCCGTTCGGCGTCGATGTCGCATTCGGCGATCCGCTCGTCGGCGCTCCAGACGAAGTCATGGGCGACGACATGCTCGCCTTCGCCGACATCGCGCCGACCAGACTTCGTCTCTACCCAGTCGTATCTGACATCGCCGAGAAACTGCACGCCTACACAATCCCGCGCAGTCGCCGCAATGCGCGCATCAAGGACCTGCCCGGCATCGCGCTGCTGGCGAGCCCGATGCTGAAGAGCACTGGCGCGATCGATGCCGCGACGCTGCGCATGGCACTTGAGAAAACGTTCGAGTTGGGGAGCACGCACCCATTGCCGAACGACGTGCCACAACCGCCAGCGAGCTGGCGGGAACCGTATGCTCAAATCGCAAAGTCCGACGAACTGACTTGGCGCACACTCGACGAGTTGCACCGAGCGGTAAAGGGGTTCCTCGGGACGGTGCTCAGCACCGAGGCAACCGGTGGTGTCTGGAGTCCGGTAAGCTGGCAATGGACGCCGGGCAACTGAAGTTGCAAATCCTCCAGACGAATCCTGCTGGACCATGCCGCCCGCTGCTTCGGCCACCTGCGGCGGAATGGTCGGAGCGACAGGATTTGAACCTGCGACCCCCTGCCCCCCAGCGACATCAAATCGTCCGAGAGGCGTTACCTCAAACCCGCGATTGGACCGCGAATTCGTGGGGTATTGAAGAACTGGCGTCAGGCTACCGTTTTCTTACGCCAACGCAAGGCATCAGACTATTTCACACCTTGGCGAGACATTGACTGTCACGATTTAAGCGCCAAGGAATGACAGCAGAACGGTGACAGTTAGATACTCGACGTGCGGCAGCGAGCGACTCGCGGAACAGCCAGCCGCGTTGTCGTGACCACTTACGGCTAGTCGGTCAGCAACGCGGCAACCGATGACGCCATGCCGCTAGAGCATGTCGCGACGCTAGATGCCCGCGAATGACGGCGAAGTTTTCCGAAGCAGTTGCCCCCGGTCGCTCACTACTAGGCGTTGGCCTTGTCGGCTGACAGCATGAGCTGCGCGGCCTGGTGGGTCTGGGTCGCGTGGCAGGCGAACAGAAGTCACTGGCGGGGGATCGTGCCGCCGGTGTTAGGCGGGTCTGCCTATCACGCAATGCCGATCTGGTCAGCTTCGCGGTAAGGGTTGAGTCTGGCGAGACGAGCCCGTTGGCGCGAAGGCCAGTTGGGGTAGGATAGGCAGCAAGGCCACTGCTTTCGGGTGTCGAACGTAGTTCTGCCGAATTCCAAGTTGGATTGGTCAGGGGACCGTCGCCGGCATGTCTTTCTGTCGACCTCGCGCCGCGTGATCGCAGGCGGCGAGCACGCTGAGCATCCACCATTCAGCGCGTCATTGCGGGCTACGAGCAACAACGCTTGACCGCGATCGACAGCCAGGCAAGGAGAGTGCTCGGTGTTCTTTGTTGTGGGCAACTGGTGCTGGCTGAATCGGTGCGGTCCGACGGTTGTTCTTGCTCGTGGCAACTCGTTGCAGGACTCGGGACCTGTGCGGTCGGCTTGTGCGGGTGGGCGGTCGGAGCGTCGGTCGGCAGGGCACGCGACAGGATCGTCGGTCGGCGGTATGGTGACAATCCAACTGGACGATGCAGCTGACGACGCTTCGCGTCGCAGCTGATCGCCATAGACGTTGGGTGGACCTGTTCGCCGGTGCTCGGTTGCAGGCCGGTGGTGCGGTAGCGTGCAAGCGTGCAGCTTCCTCAGGCTGATCAGGCAATTGTACCGCCCGAGAAGATCCGCGACTACCGACTGGCTCCATCGCACCCGGTGGGCCGGTTCAAGGCGCGGTTCTTCGCGAGCTTGGGCTACTCGGTGGATGAGTGGGAGAGGCTGGCGGCGATCTCAAGCGCCTAGCAGTGGATGGAGAGGTCGGTGAGGGCGAGGCATCGCCCTACGGTCAGAGGTTCGAGGTTCGTGGTAAGATCACAGGGCCTGAGGGGCGCTCGGCGGATCTCGTTTCGGTCTGGATCGTGATTGTCGGTTCCCATGCGCCCAAGTTCATTACCGCCTTCCCTGGCTAGTCATGCAGTTTAAGCAACTCGATACTGTCGTGCTCGACCGCGATCTTCCGGCCCATGGCCTGCAACGTGGAGATCTAGGTGCCGTCGTCGAGGTTTATGAGCCGGACGGTCTTGAGGTCGAGTTCGTGACCGCTTCGGGGCGGACCGAGGCTCTTGTTACCCTCAAGGTCAACGATGTCCGGAGTGTTGAGGACGGCGACCTCATCACGGTCCGTCCATTTGATCGATCCGCGTAAGTCTGAGCTATCCCAGAGATCGAGGGTTCACCATGACTGGCATTCCGCCGAGTGATCACCGCAATCCTGAGCTCGACTTGCTGCTTGAGGCGGCGCGACGCGCGACATGGGATGCGATACATGGGCCGAGACATCTGCGGTCGGGCCGGTTTCGTCCGGTGGCGGATGATTCGTCGGAGTTCCGGAAGGCCGCCCAACTACACGATGCAGACTGACGACCGCTCTCGTCACGCCGCTTGCTGGCGCAAGCGACGCGCCGCGCCGAGCCGGCGCTTCGCGCCGGACGCGCTCGCAGCTGATCGTGACTGACGTTGGGCAGGCCGTGGCGGTCGTCGATCCCTGGATTTGATAGTGGCGCTACTGTGGGAACCATGTTGATGCAGAGTTCGGCGAGAGTGCTCGGGTCATGCGTTGTTCTGATGATCAGCGCATGTGCCGTGCCAGGTGTGGAGGCCGGGAGAGGCTACGAGCCCCTGTCCTTCGCGGAGCTGGGCGGGTGGACATACACCGAGGGGTTGCAAGGCCTGCCGGAGAGAGTCGAGCTGTTGTCCGATTCGCGAGTCGAGATGACTGGCTTCCTGATCCCCGTCGATGGCCTGGAGGCTTCTCTTGTTTCGTCACTCGGACGCATTCGTCCATGCGATGGTCCGGAGATCAACGAGATCGTGCACGTGACCCTGCCGCGCAGGCTGCCCCGGATGGATCAGGCGTTTCGCGCGCGTCTCCAAGGGTTGTTTACCGTTGGTGCGACGGTCTTGGATGGCTACGTCGTTGACATCTACCAACTGCGAGCAGACAAGTTCACGCTGATCGAGTCAGATGGCGCAGCTGGTAAGGCTGCCCAACTAGATGATGCAGCTGACGATGCTGCGCATCGCAGCTGATCATCCAAAGACGTTGGGCAGATCGGGTGAGCGTATGGGTGAGTCGGACCTCAAATACACCAACCG
>CAXBFC010000432.1:0-7053 GCA_963974725.1 uncultured bacterium | reverse complement strand
AGTTGGGCGCCATGTCGCGCGCTGAATGGGTGGTTGCGGCGGTATTCGTGCTGACCGCGCTGGCCTGGGTCATGCGGGCGCCCAAGCAGATCGGCGACCTGACCATTCCGGGCATCCAGACGTTTGCGCCGATGGTCAAGGACTCGACGATTGCGATGGCTGCTGCGGTCGCGTTGTTCCTCGTGCCAACCAGTTGGCGGCGATTCGAGTTTGCGCTCGATTGGCCGAGTGCCAAGCAAATCCCTTGGGGGATCATCGTGTTGTTCGGCGGCGGCTTGTCGATGGCGCGCGCCATGTCGGACACGGGTCTGGCCGCGTGGATCGGTGGCTATGTGACCGAGTTTTCGTCGTGGCCGGTTTGGTTGATCCTTGGCGGTGTCGCGTTCCTGTTCTTGTTCCTGACCGAGGTCACGTCGAACGTCGCGACGGCGACCATGGCGATGCCGATTTTGGCCGGAGCTGCATCTGGCCTTGGTATCGCCCCGCTGCAATTGATGGCGACGGCCGCCCTGGCCGTCTCGATGGCGTTCATGCTGCCGGTTGCCACCCCGCCGAACGCGATCGTGTTTGCTTCGGGCTACGTCACCGTGCCGCAGATGGCGAAGGTGGGGTTCTGGTTCAATCTCATCTCGGGTGTGTTGGTGACCATCGCGGCCTCCGTGCTGGTGCCGATCCTGTTGCGATAGCCCCGGGGTCGCGGGCAGTGGCCGTGGCCGTAGCGCGTAGCCGTGGCGGGGCAGGTTCTCGCCCAGGGCCTTGCCGGGCTCAGGCAAGATCAAGGGCGGCGGGTCATCAGCAGGGCCGCCTCGCTGGGGCCGATCTTGTTGCTCGCGCGCGCGGTGGTCTCTGGGTTACGTTGCCGGCCTCCGTCTTCTCGTAGGTATTCCGAATGATGAAAGGTCCCGGCATCTTCTTGGCGCAGTTCATGAGTGACGATGCGCCGCTCAACCAGTTTGACACGGCCTGCAAGTGGGCGAGTGATCTGGACTACCTCGGCGTGCAAGTGCCGTCCTGGGACGCGCGCTGCATGGACCTGAAGAAGGCGGCCGAGAGCAAGACCTACTGCGACGAGTTGCTTGGCACGGCCCGTGCGAATGGCGTGGAGATCAGCGAGCTCGCGACGCACCTGCAAGGTCAGTTGGTCGCGGTGCACCCTGCCTACACCTCGATGTTCCAGGTGTTCGCGCCGCCAGAGGTCAACACGCCGGAAGCGATGTGCGAGTATGGCACGCAGCAGGTCAAGTGGGGCCTGAAGGCGAGTGAGCACATGGGCCTCAAGGCGATGCCGACGTTTTCCGGTGCGTTGATGTGGCACGCGGTCTACCCGTGGCCGCAACGTCCAGCCGGCATGGTCGAAGAAGGCTTCAAAGAACTCGCGCGTCGCTGGCGGCCGATCCTCGACTACGCTGAGGAGTGTGGCATCGATTGCGCCTACGAAGTGCATCCGGGCGAGGACCTGCACGATGGCGCTAGCTACGAGCAGTTCCTCGACAACGTCGACCAGCATGCGCGCGCCTGCTTGCTCTACGACCCGAGCCACTTCGAACTGCAGCAGCTCGACTACCTCGAGTACATCGATCTCTACCACGAGCGCATCAAGGCGTTCCACGTCAAGGACGCCGAGTTCCGCCCCAACGGCCGCACCGGAATCTACGGCGGCTACCAGTCGTGGCAGAACCGCGCCGGCCGGTTCCGGTCGAGTGGCGATGGCGACGTCGACTTCCAAGGCATCTTCGCGCTGTTGACGAAGTACGGCTACGAAGGCTGGGCGACGATCGAATGGGAATGCTGCTTCAAGGACAGTCAGCAAGGTGCCGAGGAAGGCGCGCCGTTCATCCAGTCGCACATGATCACGCCGCCGTCGCGGTCGTTTGATGACTTCGCCGGTGGTGAGGTCGACAAGTCGGCGGTGCGCCGGGCCCTGGGTCTCGAGTAGTTCTGGGTCTCGAGTAGCCCCTACGGCATCGCGCCGACCAGCTCGCGCTCGGTTGCGACAGCGCGGACTGGCGTGATGCGCACCGTGTAGATGCACAGCAGCACCATCGCGATCATCGCCCACAGCATGCGTTCGTCGACGAGCACCCGCAGGAACGTGCGGTCAGGCAGCGTGCCGATCTGCGCGTCGAGCTGCAGCAAGTGCGCATAGCTCGCATAGGCGCGGTCGCGCAGTAAGGCCATCTTGGACCGTGGCACAAGGCTGTTGTTCTCCAAATGCGTTCGTAGGGCGTGCAGGTCGAGACCTGCTGGCACCCCGAACCTCATCATCAGCGCCATCGCGATATCGTTGCAGGTAGGCCTGAGGAAGCCATGCGACTCGCTGAAGCCGCCCGAGGACATGCCGGAACGTTGTTGCGTTCGCACCAGCGCGGCATGCACCAGTTGTCGTTGGCTGTCGGCGAGATCCGAGCGCCCGATGGCGTCGAGTCCGGCGGCGACCAAACGACATCTGGTTAGCGGCGTGGTCTCGCTGTTGGAGGGCCAACTCGCCATCAGACGCTCGGCTAGAGCTGCGAGTTGCTGTTCGGACGGGTCGCGAGCCATGACCAGGCGGAACTGGTATTCGTCGTAGGGTTTCAGGCGTACGGGTCCCGTTCGCTGCAAGAGTTGCTCGACTTCCCGGGTGCGATACGGAGTCGCAGCAATGCGGCGCCATTGTTGTTCCGGCAACAGATCGGCTCGTGCGCATTCTGACAGCGCGAACGAATCGAGCGGCAGATCCGCTGCGATCGGCTTGAGCACGGTTTGCCATAAGTCGCTGGGTACCGCCGGCGCTTGCTCGGCTGCGCGCAGCGAGAGCACGATGCTGCGGTATTCGCGCAGCCGGTGGTCGTTGCGCTCCAGGTCCGGGGCTGCGGCGAAGGCTCGCACCTGTTCGAGAGTCGCCGGCTGTTCGTGCGTTGGCCGGAACAGCGAGAACTGCGACAGGAACAGGAAGTAGCCGGCAGTCGCGATCGCAAGAATGCTTTGCCCGGGTACGTAGCGGACGAAGGCGAGTGTGCCAATCGCCAGCGCGAGGGGGCTCGCGAACGTCCACTGCCCGGTGCCGGCACCGCGGATGTCGTAGAGGTGGTAGATGAGTGTAAGGAACAGCAGCGTGTCGAGCAGGCCGACGCAGATCGCCGCCATCTGCTGGCGGTCGCCATAGCCGAGCGCGACGTTTTTCTTGACGAGGTGTGCCAGCGAGAACATCGATACGACGGCGGTGAGCAACACGGCATCGAACGCGTTCGACCAACCGAGCATTGGTAACACCACCGCGCCGGCGATCAGCGCGAAACCCGCGCACCATTTCGGCTTTTGGGCGGCGATACGGGACACGTGCTTGATGTCGGGCTGTCGTTCTTGGCGCCCCTGCATCGACTTCCTGATGTTGGAGCCGGCTCCGATCAGCGCGATCCAGGTCGCGGCCAGCAGCAGCATGGGCATGCTGAGCCAAATCCACAGCTTGGATCCCTGCAGTGGCAGAGGCAGCGGCAGCCAGGCCGCGGCCCGCGACAGGGTGGCAGGTTCGCGACCCGATGCGCCGGTTCCGGATTCGTCTTCGGCCAATCGCTGAGCGATACCCTGCGCGATGCGGTCTGGGTCGGGGCGACGACGAGCGAACAACTCCAGCAGCTCGTGTTCGTCGATCATGTTCTGATCGCTCATTGCTCTGCTCCCGTGGTGCGAAGTTGTTTGTCGACGAAGTGGCGCAGCGCGCGGCGGGCCTGGTACAGGCGCATCTCGACGGTCTTTTGGGTGATGCCGAGCAGCGCTGCGACGTTGCGGGCGGTGGTCTCTTCGAGGTAGTGCATGCGCAGGACCTCTTGGTGGTCGACCCGCAGTTCGGCGAACGCGCGACGCAGCGCGTCTTGGCGCTCGTCCGGTTCGTGCGTTGGTTCGGGAATCTGCGCGGCTTCGTGATCATGCAGTGCCGTGACCGCCGTCAGTTTGCGGCGGTATCCGCGCAGCAGGTTCTGGGCGATGCCGCGCAACCAGGACCCGACCGCTTCGAGGTCGTTGTGGTCGGCGCGCAGGCGCTTCTTGCTCAGCCAAGATTCGGCGAACGTGTCCATCGCGAGTTCCTCGGCACTGTGCCAATCGGCACCCCACGACGCCAACAGACCGACCAGCGGTCCGCGAAAGTGCGCAATCCAGTGCTCTAGCTGCGGGTCCAGGGAAGGCGACGGCATGGGTAGGGGGGAGTGTCGCGCACGGCTCAAGACACTCAGCCATTTTCCGGTTTTTCGCCCCAGCCATCTGTCAGGCCGGTGGAGCGATGCAGAAATCTGCCGGCTTCTCCACGGCCCTCGCCGCCGCCCACAGCGTTGCGTTGTCCTCGACGTATCCACAAATATGCCTGGCGACTACGCGCCTTGTGGGCGACCGCGATGCCTCGCGGATAAACCCCCATCTGTCCGAATCACACCACTAGGATGTTCGCCAGATGAACACCGAAGGCGCCAGCAATCCATCCGGCCTGCTACCGAAGCTGCCGCTGCTA
The DNA here is from genome assembly GCA_963974725.1 of uncultured bacterium. Lineage (GTDB taxonomy): Bacteria > Planctomycetota > UBA1135 > UBA1135 > UBA2386. The sequence goes on along the minus strand of CAXBFC010000432.1, from coordinate 2,570 downwards.
TTGGCGTTGGGTGTGTGCGCATGCATGGGCCTGGAACGCGTGCACGAAAACGAGCACATGCTTTGGGCGTTCGCCGGAGTTGGTGGTGGCCTGATCGTCTGGTGGTTCGCCCTGCGCATGTCCGGCCGTGCGATGGCCGTCGATGCGGTGCGGCCGGTCAAGCAGCACTACATCCAGGCCTCCGTGCAGATCGTGCTCTACGCCTATTGGGGTTACTTCTGGTTGGTTGGCGACAACCGCCCGATGTTCGTGCAGGCGCCGTTGATCCTGGCTCAGTTCTTCTACCTCTACGCGTTCGACGCCTTGTGGTCGTGGTCCCGCGGACGTTCGTGGCGGTTTGGTTCGGGACCCATGCCGATCGTGCTGAGCACCAACCTGTTCATCTGGTTCCGGGATGATTGGTTTGTCTGGCAGTTTGCGATGATCACCGTTGGACTGCTCGGCAAGGAGTTTCTGCGCTGGACGAAGGACGGCCGCAAGACGCACATCTTCAACCCGTCGGGGTTTGGTTTGGCATGCGCGGCGACGGTGTTGATCGTCACGGACGCAACGGATTTGACGTGGGCGAAGCCCCTGTCGACGACGCTCGAGGTGAAGCACATCTTCCTGGTGTTGTTCGCGCTCGGCCTCGTCGTGCAGTACTTCTTCGCTGTGACGCTGATGACGTTTGCGGCGGCACTGGCGATGATCGTCAGCAACCTCATCTACACCGAAGTCACCGGCGTCTACTTGTTCGCGAGTACCAACCTGCCGGCCGCAGCGTTCCTCGGCTTGCTGTTGTTGATGACCGATCCGTCGACGTCGCCCCGCACCTACGTAGGCCGCACTCTGTTCGGGTTGGGTTACGGCTTCGGCTACGTCATCATGTTTGAGCTGCTCGGTCGCATCGGCGCGCCGGAGCTCTACGCCAAGCTCTATCCCGTGCCGATCCTGAACTGTACGATCCAGATTCTCGATCGCTTTGCCAGGCGCGGTGCGATCGGCCGGCTCAACGAGCGTTGGGAAAACGGCATTTCCAAACAGAAGAGCAACGCCATCCACATCGGTTTGTGGGCAGTCGTGTTTGGCATCATGATCGGGACGTCGTACGTGCCTTACGCCGAACCCGGCAAGCACCCCGGCGACTCGATCGCGTTTTGGAAGCGTGCGCTCAAAGAGCAGCGCTACGACGCGGAACGCAAGCTGGTGATGGTCGCGGGCTCGCAAGCCGTGGCGCGCAATTCGGCGGAGGCTTACAACGAACTCGGAATCATCGGTTTGACCACGACCTTGGATGCGACCGACACCGACAAGCGACGCCGCAATGCTGCGTTCCGGTTCACGGTCGCGGCGGAGTTGGGCTATGAAGCCGCGGCCAAGAACGTGTTGATGATGTCCCTGTATCATGGTCTGCGACGCACCGACAACGATGTCGTGGCTGCGATGCGAGTCTGTGAACAGCTGGCGGCGAAACACAGGGATCCGCTGGCGTGTTACCTGTTGGGTCTGGCGTTCGAAACGGGGGGCGGAGTGCCAGTAAACCCGCGCGAGGCGTTGGCCCTCTACCAACGCTGTCCGAGCGACTACCTGTTTGCCCAGAAGGGCATCGTGCGCATTGGCCTCAAGCATGCCGGCATGCAGTTGGCGGCACAGGCACCGCACCTGCAGAAAGCGGCTGCCGATGGCGATGGCGAGAGTTGCTACTACCTCGCCTACATGCATCAGGCCGGCAATGGCGTGCCGAAGGACGTCGATCTCGTGCAAGCGATGATGAAGCGTGCGGTCGAACTTGGCTTCGAGCCGGCAATCGAAGATGTCAAGTTGGGCAGCATGCAGCCGTTCAAGGTGCCGCGACGCAAGTTCATGACGCAGCCCGATTGGGCCAGCGACGTGCACTGAGTGTCCAGTGGTCCGTCAGCGCAGCGAGATGTTGCGGATCGGCCGCACGCCGATGGCGCCGTCACTCGAGTATGGATCGTGGGCCTCGCGGGCCGTCGAACGACAATCGATCACGCCCGCCTGCGAACCGCCCCCGCGCACCACGCGCCGGGCATTGTCGGCAGTCGTTGCGCGGGCACGCAGTCCATCTCCGCTGCGAGCTGGGAAGTCGACATAGGGAAGCTTCTCGTCGCGGCACCACTCGGCGACGTTGCCATGCATGTCGAACAGGCCGAACGCATTGGGCTTCCGCAACGCGACCCGACTGATCTTGCCTTCGAACCAACCGTAGTCCTTTGCCTGCTCGGCGGTCTTGCTCGCAAACCAAGGCGTTGTGGTGCCGGCGCGGCAGGCGTATTCCCACTGCACCTCGGTTGGCAGCGACAGACCCCAGCGGCGCAGCTCCCCGTTGGCGGTGTGCCAGCCGATGCTGTTGAGTGGGAATTGCGGGTCGCCGTCGGCGAGCTCGTTGCCAGTCAAGCGCGCGTATTGCGAGACCGTCATCTCGGTGCGTGAGACGAACACCGCTTCGAGTGACGTGATGGCATCGTTAAGCTCGTCGACCGCGGCAAACTCGTCGTTGCGTTCCATGCCTGGCTGGTTGCGCCGAGCGCCGACGGCGATGCGACCCGGGGGCAGCAAGACCATGATCA
>CAXBFC010000431.1:0-7061 GCA_963974725.1 uncultured bacterium | reverse complement strand
CAAGTCGCCGTGCACGGTCGTGAGGTTCATGTGATTTTGCGAGTCTCAGAGAGCCGCCTTCGCCGTGCATCCGGCTGCGGCTAGGATTCACTGCATGCTACCGCGAATCGCCGCCATGTTGCTTGCCTTGCTCTCCGCGTGCGCCACGCACCACGCAGCAGCGCCGCCACCCGAGGCCCTCGGCAATCGCATCCGCGTGCGCATTGAAGGGCGCGAAGTCGACAGTATCACGAGCGCGGACTACTTCCTCTACCTGATGGTTCGCGCACCCGACGGCAAGCGCACAGGCATCAACGCGCTGGGCCCCGAATCGGTCAGTGCCCCCGGCATGGCACTCGGCTTGGCATCCATCATCCGGATGCGTTGCGACCTGCCGAACCTCGAACTGATCGACCCCACCGCCTCCGATCCAAAGTGGTCGACAGACATCGTGCTACCGCCTGGCTACACACTCTGCTGCGAACCTGGCAGCTTCTACGCGTATCGCATCATCGAGGGAGGCCCAACGATGGCCGCCGACCTCAACCCAGAAGTGCGCATCAGCGCGATCCGCGCCGACGGCACCCGTTACTTCGAAGTGCCTCCGAGCGATGGGCCGTTGCTCAAACGCGCAGCCATGCCACCCGGTTGGCCACTGAAGGCAGGCAGCTAGCAGCCCGCCGTTCGCACGACCCAAGCGCAGGATCCACCCCGACGCCGTTACTCGCATCGCGCCGCCCCATGCCGGAAGTTGACCTCTACGCCCCAATCAAGCGCTACCTCGAGAAGCAGGGTTACGCCGTCAAAGGCGAGATCGACGAATGCGACGTCGTGGCGGTTCGCGGCGACGAAGCCCCAGTCATCGTCGAACTGAAAACGCAGCTCAACCTATCGTTGATCCTGCAAGCGGTCGATCGCCTCTCGGTATCGGACACGGTCTACATCGCATTCCGCGTGGGCAAGGGCAAGAGCGCCTCGTTCCGTTCGCGCAGCAAGCAAGTGACGAGCTTACTGCGCCGGCTCGGACTTGGGTTGCTAACGGTAACGCCCCGCAACAAGGTCACCGCCGAGCTCGACCCCGCACCGTATCGACCGCGCACCAACGCCTCGCGTCGCGCGCGGTTGCTCAAGGAGTTTTCCGAACGCATCGGCGACCCAGAGGTCGGTGGCTCGGCGACCAAACAGCGCGTGACCGCTTATCGCCAAGACGCGCTTCGATGTGCGCGTGAATTGGCCAGCGCCGGCGCGCTCAAGCTGAGTGATCTGCGCAAGCGAGCGGCGGTCGAGCGCGCCGCCCACATCCTGCAAGACAACCACTATGGTTGGTTCGATCGCGTCAAGCGAGGCCACTACGAGTTGTCGCCCAATGGTCACACGGCACTCGAGGATTGGTCCTCAGCACTCAAGGCGATCGCGGCAGTAGCGGCGGCGGCGCAGTAGCGGGCGGCGGCGCAGTAGTAACGGCGACGCACTAGCGGCTGCGGTGCAACGTCCTTCGCTACACCCAGAACAGCACAAAGCCAATCGCGCCACCGCCCACGGCCCACCACGTGCCGCCGAGGAACCATCCAATGATGGCGCCGATCGCCATGCCCGCGGTCGTGAACACCACCATGCCACCATCGACGCCCGGCGGATCCGGCGGCAAAACCGGAATCCGCGTCGGCTGCTGCCACGGCGCGACGGCGCCACCGCAGCTCACGCAACCAGGGGTGTCGTCTGCCATCGAGACCCGGCACTTCGCGCAATACATGGCCATGGAATCGGTGCGCTATGCGCAAGCACTCTGACGGTCTTCGATCGCAGCTCGCACCAGATCCTTGATGGCCTTCGCCTTGCAAGCGGGTAGATCGTGCAGCTTGATGTGTCGCAAGTTCTTGCCGGTGCCTTCGAGCAGCCCATCCGGATCAGGCAACGACGCGCCATGGTAGAAGCCCAAGTTGACCCTCGCCTTGAGCACCGCGATGTAGACGTAGTGCTCCGTTAGTTTCTTTGGCCCAACGCCGTAGCTGACGATCTTCTGCCTCGGCCATGCGATCTCCACAAACGGCTTGTGCAACGACGCGATCAGCTTGCGCAAGAACGTGCACATTGCACCAAGTTCGCCATCCGCAACGGCGAGGATATCGTCGAACGTTCCGTGGGTTTCGTTGGCTGCCATCTGCCGCGAAGTCTAGCGCACAGACAACGCAGACCGGATCCGTTAAGTGTTGGGCTGCTGGCAGCGAGACGGCTGGCCCGACTCGGGCCAGGTAGTCCTGAGCGCTATCACACCACCGCGCTTCTTTTGGCTAACTCCGAGCAAGCCATCGCCGGAGTGTGCGATCATCCGCTCGACCCCAGACAAAGTAGTGAGGATCGTCAGCACCGAACTCGTGCATGTATTGCAAGTACGCAACCACGCAGTCATTCTGCTCTCGCGTGTAGTTCTGAACAAGGCGGTCTCCACCCCACCAAGGAAGTGCCGGATCGTGACTGCCGACATCCGGCTTGAGGTCGCGCAACCGCCACATGAAGCCATCGCTGACTTCATGTTCGGCGTCGTGAAGCAGTGACGCGCTCATGAAACCAGGCATGTAGTAGTTCCACATGTGCGGGGAATCGGGCAGCAGAAAGCCGATCGCGGGGCTGATGTCGTAGCCCGAGTCGCGAAAGTTGTGTGGTGGAACCTGCGTCCATTCGAGATCCGCGAACCCGGCATACTCGTCCTGGTGGCCTGGAGGGTCCAAGCCCATCAACGGCGGATAGGGTGGAACTGGCTGCCCCGGGAAGGCACGGCGAATCCGTTCGGCTAGTTGCAGGCGCTTGTCTGAAGTGTTCACGAAACGATTGCGCCAATGGCTAGACGGTTCTGCCGCCAACACGGATCGCACGATCGAACAGTTCTGGCGGGTCCTGCGAGAACGCCTCAAGCAGTGGTGAGCCAAACGTACAGATCGTCTGCTCCCAAGGATGCCCGAGAACACCTAGCTCGAAGTCCCGCGCAACGAAGATGTAGTAGTCGCCATTGGGAAGCACTGGGATCGGCCAATCGTCCTCTGCGGCGAATTCGAACGGCTCGTGTGGCCAGAACCGAAATGACTCGTGCTGCCAGTCGAGCACGTCAACGTAGTCGCCAACAGGAATGCACCTTCGAAGCGCCCGCACAAGCTTCGTGCACAAGTCGAGCGTCAGGTGTGCGTATCGATCCGGGTCGCCATAAACGTGCCCGATCGCGTAGGTCCGCGAATCCGCGGGTTCGGCAAACCCTGGCCACTGCGTGGTGCTCGGCTTGAACTGAAAGCGGCCAGTGAAGGCTTCCCACACCGAGTCGTAGTCGCCAAGCGGCTGTTTTTTCCACGTGACCATTAGATCCTGTTTGCGACAACTTGCATGAGCCCAGTTTCGATGCGCCCCAGCTTTGATGAGCCCCAGTTTGATGAGCCCCAGTTTGATGAGCCCCAGTTTGGTGAGCCCAGCGATCCGCTAAAGCTGAGACCGCGACTAGCTGGGCTGAGCACCGTCAGAATCGCCAGCCTTGCCACCGCCTGACGCACGTCCTGACTTGATCCTCGGTTGCTCACCGAACGCGCGCTCTCCGCGCCGATACAGAGGTTGCGGTGGATTGCCGAAGTGTAGTCCTCTTCCGATTGCGATCGGAAAGGCGGCCGAGCAGTTTACGCAGACCCACGCGGGCCTCTGCGGCGCGAACAAGCTCCACGGGAACCCGGCGACAATTGCCACGCTCGCTTCTCTGATCAACTGCCCGGAACAGAGGGAACATGTTGGGTCTGTAGCTTCGATCAATGGCTTCCTAGGTCCGCCGTCTTGGTAGTTCGGCGACGCGGCAAGACTGTGCCCGCCACCTCGGTGAGTTCGATTGCCGCTCGGTGCTTATGTAGCCGATCACAAAGATGACAAAGGATGCTCGCCGCGAATCGCGGTCCTGGTGAACAAGGGGCCGATGTCGGTTCGCTGGGTGACCAGCTCAACCGCGATCATCTCGATTCCGGCGTCTGCGACAAGACGTGCGGCGACGAAACGTGCCACCTCACGAGTCAAGGCCACCAGTTCATCCTGTTCGGCGGTGGCAAACGATTGCTTCCGGAGAACAACTTCCACGTGCTTCGGGGGAGTCACCAAGAGGACTTTGACCGACGATGCGCCGAACTCTTTTTGCAGGGCTTCCTGAAGAGAACCAGTTTCTGGCTCGCTACCGCAACCGCACAGAGTGGCAAAGGTCACCAGAAGTAGAAGTACCGGTATTGCTTTCGTCACGATGGATTCTCCCGGCGCGCAGCGTCGCCGCTCCGCATCGACTCGTTCGACCGCGACCATCCCCAACGACGTCATCTGGGATTGCCGTGTCTCAACGCCGTCATCGTCGCAAGCCATCGTCACGAGCGCAAGTGCGTGGAACCGGCCTGGCTGTCTCGCAATACCGTGCACCAGAGATGAGTTCTTTGGTCACTTTGGCCACTCAGCTGCGCCATGCAGCTCCGTCTGTTGCCGTGACTAGTGGCTCGACGCTAGCCCAGAATGATGTCCTTGTGCCACCGGAACGAATCGACAACAACCCACTTGCCACCAGGCCTCTTGGCGACGAAGACCGCAACGAAGAAGTCACCATCCTCCCAGCGAAGCTCTTCCATCGTCACACCCGCAACGCCTGTGAACTCCGGCGACAACGCCGCGACCGCCGGCGATTGCAACCTGGTCGGGCTATCGAGCTGCACCGCCCAGACATGCGCTGGTGGGCCAAGATAAGACAGCACCTCGACGCGGCTCTTGCCCGCCAACCCCGGGACCGCCGAAGGGGCTGGCGGGGCACATGCCATCAGCAAGAACGTCGACGCAAGCAAGCGCATGTGCATCGTTGGATTGGTGCAACGACTCACAGCACCACTCTCTGCAAACGTTTGCTAGGCGCCATGATCAAGCCCGAGTTCCGCTTCGATTCTCGAGCGATCGAAGTCGAGAATCCAGCTCTCGAACTCGCGGTACAGCGGCAGGAGTGACTCCGCCTTTGCGGCGAAAAGGTCTGCGCCGCGATCATCGTACGGCGAGAACCCAAACTGCGCTGTCGGTGCAACGATGAGCGCCCTGACGGATAGGTTTTCGTAGCCGCCGTGATCGCCCCAGATGATGGCGCGGAACAGCGAATCAAAGCCTCGTGATGCGCTCGGGATGAGCGCGGAGAAGCGGTGCTCGACATCATCAGGTTCGCCGCCAGGATCCGGGTAGTGCTCACGCTCCCAGCCCGAGGCACCGAGTGGGCACAACCCGTGGTTCTCAAGCGCCTGCACTTGTGCGAGGCAGGAATGCTCCTGCCAAAAGCACAGCTCTACCCACACCGCCTCATCGCGACGGCGAACGGCATCAAGCAGCGAGACACACCGACGTAACGCTTCCTGCAGGGCGGTGCGCTCCGGGCCATGTGCCAGTTCGAATCGCAGCCTCGGAACCGGGAGGGCAATGGCCGCACCTGGATATCGACAGGAAAAGATGGAGGTGAACACCTCGCGAAACTCAGTCACGAATCCTCCGCTGCTCGTGCACCTGACGGCCTGATGGCTTGGCTACGCGCGGTCGTCATCCAGGAGTTGTGAGAGTTGCACATCCACGTCAACAGGCAAATCGTCGAACGCCTTGCTCGATCAGCTGCTAGTCGTTGGCCCGCGATGAGAAATGCTTATCGAACAGCGCCTCGGCACGGGCCACGCCTTCTGGCGTCAACACAACGGACTTGGCCTTTCCCTTTGGATCGCGGATCCAGCCGCGCCCATGCAGCCGATCCATGACATCCCAATCGTGGCCCTTCCAGGCACGAACGATCCCGTGATCTTCAAACATCGTCAAGTAAGCAAGCCCATGACGACTTCGTCTACTTTGTCTTGGTCGAAATCCACGGTTCCTCTGCGGGCGATTTCGTCGACCCAACCACCACCTGCATTGCGAGTCGGATAGCCACTCTACCAAGGTAGTGGCACGCCCGACCAGCGACCCTCGCTGCGCATGGCAGCGATGCCGCTCATCGCTTCAAAGCCCAGAACGCAACCACCCGCCCGTTCCCCGCCCATGTACCAGAATGGCGTGCTGCCCAAGACACCAGCCGAGGCAGATGGCAACTCCACCAAGAAGTCGGGGACCAACTGCTCGAGCGATTCCGGATAGCTCCCGTGGACACCCCAATGCTGCTCGAGGGCCATCGCTACTTGATCCCCGAGCACCTTGTTGTCTTCGACCTGGTTGCGATTGAGGACAAACGCCAACACTCCGCCAAGCAACCCCGACAAGATCAGCGCCACACCATAGCTGGTGATTGCCGGTCGGTGCTTCGACCGTCCCGCAACAAGCATCGCCGCGCCGAAGATCGGGACACCCAGCCAGAAGACGTACCACAGCGAGATCGACACCAACGCCTGCCATTCGGCCAGCGCAACGACAGGGGTAAGGAGCAGTGCTCCAAGCAATTTGATCTTCATCCGAGGCATCTCATCAACACGGGTATTGGCACGGCCAAGTCTATGCTACGTCTTTGCACGGCCCCCTAAGCGCGAAGTGCAATCGTACAGCTTTCCACGCGAAACAGGATCTTACCTGTTCGCTCGAGGACGTGCGGGAGCTTGTCAGCTCACCAAGCGAGTAGCACTGCACATTCAGCCGGCCGCCAACTGCTACTGCTCGAACCGCACATGTTTCCGCACAAGATCCGGCCAGCGTTTGGGGTCGGCGCCCAGCATTCGCGTGCGCCCGTTGTCGAAGACGATGGACCTGATGCCCGCGGGCACGGCGATGACCATGTCGGTCGCTTCCGGCTTGGCATCCGAAAACCGCAACAGCTCGACGCGCTCCGCTCGATAGCCCTTCGCGTCCCATCGCACGCGCATGATGACGGACGGGACAGTCAATCCGCGTTTGATCTCGGGATCACCCGCGCACCACATCACCGACCATCGCTTCGGACTGTGACTGCAGAATTGCATCGGAAACGCATCGCTGGGATCGAAGCAGAGTTCCCATACGCGCTGCTCGCGACCGGCCGGGTGCCCGCGTTCCTGGCGCATGATTCGCCCATCGATTTTCCGTTCGTCGCTGCGCCA
>CAXBFC010000430.1:0-7069 GCA_963974725.1 uncultured bacterium | reverse complement strand
AGAGCTCGGCGTTGCACTGACGGCAAATGTACAGGCCGTCCGCTTCGGTGTCGGTGTATTCGCCGACACCGCGCGGCTCGGTGCCCTTCTGCTGGATGACGTAGGCTTCTTCTTCGGTCAGCTTGTTGTAGCTCATCGCGAGTTTCTGATTGGGGGTCTCGGTTGCTGGCAACTTTGGTTCGGCCGACGCATCCTGCTCGGTGCTTGGCGTCGCTGGCTGGGTGACAGCAGCGTCGCCGGCGGACTGGCTCACAGCCACGCCACCATCGCCGGCTGGAATCGGTTGCTGCGCCACTTCATGGCCGCAACAAGAGAATGCAAACGCCGCAATCAGCGGCAAGGTCAGGTATCGCATGATGGTAGATCGACGAGCCGCGCCACCGGATCGGACGCGACCGGCTATGTTACGACACCTCACCGAGAACGAAACGGTGCGAGTCACATACCTGGGCAATCCCGACCGCAACGGGCCCCTTCCACCACGACCCCGTCCACAACGACCCCTTCACAACGGCCAGGTCCAACCGACTACTTGTCGTGCGCCTTCACCCGCACGACGCCCTGGACATCACGGGTTACCGTGTAGTCGCCCCCCATACTGCGGGTCACGTAGCCATCGACGATGACCCGACGCGGAACGTCTTCCTCGGTGAAGTGCAGTTCCAAGCGACCATCTTGCGTAGCCCAGACGTCGCGCACCTGCTGCGACTTTGCCGGAACCGCGGTCGTGTCCCCGAGGATACCGCCGCCGACCAACTGCACATCGAGCCACTGGGACTCGGCATCATTGCGGATCTCGACGTGCAGCCGCGTGAACCGTGCGACGCCCTGCAGCAGGCTGAAGAATGCGACCGGCACGTTGCTGATCGCAAGCACGCTGATCAACACCGTATTGCGAACGTTGGGCGCCTCGGGCCAACTGCGCAGCAACAAGAACGGCACGAACAACGCCGCCAGCACGCCAATTGCCAGGCACCCGTAGCCCATCGCGATCAACGGCCGCCATTCGACCTGCAACCAGACCACCAGCATCACGACCCCGATGATCATCGGCATTGTCGCCAGCCGCAGGGCCATGCGCTGCAAACGCGTCAAGGGCAACTTCGACCGCATCGCCTAGGCCTTCTCCAGGCGCGCGCCGGCCGGCGTATCGACGATCTTCCAACCAGCGGCAGCGATCTCATCTCGGATCTGGTCCGCAGCCGCCCAATCCTTGTTGGTCTTGGCGGCCTTGCGGTTGGCGAGCAGAGCCAGCATTTCTGCCGGTGCGTCCTCGGTCGCCTTTGGTTCGTCGCCAAACACGGCCAAAACGTCCTCGAAGCGCGCGAACGCTCGTAGAGCCGCCGTTGCGCCGGCAACACTGGGTTTGGCCTTGTTGCACGCCGTCACGAAGTCAAAGATCGCTGCCAGTGCTTCGGAGACGTTCAAGTCATCCTGCATGGAGGCGGTGAACGTGTCGTTGCCGGCCTGCACTGCAGCCGCGAGATCGTCGGTGCCCGCTCGATCCGCGCCATCGCGAATCCGGACCAGGGTCTTGCGCGCGCCATTGACGCGCGCGATCGCCGCTCGGCCCTCGGTCAAACCCGCCAGCGTGAAGTTGAGCGACTGGCGGTATTGCACCCGGATCAATGCGAAGCGGAGTTCGCGACCGGTGTAGCCCTTGGCCAGAATGTCGGAGACGGTGAAGAAGTTGCCGAGACTCTTCGACATCTTGGTGTTGTCGACCAGCAAGTGACGAGCATGCATCCAGAGACTGACGAAGCGCTCGCCGGTGTGCGCTTCGGTCTGGGCGATCTCACACTCGTGATGCGGGAAGACGTTGTCTTCGCCGCCGGTGTGGATATCGATGGTACGACCGAGGTAGTGCATCGACATCGCCGAGCACTCGATGTGCCAGCCAGGGAAGCCGCGTTGGCCACCTTCGAACGGGCCGTCCCACTGCATCTGGTGCTTGTCGTCGACCTTCCACAGGGCAAAGTCGCGCGGGTCCTTCTTCTCGTCGTTGACCGCGACGCGGGCGCCAGCCTCCAGATCCTCGAGAACCTTGCCAGACAGTTTGCCGTAGGGCTCGAACTTGGCGACCTCGAAGTAGACGTTGCCGTTGACCTGGTAGGCGATGCCCTTCTGCAGCAGATCGTCAATGATCGCCCCCATCTGCTCGATGAAGTCGGTCGCGCGCGGCATGTGATGCGGCATGCGCACCTGCAACTGCCGCTGGCACTCGTGGAACTCGTCGATGTATTCCTTCGCGATATCCCACGCGGTGCGGCCAGTGCGCTTGCTCTCGGCCTCCATCTTGTCTTCGCCACCTTCGACATCGTCGAGGGTCAAGTGGCCGACGTCGGTGATGTTCATCACCTGGGTGACTTCGTAGCCCTGATCCTCGACGAACCGGCGCAGCACATCCGCGAACAAGAAGCTGCGAAAGTTGCCGATGTGCGGCGAGCTGTAGACCGTCGGGCCACAGTGGTACATCGTCACCTTGCCCTCGACGAGCGGGCGCAGTTCTTCGAGTTGACGGGTGAACGAGTTGTGCAGACGAATCGTCATGTGATGGAAGAGTCGCAGAGGCCTCGATCAGGTGCAACAACACCGCTACAAGGAAGAGCTAGTGGACGGTACGGATGACAACCAAGGCCCGCAGCCCCAGGCCGAACTCCCGGGCTCCGGAGCGACCTCCGAACAGCCGACGGCAGGCCTACAACAGGTCGATAGCCGGATTGAGCTACTGCACGTGGTCGGCAGCGGCTCCTCGGGAACCGTGTATCGGGCGCGCCTGCGAGAAAAGTACAAGGGGCTGCCAGAAGACACCGAAGTCGCCGTCAAGCTGCTGCGGCCCGAGCTGGCGGCCAACGAGCGCGCCCGGGCCCGCCTGTTCGTCGAGGGCGAGCTCGGGCAGTCGGTTCGCCATGCCAACGTCGCCGAAGTCTACGGCGTCGAAACGGTCGAGCACCTCGGCATCGAGACGACGTTCCTGGTCATGCAGTTCGTGCAAGGCACGACCCTGCGGGATTTGTTGCTGCGCAGCGGCGCGCCGGTAGAGGACTTGACGCGCCGCCTTGGCGCGGACGCCGCTCGCGGTTTGTCGGCGCTGCATCGTCGCGGCCTCGCCCACCGCGACATCAAACCGGAGAACTTGATCCTGACCCCGAACAGTGAACTCAAGATCGTCGACCTTGGCCTGGCGCGACCGTTCGGCGCTGGTGGCGGTGGCGGCTCTGACTCTGGCGGCAGTGGTGGTTCTGGCAGCGGTGGCTCTGGTTCTGGCGGCTCTGGCAATGGGAACCAAGGCGGAGGCCATTCCTCAGGCTTCGGATTGGCCGGCAGTGTCGCCTACAGCGCACCCGAAATGCTGCGCGGCGAGCGCGCCGGACCGCGCAGCGATCTCTATGCGTTGGGCATCGTGCTGTTCGAAGTGACGACCGGGCAACATCCGTTCGCCGACGCGACCAGCGCCGACGAGATGATGCACGCGCATCTCTACCGACTGCCACCACTGCCGTCCCATTTGCGACCGCGAGTCTCGCCGCTACTCGAACAGGTGTTGCTCGACTTGATGCAGAAGAGCCCCGACGACCGCCCGCGCGGCGCCGCCGAGGTTGCCCGCATTCTCGAAAAGGGTGCGCGATCGGAATACTGGCGCAAGCACGAAACCAAGGCGCCAGTGCTCGCCAGCAGCCGGCGCTTGCTGCGCATGCGAAGGCCAGCGGAAGCACCGTTCGTGGATCGTCGGCCAGAGTCGGCACAACTCGATGCCGCGCTCGCCGCCGCGCGTTCCGGCAAGGGTCGGGTGTTCGCTGTGGTTGCTCCGGAGAGCACCGGCAGGCGGCGACTACTCGATGAAGCCATGGAACGGTGGCTCGATAGCAGTGAGCCTCCGCTCTATCTCGGTGGCGACGCCGACGCGGATGGCGGCCTCGGCCACGGCGAACCGTTTGCGAGTTCGCTGCTCGACCTGCTATTGCGCGGCGACGATCGCCACAGCCCCAACGCCCACGCACGGGCCGCAGCGCACGCCAGCACGCGCTTCGCCCTCAACGAACCCGACGCGGACGCGCTGGTCGCAGTCTGCTTCGGAGACAGCACCGAACCGTCCGAAGTTCGCGCCAACCGCATGGCGACCGCGATCCTCAAGTTGCCGAGCAAGCACGGGGTACTGGTGTTGCGCATCGATCACGCCGACGAACTCGACACCAGTGGCCGCCTCGTGTTGCAACAGCTGACTGATGCGGCGAACAGCCACTACTTGCTGGTGCTACTGGTCGCCAGCCCGGACACGCAACTGGTCAAAGACCAACCACGGCTCGAGTTGGCCGGCTTGGACCAACGTCACTTCCGCAACTTCGGCCGGTCGCTGTTCCAGGCGCCGGTGCCGGCGCACGTCGACAGTTTCCTCGATGACGCCCACCAGATGCTCAGTGGCCTACCCGGAGGATTGCTCGAAGCGCTCGAGTTCATGATCGAGCGCGGCGAATTGCAGGGCCGGGTCGGCGACTACCACCAGCTCGCCAAAGATGCCGAACCGCGGCCGGCGCCGAGCCACGTCGAACGCTTCCGCAACCGCGTCCGCATCCTGCTGCCCCACCAACGTGCAGCCCTGACCGCCGCCGCCGTGCTCGGCGACCGTTGTTCGTTGGCCGAACTGTCGGCGTTGATCCTCGAACCCGAACTGTCGCTGCTCGAAACGCTGTCGCTGTTCCGCGGCCGGATCGTTCGCGCCCAAGGTGGCGAAATCACCTTCCGCCACCGGGACTTCCGCAAGGCACTACTGCTCGGCACACCACCAGAGGAAGTGCAGCGGTTGCACGCGGCAGCCGCGTCGCTGCTCGAGGCGCGCGGCGCCCGGCCGCTGATCGTCGGCATGCACCGTTCGCAGGCGCTCGACCACGAAGGCTGCCTGGATCCACTGCTCGAAGCACTCGACAACCGGGTGCGCGCAGGTTCGCAGCGCACCTCGTTGCGCTTGATCGGCCGACTTGCCGTGCACTTTCGACACGTTGCGGACTCGACCGAGAACTCGCACCGCCGATTGCGCTTCTTGCTGCTGTCCGCGCAAGCGCAGCAAGACGCCAACCTCAAGACGGCAACGCGGTCGTTCCAGAAGGCCGAACGCCTGGCACGAACGCTCGAGAAACTCGACGCCTCGGCTGCCGCCCGGATCGGCCTCGCAACCGCGGACCTGGACACCGGCCGACTGCTGTCGGCCATTGCGCTCCTCGAAACGGTGCACGATGACCTGGCCGATGACCGGCACTACCAGGCAACCGAGGCGACCGAAGCTCAAGCTGCCCAAGCGCACGCGCTGCATGGCCGGATCCTGCTGTATCTCGGCCAGGCCCCGGACTGCATGAAGCACCTGCTCGCCGCCAAGAAGCGGGTGCCGCCCGGACAAGAAGATCTGCGCTGCCACGTCTGGATCGACCTGGCCCGCGCCGAAGCACTCGCGCACCGCTACGCGACGGCCATGCGCACGCTGCACGAGATCGAGAAGGCGCATCCAGTGCGGCACTTTCCGCGGGCCCGACTGCGTTTCCATCTCTACCGCGGCCAAATCCGCTTCCTGCTAGGCGACCCGGACGCCAACCAGGACCTGGGCCTGGCGCTCGACGAAGCCAAGCAACTGGCGCTACCGGTCTACGGCGCACGCGCCGCAGTGCTGCTCGGCGAACGCGACTTCTGGCGTGGCAATGACGACGCCTCGCGCGATCGCTTCGAGCAAGCCGTGGCGCTGGCCGACCAGGCCGGCGACAAGCTCGGTGCAGCAGTCGCTCGCAGCCACCTGGTTCGGCTCGGCGCCGAGGACCCCGACCTCGAAGCGATCATCAACCAACTAGACCTGCCCGAACTGCGCGCCAACTGGTTGCTGGCCATGACCGGTCGCGGCCAGCCGATGCAGGACACTCATGCCCAGCTCGACGCGCTGCTGCGGGCCGCCGACCTGCCGCTACCAACGCACCTGCGGGCGCTGCGATTGCTCGACCGGCCTGCCTCGGCGCGGGCGCTGGTGCGCCAGGTCAGCCAGCGGTTTTCGCAGCGATCGATGCGGCAACGTTTCCTTGGTCTGTGGCAGGGCAAGGCTCGCATCTAGCGATGCCTCGATGGCAGTGTGGACTCCGCGTCACCAAAGCCGCGGGGCGGTTTTACCTAGCGCTGCTAGGTGCAAAACCTGCAACCCCTTGGAGACGCTGGTGCGTAGGATGAGATGCCGTGCCTAACAATCGTGCACTTATGGGGATACTGGTCGTCGTCACGTTGGCGGCGGCGATCGCTGCGTGGTGGCTGCGCGGCTCGACGGCACCACCGTTGCCCACTGAGAACGGTACCCAATCCAGCTCGGACGATCTCGTCGGAGCCGCCACGGCTGGCGGTGGTGGCAACCCGGAAACGGCGCCAAGCACCGGCAACCCCGGCGCGACCGGCGCCCCCGACCCCGAGCCGATCCGGGTCGAAATTGGATCTTCGGCCGGCACCGACCGCCGCCCATGCCGGCTTGAGGTCACCGTCTTGGCCGAACATCTCGGCCGTCGCACCCGAGTCCCGTTCACCGAGGTTGCGGCACTGTTGACGGACCTCGGTCTCGCCATGGCCACCGCGCGCACCGGCGCCGATGGCATTTGTGACTACACCTTCATTGGTGGCCACGGTCACGCGGTGCGTTGCCTGGCGGGGATTGGTGGGCAGTATCAGCCGAGCCTGCAGCCCGCTGAAGGGGGCACTCAGGTTGACCGAGGTACTCAGGCTGACCGGGGTATTCAGGCAGACCGGGGCACTCCTACTGACGGGGTGTTCCAAGCTGGCACGACCCCGGCGGACGCTGCGCAGCGCACGAACACCACAGGGTATGCCGAGAGCACGCTGCAAGCGGACACTACCGTTCGCGCCACCATCCTCGTGAAGCCCAGGGTCTTTGCAACGGGTCGTGTCGTCGACCCGAGCAACGTCGGCGTCGACGGCGCCGAAGTGATGCTGCTGCGCCGGCCGCAAAACAAGCACAGCATGGCTTCGATGTGGCGGATCGGGAGAAGCGATCGTCAGGGCAACTTCCGCGTCCCGGTGGCCGTTGACGGCC
>CAXBFC010000429.1:0-7090 GCA_963974725.1 uncultured bacterium | reverse complement strand
GACGCAATCAAAGTCATCATGCCCGCCGAGCGCGCCAAGCGAAGAACGGTAACCGTCACCGGAATGCCGACCGACCGGCCGACGGTTGTGCACTGCATCTCACGATGGCATCGCGGCGGCGTAGAGAAGATCCCGCGGCCTGCACGTGAAGTTGCAGTTGCGGCAGACGGCACCGCCAACGTGTGGACCCTGGAACTGCCTCACGAGATGCGCGTGTCTGCCGCCGGCCACCGCAGCATGCCGATCGCGATTCCTTGCCCGGTAGGCGTCGACAAGAACCTCAGGTTCGCGCTCAGTGCGCTGCCGGTCACCGTGACCGCACCGCACACCACGATCAAGGGGCACCTGGTCGACACGCTAGGCAATGCGATCGCCAACGTGACCGTCGTCGCCATCGAACATGATCTTCGCGCGACGCCGGTCGTCACTGCGGCAGACGGCAGCTTCGTTCTCGAGGTGCCCGTCAATGAGAGGGTGCTCTACGACATTGGCCTGCTGTCTCGAACCTGGCGTCTCGGTGACAGTCGCTGCAAGGTTGGACTCGACGGGATTACCTGGCAGTCGATGGCAGCGAAGACGGGGCAGCCAGTGCGCCTGCATGCGACCAAGGCTGGGACTTTGCGCGGCACGCTGATCGGCGCGAACGGCACGCCGCTCGCAGCGGCCAAGGTGGAACTCATCAGCCAGTTGAAGTCCGCGCCGACGGCGCGAATTCTCAGCGCAACCGATGCAGCGGGTCGTATCGACTTCGCTGGCATCCCGCTGGGCCCCTACAAGCTGTCTGCCGTGACTGCGGGCGGACACCTCGGCACCGCGACCGTAAAGGTGTTTGGCGACCAGGAAGCCGCGCCCGGCAAACTGACCTTTGCACTCGGCAGTGAGCTGCACGGCAAGGTCACGGATCCCAACGGCCATGCCGTTCCCTCGGCAAGGGTGTTCTTCACGGAAGACCAGAATGGCGCGGCCGCTCGGATCGTGCGCAGGCTGAGAACCAGCTCCATGTATGGCCGCTTCGCGTTCACCGATCGTGAGGGCAACTTCCGGGTGCCAATGGTGACCCAAGGGGATTGGGTGGCAGGAATCGCAGGCGTCCGCGACCCCAACCCCGCGGCGTTCACCATCGAAGGCAAACCCGTCACGCTCAACCTGGTCCAGAAATGAGCGGCGGTGGCGACTGCCACCGAACGACCGCCGACCAGGAATCTCAAGAAACTGGGATTCGACTGTGACGCCGACCGGGCTCGATGCGAATCATGCATTCGATGGCCCTCGACGCGAACCAATTCACCGAACTGATCCGGCAGCATCGCGGCCTGATTCACAAGGTGACGCTGGCGTATTGTGCCGACCCCACCGACAGGGAAGACGTCGCACAAGAGATCGCCGCGCAGCTGTGGCGGGCACGCGACAAATACGATGAACGGTTTCGCATCACGACGTGGATCTACCGGATCGCCCTCAACGTCGCGATTTCGTTTTACCGGCGAGAACGCCGACATCACACCGGGCGCCAGCCGCTGGACGAGCAGTTGCTGGTCCAAACGGGCGACGAGCAACTTGAAGTGAGCGAGGACGTGCAGCGATTGCTGGTGTGCATCAACACGCTGGGCGCCATCGAAAAGGCGCTGGTGCTGCTCTACCTCGACGGCCATGACCACGCGGCGATCGCCGATGTGCTCGGCACTTCCAACTCGAACGTCGGCACCAAACTCAACCGCATCAAAGCCAAGCTACGCACCTGCCTGACTGGCGGTGCGCCGACCACAACCCCGGAGAACTCCAATGCAACTCGATGACATGTTGACAGCGTGGGCAACGCACGGCGAGAAGATCGATCGACTCCTAGACGTCAACGAGCACCTGCTGCGCGATGTCACGACGCGGAAGGTTCGCTCGGCGCTACTTCCACACCTGGCATGGCGGACGTTCGAAGTCGCCGTCGGGATCGCAGTGAGCATCTTGAGCGGCACCGTGCTCAGCCAACACCTCGACAACGTTCTCTACGTCACAGTCGCCGGCTCCGTGTTCTTGTTCGCCGTGTTCTTGACCATCACCACGGCCATGTTGATCGTGCGGGCCCTGCAGCTCGACCACGGCGGACGAGTCGCCGATGTGCAGCACCAAGTCGCCAAGCTCAAGCGCGCCGAGTTTCACGCGTTCAAGTGGGCACTGCTCGGCGGGGTTGTGCTTTGGCTTCCAGCGTTGCTGGTATTGGCGGAAGCGTTGCTCGGATCCGAGTCGACTACACACCGCGGCCACACCCACGCCATCGACTCGCAGCTACTGGCTCACGTTCCATTGCCGTGGTTGCTCGCCAACATTGCGTTCGGGTTGGTCGCGCTCGCCATTGGTCAGTTCTGGGCCAAGAAGCATGTCGACACCAAGCTGCGTTCGCCGTGGGGCCAGCGACTGCTCGACCATGTTTCGGGTCGGCAACTGCGGGCCATCAGCCGCCACATCGACGAACTATCCGCGTTCTCGAACGAGGCATCCGCAAGATAGCTGTCGAGGAATTGCAACGCCGCGAGCGGCGTTCAGGGCCGGCGACGTTTGCGCCGAACTGTTTCGGTCCCCACTAGCCCTCGAGAACCGTCAAGCAAGCGGCCAGGAACTGCGGCAGGTCATCGGGCTTGCGCGACGACACGTGGTGGCCATCAACGGTAACAGCGGCATCTTCAAACAACGCCCCGGCATTGATCAGGTCATCGCGAATGCCGAGCGATCCGGTGTAGCGCTTGCCTCGCACGACGCCAGCCGAGATGCAGATCCAACCGCCGTGGCAAATGCTCGCGACCAGCTTGCCCGCCGCTTCACAATCGCGCACGAACTGCAAGACACCCGGATCGCGGCGCAGCTTGTCGGGCATCCAACCACCCGGAACGATCACGCCGGCGAAGTCCTTGGCATCAACATCGGCGACCGCCACGTCGCTGATCGCTGGGTAGCCGTGCTTACCGAGATACGTCGTGCCAGCCTCCAACCCCGCCAAGACTGGCCGGTAGCCCGCTTCCATCAAGCGTAGCCGCGGGTACTGCAGTTCAAGGTCTTCGTAGTCCGCCCCGACAAACAACAGAATCGACTGGCTCATGCCAGAAGCAGAGCGGGCCGCGCCACGCGGCACAACGTTGCGCCAAATACCTTCTCTGGGCGCCTACACCTTTTCTGGCAGCGACTCACAGCACTACGATCCGAGAGTGTTCGACCCCCACGATCTTGACCTCGCAACCGCTGCCTATCACGAGGCGGGGCATGTGCTGATGGCGCACTTGCTCGGTGGCTACGTTGCGCACGTCACACTCGAAAGCGAAAGCGACGAACTCGCGGGGTTGACTACGATTCGATGGCACAGCCACAACCAACGCGATCGCCAACGATGCTCTGCGCTGGCCGCATTGGCGGGACCGCTGGCCGAATCACGCTGGCGCGGCGAGACCGACACGCTCGAAGTATTCACGGCATGGCGCGCCGACTGGAACGAAGTGCAGCAAGCGCTAGCTACCCAAGCAGAAACTGGCGATGCAACGAAGCTGTTGCATCAATGGCTGTATGAGGTGCGACAGCAACTTGACGACCCGCTGGTCTGGGAAGTGCTATGCCGCGTTGCCGATGCGCTCGAAGCGCACGGAACACTTGACGAAAACCTGTTGGACGACGTGCTGGGCCGCGATTGAGCCGGAACACTGCAGATCGAAATGCCTCGCCAACCTAGAGGGATCAACGCAAAGCATCCGTCGCAACCTTCGCAACCCGTTCGTCATCATCCTGACGCAGCCAAAACAGGTAGGCACGAACGCGTGGGTTGTGCGCACTCTTCGCCAAGCCCTTGACCGCGTGGTAGCGCAAACGCTGGCTGCTTCCCGATAGCGCCTGCAGCATCGCCTCAATCGCCTGGTCCGAGTCGGGTGCCATGTTGGCCAGCAACAACTGCGAGGCGACCCGAATCCGAGGCTCCTTGGAATGCGAAGCTCGCTCGATGATTCGATCGAGGCCATCGACAGGCTTGCCGCGCGCCAACAGCAAGCTGAGAATCGCAACCCGGGTATTGGTATCGACGCCTTCGTGCATCTGATTCGCAATGGCAAACCCTTCAAAGGGACGACTCGCCGGATCGATATCCAAGAACGCACGCACCCCATCGACACCCAGGTACGGCAGGGTTTCGGCGATCAAGGGCGAGAGCAACGGCACGCGGCCGGCCAACTCCACCAGCTTGGGCACGTAGACCGCACCGACTGGCCCGAGCTGCCGCATGCCCGACAGCAGGTGCTTGATGCGCCCATACGCCGCCATCACGCCCTGTTCGCTGCTGTCTTCAACTTGCAGCAGTTCTTCAAGAACCACCATTGGCGTCGGCCGAATCGCGCCCATCGCCTCATACGCTTGCGGCGCGCGCAACAACCATGGACGCAGAAGCTCGACGAACGCTGGCGGCGGCTGCAGCCTTGTCAGGGCAGCGAAGACTTCGCGTGGCTGCCGCAGGGTTGGTTTGCGCAGCAACTTCGCAAACTCCGCGTGGGTCGCCTCATTGGCAACGCCATAGCTCCTCAGCCTCTGCGCCGCTTGCGACCGGCCGCCGCGATCCTCGGCATCGAGATCGGCAACAAACATCTCTGGTGCCACGTGCAGGAGGTTGCCGCTAATCCTCCGACCCATCATGCCGCGGTCGCAGAACTCAGCGGCTAGCTTGGCATCGACCTTCACGCAGAGCCGACTGAGTGCTTCGTCGGGAGCACCTTTGACATTGCCCTTGGTGACCAGCTCTTCGATCAAGCGGCGCCGATCGTCGCTTGTAAGGCTCGGCGCGAGACGCTCGATCGCGACCAGACTCGGCTTGTGTAAGTAGTGATTCGCCCGACCTGGCGGCCGATGATGGGTCGCGTATTTGACCAACTTGGCAAGCACATGCGCGAGCACGGACGGATCGTTTTCCTCGCCGGCTTCGCGCGCCGACAACGCATGGATCAGTGTCGCTTCCCCCGCGTGGGCATCGTCGCCAATCGCTTGCAATCTCCGCAACGCGAGCGCCTGCACCTCCGGCCGCTGCCAAGCCGTGCGCACCATCGCTGCAATGGCAACCGTTGGTGCAATGTCCCCCTCGGCGGCGCGCGCAAGCTCCTGCTGCAGATCCCAACCGGCATGCAACGCAGCACCGCGCGACGTAAGCCCGTCGAGCGCCTCCTCCACCAACTCGACCCGCATCTTCTGGAAGTGGCGGAGGTAGCCATCACCCAGACCGGACAACGGCGTCGCCGTCAACGCACGTTCGTAGGCCTGCCAGCACACGGCCGACTCTTCTTCGGCTGGCATCTCCACAGCACGCAGAACGCGCAAGGCCAACTTGCGAAGGTGCAACGACATCGCATCGTGTTCGAGCCCCCGCTTCAGCAGCGGGACCGCACGTCGAGCCTTGACACCCAGCCCATGCAAACCGAGCAACGCCTGCTCGCGTACCGCATTGGTCTGCTCGGCGACCCAGAAATGGGGTGAGACCGGCAAGTCGACCACATCCAGATACAGGGACAACGCCGCTGTTCCGGCTGGATGTAGGCAGGCCACCAGATTCCGACGCTGCATCAGTTCATCCTGCGTCTCGCGCGTCGGACCACCGATCCTGAGTGACAGGCGCTGCGCCAATAGAGCCTGCAGCTCTTCGTTGCTCTCGGGGTCCGCTGCGAATCGATTGGCAACCGAAAGCCACGCAGATTCCCGAACCGCTGCGTCCTCATCGGTGATCAGGTTGCACAAAGCCGTCACCGCACTCCTACCAGGTTCGGGCTGCAAGTACTCGGCGGCACGGCTGCGCACGAAGGCACTGTGATCGAGAGTTGCTTCTACGACCGCGGCCACTGGCGCCCGCGGATCCCCGGCCAACGCCAGCGCACAACGTGGACCAATCGGCGCAGGGTCACTGAGGTGCAATTCGGCGAACGGCCGCATGCCACCGAGCAACAAGAACACCCACTTGAGCACAGCCGGATCTTCCGATCGCAGGCCACGCATCACGGCATCGGTCGCCACCGGCAGTGGTGCGCCATGGGTCGGAACCACTCTGCTCAAGACTTCGAAGACTTCGGCGCGAACAGGCGACGTGTCTTTGGCTGCCTCAGCACACAATGCCGGCACTGCTTCGGCCGACAAGTCGCCCATCAAGTAGATCAGGCTATTGCGGTTGGCCCCGTCGCGTTTCAGTTGCTCGATCAAGTACGGGGCTGCCGCTGCGCTGTGCGCAATGAGATTCTTGCGCGCCTCGCGTGCTACGGCACCATCGCTCCGCATTTGCTCGTGCCAGCGCACGATCGCTGCCCGGTCAACGCTCGCTTCGTCAGGCTTGCTTTGCGCCGGCAGGCCGAACGCACCGACCATCGCAAAGATGACTCCGACTGCAGTCGCCGGAACCCAAGGTGAGCATGTAGTTCGTCGGGAACGTGGCCGTTGATGATCTGTCGTCATTGCATCCTCATGCAGTTGCGTTTCGGAATGTGATGACCGAAGTATCGCGCGAAGGCGCGCCGCAGCAGCGTCGCTTAGCGATGACTCCTTGATAAGCCGAGCTTAACAGTTTTCGCCCGACGCCTCCGAGGTAGGGAGAACCCTCGGATCGACAACGCACGGCGCAATCAAGCTGGGCTACCGGTCACGTCGATAGCACGGGCGTGACTACGACGACTGACTGTGACTTGTACGAGCTGTTCTCCGAGTACTCCGGCATGCCTCTCGAGGAAGTGCGCGCCGCCGCTCACAACTACGGTGGTATCAACGAGCTGCACTGGCGGGAGTGCAACGCAGGCACGTGGGAAGAACGCGCGCGCCAGTTCTACTCCGTGGCCGACGGCTACGTGTTTGACCTGCTTCACGCCAACCGGTCGAAGGCACACCTGCAAGCTGTCTACGAGAAGTGGGGTCACTGGCCGTGGCTCACCAGAAGTGGTCCCGAGGTGCTTGAGTTCGGCGGTGGCGTTGGTCTTGCCTGCTCGCTGTTCCGCGATCTCGGCCGCAAGGTGACCTACGTCGATATCGACAGCTCCCCGTCGCGATTTGCTCGGTGGTACTACGAGCGCACCCAGCAAACCGACATCGAGGTGATCATCAC
>CAXBFC010000428.1:0-7093 GCA_963974725.1 uncultured bacterium | reverse complement strand
CGACGAGCGCGCCACCGGCTATGGCCAGCAGAGCGCACGCGACAAACCCCAAGGCATCTGCCCAGTATCCTGCTGCCACAACGGTCGATACGCCGACCGCGGCAAGAATGTCATTCTTGATCCACGCCATATCCTCCTCCCTGCCACGAGGCGTATCGGCGGACGCCACCGCGTCTTAGCAGCTTTCTTGAGGGTTGTCCCTTATTGAGCCAGTCACCGATTTTCGGCGTATCAATCCGCAACTGTCAACGGCACCGGGCAATCCCACAATTCGCCGAGTGCGCGAATCAGGTCGACTTCGTCGGCGGACAGGTGTCCATCGCTGGCGGCGACTTCGGCGCAGCCGGCGATCAGGTTGCGCTTGGCGAACGGGGACATGCGGCCCAACTGTTCAATGGCACGGTCGAGTTGCCGCGGCTTGGCTTGCATCGGGTCGCTGAGCTTCACGCCCACCAACGCGAGTGCTTGCGCGCCTCGCGCGAACGCAGTGGCGGCCTTATCGGCGTCGTCCTTGGCATCGGCGTGTGCGATCACCGACAGCACGAACGCGGCTTCGTTGGCGCACTGTTGCAGCGACAACGGTCGTCCATGGCTGCGTGGTGTCGCTTGATCCGTCGTGCGCACGTGACGTTCCAGCGACTTGATCAACGCGAACTCGAACGGCGACAAGTGCTCGTCGGCCATCGCCAGGTCGCGGGCACGTTTCTGAAGTGCGCGCCGTTCGTCGTTGGGCAGGTTGCGCAGCGCGGGGATCGTCAGCTCAAGCAGTGGCAATCGCAGCGTGCGCGGCAGTGCCGATACTTCGCGATAACACGCTTGGGTGTCGTGCACGATCGCCGACTTGTCGCCAGCCGAGTCCTTCAGCAATTGCAGTTGTTTGTCGCGTTCGCCGCGGTCCTCATCGAGCAGTAGCGCGTAGACCAGCGACGGGGCGCGGCCCGGTTCGTGGGCGGCAACGGTGAGGTCGAGCGGTAGGGATTCGAGCAACTCATGGGCTGCCGCGACGTGCTTCGGTTGCGGGTCGCCGACCGTGCTTAGCAAGCGGCCGGGGGTTGTGGTGCCGGCCAGGCCGACGGCCGCGCCGCCAGCAAACTGTTGCGCGACCGGGGTTTGGTTGACGGCGTCGGTGAGGCTGCCATCGGATTCGACGTGCTTCAGGAAACCCGGTAGGACCCGTTCGATGCGTTGTTGGATCGGTGGGTGGGTTGCCATTGCCGATCCTAGTCGCGACATGCCGTCGGCAAACAGCATGTGGCTGGCTTCTTCGGTGTGCGGGTTCTGCATACGCCCGGTCAATCCGCCAATCTTGGCCAGTGCCATGCCGATGCCGCGCGGGTTGCGCGTGTATTGCACGGCGCTGGCGTCGGCGAGGTATTCGCGTTGTCGTGAAACGGCGGATTGGATCAAGCGAGCGAAGAACACGCCGACGTAGCCAATGACGACCAGGGCAATGCCAAAGATGATGATGCCTTGGCCACCGTCGCGGCGGTTGTCGCTGCGGCGCGAGCGATGCATGCCGCCGTAGAAGACGCCGCGGCACAGGATGCGGCCGATCACGGCGATGCAGACGATGCCGAACAACACGCCCATCAAGCGAATGTTCAACCGCATGTCGCCGTGGAAGACGTGGCTGAACTCGTGCGCGATGACTCCTTGTAGTTCGTCGCGGGTAAAGGCTTCGAGGCTGCCGCGGGTGACCGCGATTGCGGCATCGGCTGGGGACCAGCCGGCGGCGAACGCATTGATGCCTTGTTCGCCATCGATGACGAAGATGTCCGGCACTGGCACTCCCGACGCGATCGCCATCTCTTCGACAACATTGCGCAGGACCTTTTCCTTGGGATCCTTGGTGTCGATCTCGACCAGTCGCCCGCCGAGCATCTCCGCAACGGCGCTGCCACCTGTTCGCAGTTGCGCCGTCTTGAACATCATCGCGCCGCCGACCACGACGACGACGAGTGCCGAGATCGCGCCGAGCACCGGCCAGTCGATCAGATCCCATTCGCCCTGGGCATTGTGACCGACTTCCGTCGCGACCAGCGTCACCTTTGCGGCGAGGTAGATCAGCACGATGATGCAGATGACGGCTGCGGCAAAAAGCCACACGAGTCGGCCCGATGCTTTGCGAGCCTGATCTTGATGTCCGAAGAAATCCATTCCCTACTTATTCGCCTTCGAGTTCGAAGAGTGCGACTCCGGCGCGCCGGCTACAGAAGACCCCGCCACCGCAGTCCTGAAAGTGTTTGCCAAGACGTTCGCGGTAGAACGAGGCGGGCCGCAAGTGCACATCCCCGTCCGTGACGGATTGGTCGCAGTTCTCGTGCCAGTCCCGTTCGGTCAGGGCTTCGAGATACAGAGCACCGTCACTCCACTTCGCAAGGTTCTTGAGCGCTGCCGCTGCGGCGCGGTCGTCGAGATATTGCAGGACTCCCTGGCAGACAACCAGGTCGAACGTCGCGCGCCCGAGTTGGGTCTTGGCCTTGAGGTTGGTGATCGATCCCTGGTGCCAGCCGAACTGCTCGCAGAGGTGCGCGCTGTATTCGACACCGTAGTAGCGAGCGCGTGGCCACAGTTCTTTGCTGACGGTCTTCCAGTTGCCGACGCCGCAGCCAACATCGAGAATCGAGCGCACTGGGATCTGCATGTATTGCAGGTAGCCGGCCACAAAGGTCGCCAGGCGGCGGATCTCCGAGACGTCGCTGACGCGAGTCGCTTCGTTGTCGTAGTAGCGCTGGTAGTAGTCGGCCCCGAACGAGTTGCGTTCGTTGGCCCCGGTCTGGGTGGCTTTCGACTTGGTCATGGGTGGCTGGCCTGAGATCGTCGCCGAGCGCGGGCGACAGTGCTACGGCAAAGAAGCAGCACTTGGGATGCAAGGCACGGTCGTGGAGCCCTGCGTCGCCACGAAGTTTACGAGCCAGATCGGAGGCGGCCACTACCGACTCGCTCACATCTCCGGCAAGATGCGCAAGCACCGCGGCAGCACCTGTCGCGGCAAGTGAGAACTGACTTGTGAGCGGCTCCGATCCATCTACTCCCCCCGATCCTTCGTCCGACGCGTCGCGAGCCCCTTCTCGTCAGGCGTCGACTCCGTCAGCGGGGACTCCGCCGGCAGTACCTCCAGAAGGCGGGGCGTCAGAATCAGGGGCCATGGCAAAAGGGATCCGGTCCGCACGTCCCGGGGACGAACCACACATCGCGCGTTTCATTCGAGACCTGGCGCGATACGAGAAGCTTGAGCATCAGCTCGATCTCAGTGAAGCGCGCCTGACCGAGCACCTGTTTGGCGAGAGCCCGGTGTGTTCGGCGTTGTTGGCTGAGCACGAAGGCGCGCCCGTTGGTTTTGCCCTGTTCTTCACCAGTTACTCGACGTTCTGGTGCAAGCCGTGCCTGTTCCTCGAAGACCTCTACGTGGACCCCGAGTTTCGTGGTCATGGCTACGGTCTCGCGCTGCTCAAGACGTTGGCCGCGGTTGCGATCGAACGCGATTGTCCGCGGCTCGATTGGCACGTGTTGGATTGGAACCAGCTGGCAATCGACTTCTACGAGCGGCAAGGCACGACGGTCATGCCGGATTGGCGTACGTGTCGTTTGGAAGGCGACGCGTTGCAGCGCATGGCCGGGCAGTAGGGCGCGGGTTAGGAAGTCGCGCGGGGCAGGAGTGTCGCGCGGCAAGAGTCGAAGTTTGCGCGAATCTCATGCAGTTCTAGCTGGCAACTCTGACTGGGTACAATCAGCCGGCTCGCGCGTGCATCAGGGTTACCTGACATGTCGACGAACCAATATGCCGCCGTCCAAGAGGGCGTCGGCCATCGGTCGCGAAAAGGTGCGTGGGCGCGAGCCGGGGTCTATTCGAGAACGTGAGCTAGTTACAGCTTGGCGTTCTCGTGTTGGTGCGAAGCACTTTCCATCTGCCTCCTCGTGTTGTGCACTGAGATTCGACGAAACGATTGAGCTGGCCTGGCTCAACCACTGGATCTCTCTTACCAGAATCGAAGCCCTCTGCAAACCCCGTGGTGTCTGGAACGAAGGCGGCGACACCTAAGCTCCCATGCCGTCGGCGTTAGTTGCCTGCGAGTTTGTTTAGCCAGACGCGCCACGGCTCATCAAACTGCTCGATCGGCTTGCCCATGACCCGATCAAACGTCGTGCTGCTGTCGCCTTGCCGGTCGACGAGGGCGGCGCGGATGTAGTTGAGGAACTTGGCGCGCGTCTTGTCCTTCTTCTTCTCCGCGAGCAGCCACGTCGTGAACATCGAAGCGGCACTCCAGTTGATCGCCGTGGCCGAGTCGTCGGTCATGTAGAAGCTGCCATACATCGGTAGATGCACTAGGTGCGTGATCCGATAACCGCGGCCAAGTGCCGCCATCGCATGCAGATCGAGCTTTTGCAGCTTGCCAGGTTTCGCGAATCCAGCGGGGCCTTGCATGATCTTCTGCATGTGCATGCCGAGTCCCACCTCAAGCCACGCGCAGACGCGGCCGCGAGTATCGCGCTGGTTGCCTTCGCCGATCAACGTGCGGTACAGCAGTCCGTGCGTGCCGAGAAAGAACAGGTCCTCGGGTCGTTCTGGTTGCGAACCGGCGTAGAAGGTTCGGCCGAGATCGTCGTGCGGCGGCGGCTCAAAATACGGGCGCGGCCGGAAGCCCCACTTCGGAAACTCGACCTGGTTGCGGTAGGTGCGGATCTCAATTGGCTTGAGCACCTCCTTGAGGTTGAGGTCCTTGCCGAACTGCTCGAACCACGTCACGCCAAGGCGTTCCAGGTCCAGCAGTGCGTGCAGGCTGATCAGTAGCCCGGCATCACAGCTGAGCGCGAACCGTTCTCCCGCGAAGCGCATCGGGTGTTTGGGCAACGTTTCTTTGAGCTTCTCGAGCGTCAGTTGCTTGCCGGCGTGTGGCCACAGCCAATTCTTGCCGCGAAGCCGGTGACCGAGAAACCGGTGCATGTCGGCGTCGCTGTCGTCTTGCAGCACGAGTTCCAATGCTTGCAGCCGGGCCATGTTGACGAGCCCGTGCGTGTTGGCCCAATCGACCAGATACTTGCGAGCCCGGCGCGACTTGCCGTGTTGATCTCGCCGCTTGAAGAACTCGATCATCTGGTCCGCGACCAGTTGCTTCGACTTGATCTGGGCGATGTCGACCCGAACCCGTTTGCCGCCCTGCATGATCAGCAGTTGGTCGGCCGCGTGGGGGGCGACGATACGGCCGGTGACCACGCGGCCGTTGGTCAGCGTGATGCGGTCACGCAGGTCGTCTTGCGCCGAGGCGATCGAGACCAACATCAGGACGCCTGCGAAGCGAGTTAGGAACGGGAAGCGAACCATGTAATCATCGTAGCCTGCGAAGGTTGTTGGTAACGAGATGAGTCATCCAGCCCTGAAGACCCTGGCGCATAGACCCTGGCCGATCCCCGATCGTCAGTGGTCTTTGACCATGCGCTGGGAAGAACTCCTGTTCTTGCACTGGCCTGTCGATCCCGACCTGATTCGTCCCCATCTTCCCGACGATCTCGAATTGCACACGTTCGACGGCAAAGCCTGGCTCGGCGTCGTGCCCTTCATGATGGCCGCCACCAGGTTCCGCTGGCTGCCACCGATGCCAACCGCCACCCGGTTTCCGGAATGCAATCTGCGCACCTACGTCCGTCACAAGCGCGATCCAGCTCACGACGGCCGCCCCGGCGTCTGGTTCTTCAGCCTGGACGCACAAAGCCGCCTGGCCGTAGCCGGGGCCCGCGCAGGCTTTGGCCTACCCTACTTCTACGCCGACATGTCCTGCGAGCAGCGCACCGGCCGCACCCACTTCCAAGCCGTACGTCGCGATCGCCGCGGCCCGCCAGCAACCTTTCAAGCCAGCTGGCGCCCGACCGCAGCCCCACAGATCGCAGTCGCTGGGACCTTCGAACACTTCGTCGTCGAGCGCTACTGCCTCTACGCCCAGCACCGCGGCCGCCTAGTTCGCGGCGACATCACCCACGAGCCCTGGCAGCTCTCGCCGGTCGACCTCGACCTACAAACCAACGACATGTTCCAACTGCTCAACCAGGAGCTCTCCGGACCACCCGTGTCGGCCCTAGCCGCCAACGCCATCGAAGTAGCTGCCTGGGCCCCGGTACGGTGCCAGGCACAGAAGTAACACATTCCGGAAACGCTAGAATCGCCTCGGGCGCACAGGCAACAGATTCGGTCCCGCACATCACCTGCGGCTGCCACTCGGAACACGCTTTGCTCCCAAACACGAAGATGCCCCTCTTGTCCTGTTGTCGCGACCTGCTCGCGCTCACGTTGTTGCTGTGTTCGCCCTTGGCGGCGCAGTCGTTTGACTCGACTTGGACCGACTTCCTCTACCCCGGCGGGGATGGCGCCGCTGGTGAGAAGTGGATCGCGATCCGCGTCGTCGACAAGTTGAGCGGCGAGCCGATCCCGCGCGCCGAACTGTTGTTGATGGCTGAGTCGAATGCGCCCATTGGAGGGGAGCCAATCCAAGCGTGGCGTGGCGTTGCGGATGAAGATGGCTTCCTCTCGATGCGCGTCGACAAGGGCGCCGAGGAATACCAACCGTGGGCTTGGTTGTGCGTTCGCGCGCCCGGCTACTGCCAGCACATGAGAATGGGGGGCTTCGACGATCTGGTCGTGGCACTGAGTCCAAGCGTTGCCGTTCCCGTGCAGATTCGCGATTGGCGCAACCAGCCGGTTGCCGGTGCTCTGGTTGGTTTTTGCGCTGGCTGTGGTCACACGCCGGATTTGGTGCACGGCGTGACTGGTTCTGGTGGCATCGCGACGCTGCCCGGCGTCGATCTCCTAGAAGGAATCGCGGACTTCTACGTTGTGCATCCCGAACTGGTACTTGGCTACGACAGCCCCACTTGGTTTCCAGGCGAGCAACCACTGGTGATGCGCCTGGGGGCGGGCGTCGCGCATCGCGGCATCGTCGTCGATCACGAAGGCGTGCCCGTCGCGGGTGCAGCGGTAGGACTTTCGACCGTGCATCGTGGCCCGTGGGCGCTGACCAAGGCAGACGGCACGTTCTGCGTTTCAGGCCTCGATTCGGCCACCGATCTGACCGTTCAGCACGGCAACCGCAAGGTCATCTTC
>CAXBFC010000427.1:0-7128 GCA_963974725.1 uncultured bacterium | reverse complement strand
GCGCTGCCGGGTCTTGCGCTGCCGGGTCTTGCGCTGCCGGGTCTTGCGCTGCCGGGTCTTGCGCTGCCGGTTCGGTCAGCAGGCAGCTGGCGAGCAGCAACGAAGAGACACTCGGGGCCAGGTTGTGCATGGCGTTTGTTACGCGCGCGAGCGGAGCCCTGCGCGAGTTGTTGGGGCAGGCTATCGATCAGGTCTGGCTCTCGACTGGCTCTGGCTCTCGAACTGGCAGCCCTCGATCAGGCTGGCTGGTCGGCGTGCTTGTGGAACATGTAGGTACCGAAGCCGATGCCGAACAAGCTCATCAGGTAGACCGCCGGGTAGAAGATGATGTGCTCTAGCCAGATCAGCCAGAATTGCTGTTGGCTCGAGCCGATCTCGAGGCGAGGTTCGAACTGCATCTGCGTCATCGGGTTGACGATGTCGCGGATCGTGTGGATGTCGAGGCAGGTGCCGAGCGCCTGATCGCTCGCGTATTGGCTAAAGAACGCGACCGGCAGGCGGCCTAGCGTGATGCCCGCAGCGATCGTTACCAGCACCGCCAGCAGGCTCTTGGCGCTCTTCGAGGCGACCAGGCACAGCGACAAGCCCGCCGGCCACAAAAAGCGATCGATGCCGATCGGCTGCACCAGCATCGATGGTGCGGCATACGCCTGCTGGCCGAGCCACGTCGCGAGGCCGGTCCAGGCGAACAACAGTGGCAGCACCCAGGGGCTCTTGACCGGCCGTTCCTTGAGACTCAGCAGGATGATCAGCCACAGCGCAGCGAAGGCGGCGAACGGCATGGCCCACAGCCAGCCCTCGGCGGTGAAGGTGCCAGTAGGAAAACTCACCATGCTGACTTCCATGGCGGAGCCTTCATAGCCGGCGTAGGTGTGCACGGTTTCCAGCGTGCGGGTGCTGTCGCCGGTCATCGCCGTGACCCCCGTCAAAATCGCGACAATGGCCAGGATCGCCGCTGCGGGGCGGCGAAACTGCGGAATGGCGATCGCGAAGGCCAGTGCGAGATAGGCCAGAACGTGAGACAGCGAGATGGTGAGGTCCATGGGGGTGGCCGATGCAACGCCTCGGCGGCAGGGGGTTTTCGTGGTCCTGTGCGCCGGATACCAGACTTTTCCCCAAGCTGGACTTGCTGGTATCCCGATCGATCGCTAGCCTGCTCGCCCTTCCAATTCCCCCGGGGGGTAGTGAGTAGTCCTACTCACAGGCGGCTTTCCACATCGGAGACCCCGCCTGACGCTTCCGCTCGGGACAATACGAACTGCAGTCATGACCAAGCAGAAGACCAAAAAAGCCGTTGTTAAGCGCATGAAGCTTACCAAGACGGGCAAGGTCAAGTTCCACCATGCCTTCACGTCGCACCTCATGGTGCGTCGCTCACGTAAGCGTAAGCGCAACCTGCGTCGCGCCGCGACGTGTGCAGGCAAGATCAACGCCAACATGGCCATGCTGCTGGGTGGGAGATAACCACGAATGAGTCGCGCAACTAATGGTCCCGCTACGAAGCAGCGACGCAATCGCGTCCTGAAGCGTGCGAAGGGTTTTCGTCAGAGTCGGGGCAACCTGTTCCGTATGGCCAAGGAGACGACGCTGCGCGCTGACGCGTTCTCGTTCTCCGGTCGTGCCCAAAAGAAGCGTTTGTTCCGCCGTCTGTGGATCACGCGTCTGACGGCAGCGGTTCGCCCGCACAGCCTGCGTTACTCGCAGTTCATCAACGGCATCCAAAAGGCCGGCATCAAGCTCAACCGCAAGGAACTGAGCGAGATGGCGATCCACGATCCGAAGACGTTCGAAGCGATCTGCGGGCAAGCCCGCACGGCAATCGCGTAGGCCTTGGAATCGCGTAAGGCTTGCAATCGCTAAGGCCCTAGCGCCTGGCTGACTAGCTCAGCTTGATCGCTCGAACGGCGCTGGCATGTCCAGCGCCGTTGTGCTGTACCGACCGAAGTTGATGGGCTGATTCATGGATATCACTGCCAAACAGGATGAGTGGCTGCAGGCGATCGCCGCAGCATCTGATGGGGCTGCGCTAGCGGAGCTGGACAAGCGGCTGTTTGGCCAGGGCGGCGAAGTGCTCGGCATGGTGCGCTCGGTGACGGGCTTACCAAAGGAAGAGCGCCCCGCCTTTGGCAAGGCGGCCAATGCCGTCAAGCAACTCGTCGAGGCGGCGTTGAAGCAGCGCCGTGACGGCTTTGAGCAGGCCGAACTCGAGAAGGATCTGTCGGCTACCGACTTTGATCCGACCGAGCCGGGCCCGAAGCCGCGGAGCGGCGCGATGCATCCGATTACCATCGTGCAGAACGAATTGGTGGACCTGTTCACCAGCATGGGCTTTCAGTGGGAAGACGGGCCGGAAGTGGAGTCCGAGTACTTCAACTTCGATGCGCTCAATATCCCCGGGGATCACCCCGCGCGCGAAAGCCAGGACACGTTCTGGTTGACCGACGGCAACCTGCTGCGCACGCACACGTCGCCGGTACAGGTGCGCACGTTGAAGCGTTTGGTGGCGGAGGCCAAGGATGGCAAGGCCTGGGAGCCGCCGTTGAAGGTGATCGTTCCGGGTCGCTGCTTCCGCAGTGAGACCGTCGACAAGACCCACGAGCACAGCTTCTACCAGATGGAAGGCCTGGTCGTGGACCGCGTGCAAGACGGGCCCGACGGCAAGCGTGGTGTCAGCACCGCCAACCTGATCCACACGATGAAGACGTGCTTGCGCGTCATCCTAGAACGCGACGTCGAAGTGCGCTTGCGCCCCGGCTTCTTCCCGTTCGTTGAGCCGGGCTTTGAGCTCGACGTCAACTGTCCGTTCTGCAGCGGCAAGGGCTGCTCGGTGTGCAAGCAGAGCGGTTGGATCGAAATCCTGCCGTGCGGCATGGTGCACCCCAACGTGCTCAAGGAATGCGGCCTCGACCCCGAGGAATACACCGGCTTCGCCTTTGGCATGGGCCTGCAGCGCGTCGTGATGTTGCGCTACGGCATTGATGACATCCGCCACTTCATGGGTGGCAACCTGCGGTTTTTGTCGCAGTTCCCGGAGGTGCCGCGATGAAGATTTCCCTGCGCTGGTTGTCGCGTCACGTCGACCTTTCGGGCATCGACCCCAAGCAGATCCTCGCCGATCTGACGATGAGTACGGCCGAGGTCGACGACCTGATCCGCTTTGGCGATGGCCTGGAGCCGCTGGTCGTTGGTCATGTTCGCAAACGCGAGAAGCACCCGGATGCCGACAAGTTGTCGGTGTGCGAGGTGGACCTCGGCAGTAGCGGTGGCGTCACCCAGATCGTCTGCGGCGCGCCAAACGTCGATGTCGGCAAGCGGGTCGTCGTGATCAAGCCCGGCGATACGTTGCCGGCTGCCGGTGGCAAAGGGGCCCTCAAGATCAAGGTCGGCAAGATTCGCGGCGTCGAGTCGCACGGCATGATCTGCTCGGAGTCCGAACTCGGCTTGTCCGACGAGGCCGACGGCATCTTCGTGTTGCCAGCGGACACCGAGATTGGCGCGCGCTTCGTCGATGTCTGCCCGGTTCAGGACTGGGTCTTCGAGATCGACAACAAGTCGATCAATCACCGCCCGGACCTGTGGGGTCACTACGGCTTCGCGCGCGAACTCGCGGCAATCTACGGCCGCGAATTCAAGCCGATCGTCGTGCCGACCGAATTGCCGAAGGCTGGCAAGCAGATCAAGATCACGATCGACGACAAGGTTGCCTGCCCGCGCTACTGCGGCTTGATGATCGATGGCGTCGTCAGTGGTCCGTCGCCGAATGAGCTGCGTTGGCAGCTGCAGGCGGTCGATCAGCGCGCGATCAACCTGCCGGTCGACTTGACCAACTTCGTCATGCTCGACCTTGGCCAACCGATGCACGCGTTCGATGCGCGGCACGTTTGCGATTCGGACATTCGGGTTCGTCGTGCCGTGGCTGGCGAGACGATCACGACGCTCGATGGCCAACAGCGCAAGCTTGACGACCAGGACTTGCTGATCTGCGCCGGCGACAAGCCCGAAGCGCTCGCTGGCATCATGGGTGGCGAGGGCACGATGGTCGAAGATGGCACTACCAGCCTATTCCTCGAGTCGGCCAACTTCCGTGCGTCGACGATCCGTCGCACGACGATGCGGCTCGGTCTGCGCACCGATGCCAGCACGCGCTTCGAGAAGGCGCAGGATCCGGCCAATGCCGAGACCGCGGTGCACTACTTCTTGGCGCTGTTGCGACAGTACTGCCCGACCGCGCAGCCCGCCGGGCCGCTCGTCGATCCAGAAGGCTTCCACTACGAAGCGAAGCCGTTGACGCTGCGCCGCGATCGCCTGGCGCTGAAGCTCGGCATCGCGCTCGACGACCAGAAGGTCGTCGAGATCCTGACCTCGTTGTCGTTTGAGGTCGCGACCACCGACGATGGCTTCGTCTGCAAAGCTCCGAGTTTTCGGGCGACCAAGGACATCGCGATCGAGGATGACCTGATCGAAGAAGTCGGGCGCATGTATCGCTACGACAACATTCCGGAAAAGCCGTTGGTTGGCACGATCCAGCCGCCGAAGCACAACGAAGAACTGTTCTTGGTGCGCCGCATGATCGAGGTCAGCTGCCTCGAGCTCGGTTGCCACGAGGTCTACAACTACAGCTTCACGCCGGATGCCGTGCTCGAAGCCGTCGGCGCCAAGGGCCAGCCCTACCTGTTGGTTCAGAATCCAGTCGCGCCCGAGATCACGCGCATGCGTCGCCACGTGCTGCCGAGTCTGCTGTCGATGGTGGAGGGTAACCTGCGCCAGACCGCCAGCGTGCGCCTGGTCGAGACCGGCAAGGGCTACCACGCCGAGACCAAGGACGAGCACGGCTTGCCCTACGAGGTGCGCGAACTGTGCTTCGTCTACGCCAACCGCGACAGCCAAGACGCCAAGCATCCCTACGGTGAACTGCGCGAAGACGTGCAGTTGCTCCTGCGTCGTTTGGGCTACCCCGTCGAGCTCTCGCGCAAGTGGACCGGCAAGGACCAACCGTGGGTGCACCCCGCCCGTGCCGTCGCGCTCGACCGCGATGGTTCGCCAGTCGGCTATGTCGCGCATCTGCATCCCGGAGTCGCCCAGGCCCTCAACCTGTCCAAGCAGGTCGCGATCGCCTGTGTCGACATCCGCGCGTTGCTCGCCAACGGCCGCATGGAGCCGAGCTACACCCCGGTGCCAACCCATCCCGAGTTGCCCGTCGACGTCGCCCTGATGGTCGATGCCGACGTGCAAGCCGCGACGGTGTCCAAGTTCTTGCGCGACACCGGCCGCAAACTGATCCGCAACGTCGAACTGTTCGAGGTCTACCGAGGCGAGCACCTCCCCGCCGGCAAGAAGTCCCTCAACTTCACCGTCACCCTAGGCGCCGACGATCGCACCCTCTCCGACAAGGACGAGAGCAAGTTCCTCGACAAGGTCCGCAAGAACGCCCCCCAAATAGCCGCCGAACTCCGCGGCTAATCTGCGTACCGTACCCGGAATCTGTACGCAGATCGGTACGCAGGTCTACGTCGGTAGTACCAGCCGGGCGATGGATACTTCGGCGGGGCGGGGGACGGCGTTGTAGCGCGCGTCTAGGTCGTCGAAGGGTTCGCCGCTGGCTTGGGTCAGGCGGGCGAGTTGGATCTGACGGGTTTCGCGATCGCTTGATGGCGGCTCGGGGAAGCGGGAGATTGCTTCGCTAAGAATCTGTAGTCTGGCTAGATCGCCGACGCTTTCGAGCGCGGTCAGGGTCTCTTGCCAGTTGTCGCCGCTGGAGTTGAAGAAGAACTGGCTGTGGCCGCCGCCTCTGACGTTGCTGTCATAGTGGAAGGCGGCGATCGCCTTCTGCTGGGCGTCACTTCGTTGGTTGCGTGGTAGGTGGGCGACGGTTTGCGCCCAGTTCTGCAGGTTGTGGTAGGTCAGCAGGGCCTTGGCCGCCGCTTCTGACGTTGGGTGTTCGCGTTCAAAGATGTCGTGGAGCAGCGGCAGGTCGGCTTCGTTGCGGTGACTGGCCAGCATTTGCAGAACGGGAAGGGCGTCGAACTTCGAGCCGCCTGGTTGCTCAATTACCTGCCAAAGCCCATGCAGTCGCTCGCGGGAGAGGCTTACGCCTGCGGTCAGCATGGCGCGCAGTGAGTGGCTGAAGGCGTTGTGTGCAGGGTTCAAGATGCCGGCCTGTTCCAGGTGCGCCAGTGCCCGCTCACGATCCCAGCCGAGCAACAGCTCGGTGGCGAGTTCGTAGTCATCGTCGTCGTCAACTTGCTCGGTCAGCAAGGTCGCCAGCGGCTGAAACATGTCGATCGCGATGCGGCTGCCCGGCGGATGCTTGCCTTGCAACAGTCCGTTGAGCACGTTCGCGCGCGATGCTTGGTTGCGAAGTCCGTCGAGCAACTCGTCGACACAGGTGCCGTCGGCAACTTGCGCGAGCCATTGCATGGCTTTGCCACGAACGCGCTCGTCGCTCGCCGTCAGCAGCCGGCGCACTTGCGCTGGTGCCTCCTTGCTCGGCGCCAACATCAAGAGTTCGACTGCGCGGAACAGCGCCGGCTCGCCGCGCGGCTCTCGGCGCAGGCGCGACTGCAGATCCGGATCGCCCAGCGCTTGCAGGGCAAGGCCGGACGCCTTCTCGGGCTGCTGCGAGAGCTTCTCGAACCACTCGTCGTGGTCGTCGTCGCTGTGATGTAGCTTGAACACATACTGCTCGAGCGCTAGCGCGATTTCATCGTCGCTCCAATGCCTGGCCTGCTCCAGCTCGCGATCGCGCTGCTGGAAGTGTTCGTTCATCGAATCCCATAGATCGGGATTCTCGACGGCATCTTCAAAGCCACTTTGGTTCTGCTTGCGGCTCTGCAGCCAACGCAAGATCAGCACGATGGCAATCGCGAGACCGAGTAGGCGCAGCAGCGTCGGGATCACGGCGCAATCCTTGGCAGTTGCGCGACGAGGTCGCGGATGAATCTCGCCGTCAACCCCCACAGCAACTCGTCACCGAAGTGAAAGTGCGGGCTCAGGCGCGGTTGTCGGTGAGGCGTCGCGAATGGTGCCGGCTTCTCTCGCCAGCGATCGTCGTCACGCAAATCGTCCAGCGGGACCTGCAGGATGCGCGCAACTTCGCGCGGATCCGGTCGCAGGTCGAACGGGGCGACG
>CAXBFC010000426.1:0-7132 GCA_963974725.1 uncultured bacterium | reverse complement strand
GTCGATTTCGACCCCGGCACTGGCAACGTTGGCGTGCAGCTGCGCCTACACGGCGAATACGATCTCGACGACGTTGCCGGCCACCGCTGCACCGTGCACGAAGCCATCGTCCAGGGACCGGGCCGCCTCCAGGTGTTGCTCGGTCGCTCCGGCCCAACCGAGCTGATCAGTTCGTCCGCCGCACATATCGCCGAATTGCTGCGCACGATCCGCACTGCCTCTAGCGACTACGATGTTGTGGTTTTCGACACCGGTGCGGGCCTCAACCCAAGCACGCTGGCAGTCGCGGAACAGTGTGATCTGACGCTCGGGGTCACGACTCCCGAGGTCACCTCGCTGACCGACGCCTACGCACTTTGCAAGGTTCTGCATGCGCGCGGTTGCGCGTTGCCGCACCTGGTCGTCAACCGAACCCGCAGCCGCGAAGAGGCGATGCGAACGGCGGCCAAGCTCAACGCGGTCACTGACAAGTTCCTAGCCACCAAGAGTGAATTGGCGGGCTGGATCAGCATCGACCCACAGATCGAAACAAGCATTCGCAATCAGCGGCCACTGACGCTGTTAGGGCAATGCCAGGGCCTCGAGGATCTGCGCAGTATTTGCTCTGCGGCATTGGCCGCATTGCCGCCAATGAAGCGCCGGCAAGAGCCGCGCACGGACTCTGTACGCAAGGTACGCCTGCGCCCCGCAGCTCCGCAGGCGTGAGTGATGGGCGGTCTGGTAGCTCCGGGAAGTCCCGATCGGGCCGGTAGTTCCGCACCAATCTAACTCAACCCGCGAACCCGCATTAGCCGATGACACTTGCGCAGGATTCATGATGTCGGCAGGGAGCCAAGAAATAACACGCCTCACGGCGGCCTACCTAACGAGCATTGCATTTGGCATTGCCTTTCTGGTCGCGGTATTCGCTGGGGCCAATGGACTCACTGCGCTTTGGCGTGGCGTGATCGCGGGCGGCTTTGCCTTGATTGCATCCAACTTCCTCGCACCACCGGTAGTCGATGTCGTGCTCAACGCTCTCGCTCGCGACGAAGCCAAGCGCAAGGCCACTACGCCTGAGGAGGACGAGTCGTGACCGGCGCCGTCAAGATCAAGCGATCCATCGCCGAACG
Organism: uncultured bacterium; assembly: GCA_963974725.1. GTDB lineage: Bacteria > Planctomycetota > UBA1135 > UBA1135 > UBA2386. Next base: position 6,020 of record CAXBFC010000426.1, on the reverse strand, counting down.
CGACCGCATGATCGAGCAGTATCTGCCGCTCGTTCGCTACGTCGTCGCACGACTACCAGTCACAATGCCGGGCTCGCTCGACAAGGATGACTTCTACTCGGTTGGCGTCATCGGCCTGATGCACGCCGCGACCACGTATGACCCGACGCGTGGCGCATCGTTCAAAACATTTGCCTACACGGCCATTCGCGGCGCCATCCTCGACGAGGTCCGCAAGCACGACCCCGTGCCGCGCAACCGCCGCGATCGCCTTCGCAAAATGGATCGCGCCAACACGTCGCTGTGGAACGAACTCGGCCGCGAACCGACTCTTGGCGAGTTGGCCGAATCCCTTGAATGTCTCGAATCGGACCTCGACGACGACTTGCAGGCGCTGCACACGACGCGCTGTTTGTCCCTCGACGAAACCTACAGCGGCGACGATGGCAGCAAGATGAGCGCGTCGATCGCGGACGCGTCTAGCGACGACCCAACAGTGTGCGCCGACGAACGCGAACAGCGCGAGCGATTGGCGCGCGCCATCGCTGAACTACCCGAGACCGACCGCCACGTGGTCGTTCTCTACTACAACGAACAGCTCTATCTAAAAGAGATAGGCAAGATCCTGGGCGTGACTGAGTCGCGCGTCAGTCAGATTCTGACGCGAGCGACGGAGAGGCTGCGCCTGAAACTCAAAGAGCGGGAGTGAGCAATGGACGGGGTGACCGGACTATCTCGAATCTACGGATCCAAGCAGGTGCACGAGCGCAACGGCGGCGGCCAGCAACAAGCTGAGGCCTTCCAACGAACCATGCACGAACAGCACGACGGCACAGCCGCCGAGCAGGAACCTGACCCGCCAATGCGAAGGCGACTTCAGCCAAACCCCAACAACGGTCGAAAGCTAGATAGTGAGGCCCACCACGTGGATGTGGTGGCCTGACACAAGCTTCCCGTGAGCAACAGCAATTCCAGCAGTGAGAAAAACGTCATCCGGCGCGACAACGTGCGACTGGTGGCACAAGCCGCAATGCTCGATTGCGGCACCATCACCGACGGCAAGGCCGCTACCCCGTTAGCAATTGTGCCTCTGCTCGAGGGGGACCGAGTCGCCGGGTTTGAAGTTCGCTGCGGTTGCGGCGCGTCGGCAGTCGTCGAATGCGTCTACGAAGACAAACCTGTTGAGGAGATCTGATGAAGTGGCGCTACCTGATCGCTGTCCCGCTGCTGACGTTCGCTAGCTGCGAAACGGCCACCAACCTCGTTCTCGGGCCAGAGCCAGCCGATCCCTTGGATGGCTATGAAGGCAGCCTCGCCCAAGCCGGCATCAACACCGACATGGATTGGGGCCCAAAGCAGAGCCTGCTGCTCAGCAACTACAAAACGCTGCTCGAGCAACACAGCCAACTGAAGAAGGACTACGAAGAACTGATCGCTACCAACCAGAATCTGCAATCGCAGTTGGGTGGCGAGCAGTCCGCGTTGTCGCTGGAGAAGGGCATGCGCGCGCAAGCCGAAGCGGAAACCAACCGCCTCCGCCAAACCAACCGCAACCACGAAGCCAAGATCCTCAGCCTGTCGATCGAGAAGGCCAAGCTCGAACAAGAGAGCTTGCGTCGTCAGATCGCTGCTTTGGAAGAGACGATTACCGCCTCCGGCAGCACCGCCGAAGCCACCGCTACACCACCGCGCTAGCCATGAGCCGTATCACAACCATCACTGTCTGTGCCGCGGCCATGCTGCTGAGCAGTTGCGCACTCACGCGGCCGAATCGACCGAAAGCCATCAACAGCTATCTGGCCGAACCAGCAGACCTCGCCAACATCCGGCGCATCATGGTACTGCCGTTTCACGCCGAGGCCGGGATCACGGTTGAGAACAACCAGATCCGCGACGCGTTCGTAGCCGAGCTGCAGAAGCTCCGCCGCTTCGAAGTCGTGCCGCTCGCCGACTCCGCTCGCGAAGACGACATGCTCAACAAGTCGCTCGCACGCGGCCGCATCTCGACCGAAGCGATGGTTCGGCTCTGCGACCGCTACGCACTCGACGGCCTGTTCGTCGGATCAGTCACCGCCTGGCGACCCTACACCCCCACCCACCTCGGCCTGCGCACGCACCTGATCTCCGTGCATTCCGGATCGAGCGTCTGGGCCGTCGACACGATCTTCGATGCCGCCGACCGCACGACCATCAGCGATCTGCAGCACTTCGTCGACAACACCCAGCGCGACGACGGCAACCTCCATGGCTGGGAAATGACCTTGCTGTCGCCAACGAAGTTCACCAACTTCGTCGCCCACCGGTGCGTCGGCACCTGGATTGAAGGCTAGCAGCCGGTTGAAGAAGTGCTTCGCTCGACAGGGTCGTGATCATCGATGCAGATCGGGGCGCGCAAACGCAGGCGAATCAGTGGATTCGGCGAGGCTTGCGTGTGCCGTGCTGCGCGATTGGCGCGGCCATGGTGAGTGAATGAGTGTTTCAGCGGACTGCTAGGGCTAGATAGCGAAGCCCAGCAGTAGGGCGACCAGACCAAAAACCACCAGCCGGCCCCGGGCGAGGTTGGTGTTTCTTGTCCTGGCCCCGTACTGACATAGCGCGCGCGGCACAGGATCCGTATCCTGTTCGCCCTCAACTTCCCCGAGTTCGCGCGTGTATTCGATTCTACTGTCGTTGTTCCTGTCCCTCTTGCTTGGCTATGGGGGCATCTCCCTGCTTGGCGGGTACCACTGGTTTTGGGGCGTTCTATTCACGGTCGTTCTCGCGATCGTGATCTGGGTCCTGATCGCGCGCCGCATCGGCAAGCGCTTGCAACCGGCGATGGAGCAGGTGCAGCGGCAAATGCAGCAGCAACACTTCCAGCTGGCCTACCAGTCGCTCGAAGACATGTTGCCGATGTGCAAGTGGATCCCGCTGCTGAAGGGTCAGCTGCTGGCACAGATGGGCATGCTGTCGCTGCACATGGGCCAGAAGGATCGCGGCGTCAAACTGCTGGAAGGCGCGAGCATGCGCAATGCGGACGCCCGCCTGATGCTGGCCTGCATTCGCTACCGTGACAACGAGATTGATCGCGCCATCTCGGTTCTCGAACTGACGGCCAAGATCAACAAGAAGCACCCACTGCTGCACAACACGTATGCGTGGATGCTGCACAAGGCCGGCAAGAACGATCAGGCGCAAGCAGCTCTCGCGGCGTTCTTGAAAAAGAACGCGACCAACACGCCGACCAAGGAAAACATGCTGCGCCTGCAGAACAACAAGCGCATGAGCATGACGGCGTTTGCTGAGCAATGGTATGCGCTCGGACTCGAGCAGCCGCCGCAGACGATGGGCCAGATGCGCCGCGCACCAAAGGGATTCCGCGAGCCACCGAAGCGCAAGAAGGGTGGCTAGTCGGGTCAAGCACGCGCTGCCTGAAGCACGTTGGCCATCGGCCGACGAAGCGGCGCGCGCCCAGTTGTTCGCCCCGATCGACATCGGTCCGATCCGAGCAGATTCACGTTCGTGGGTGCCTGCGATGGTGCCATGGCGCGCGACCGAAGACGGCTTCGTGACGCCGAACGTGCTCGATTGGTACGGCCGATTTGCCGACGGCCAACCGGGCGTGCTGGTCGTCGAAGCCACCGGCATCCGCGACGTGCCGAGCGGCCCCTTGCTGCGCATCGGCCACGACCGCTTCCTCGATGGCTTGCGCGACCTGTGCAAGACCGTCAGGCAGCGAAGTGGCGGCAAGACGCGCTTGTTCTTGCAGATCCTCGACTTCCTGTCGATCCGCCGCCGTCCGGCGAAGGACAAGTTCTTCGCGCGCTTCCTGAAGGTCACCGACCGCCACCGCGATGCTGTCAGAGAACGCTTTGGCGATGCCGCAGCCGCTGATGTTGCGAGCATTCGAGCGCAACTCGGCCAGTGCGAAGATGACGTGCTGACCGCGTTGCTGACGCCACGCGAATACCGCGACTACGCATGGGGCTATCGCGAAGAGGTCAACGACCTGCATCTTCCCCACATCCGCGAATTGCCCGAGGTGCTGCCAGAACTGTTCGCTGCCGCTGCCGCACGCGCACGCGATGCAGGCTTTGACGGCGTCGAACTGCACTTCGCCCACGCCTACACGATGGCATCGTTTCTATCGCGCACCAACATGCGCGACGATGGCTACGGCGGCTCCCCCGAAGCACGACTGCGCATGCCGCTCGAAGTGGCTGCCGAAGTGCGATCCCGCGTTGGCAACGACTGGTGCGTCGGCACCCGATTCCTCGGCGACGAAGTCATCGAGGAAGGTTCCCACATCGAAGACGCGGTCGGCTACGGCCTCGCGTTCGCCAAGGCAGGTCTCGACTTCTTGTCGATCAGCAAGGGTGGCAAGTTTGACGATGCCAAGCAGCCTGGCGTCGGCGCCGCGGCCTACCCCTACACTGGCCCATCCGGCCACGAATGCATGCCGACGGTGCGCAGTGACGAGCGGGGGCCGTTCGGCCGCAACGTGCACTTGTCGGCGTCGATCCGTCACGCGGTGCGCAAGGCAGGTTTCACAACGCCCACCATCACGGCCGGCGGCATCTGCCACTTCGACCAAGCCGAAGCGATCCTGCAGAACGGCGAAGCAGACTTCGTCGCCGCCGCGCGCCAAAGCCTCGCCGATCCCGACTGGTGGCTGAAGATGCGCCTCGGACGCGGCAGTGAAGTGCGCCGCTGCATCTTCACCAACTACTGCGAAGGCCTCGACCAGAAGCACAAGGAAGTCACGTGCCAACTGTGGGACCGTGACTTCGAAGCTCCGGACGCGGCTACCGTGCCGCGCAGCATCGACGGCAAGCGACGCTTGGTGCCGCCGCGTTGGGCGCCGTAGTTCGCGGCCCTTCGAACGCTTGCTGCAACGCGGACATCGCCGTCAGCGCAGTGTGGTAACGCGAAACTCGCGCAACCACGCCGCCGCCTTCTTTGGTTGGTCCGTGCAGATGTAGTCGATGTCCAAGTCGTAGAACGCAGCCCACGCTTCTTTGCGATCCGGCGCGGCCCAGAACCGAATCGCCCGGCCCTGACGATGCGCCTTGCGCGTCAACCGGATGACGCGCTGCAGTTCGTCCTTCATCAGTTCGTCGGAGCCGGTCCAATCCGAAATGCTGCGCCACGAACCACTGACCCATGGCACCAGATGCGCCGGCGGCAACGGGTTCGCGTCCAGGTCCGCAAAGCGACCATCGAGGGCACACAGGCGCAAGGCATCGGCGGCAACCAACTTCATCGGCCGATCGCCCGACAACAGAATCGTGACCGCGCCCGACTTGACCTCGCCGTCGACGAACTGCGTCAGCATGTCGCGGTAGTCTTCGAGCACGGTTCGCAATTGGCGATAGACCGCAGCGCCATCGGCCTTGATGTCGACCAACAACACCAGCGGTTGCCCGTCGGTGCGCAACGCGCCGTGTTCTTTGACCAGTGCGCGCAGCGGGTCGAGATACATCGCCTGCAGCGTTCGGCCGGGGCGCAACTGCCAGCGTTCGTGGCCGACGCGCAATTCTCCGTCGACGAGGTAGATGTCCGCTTCGAGGCTGCCGAGACCGAACTGCAGGGCGCGCGTCAGCGGCACCGGCTGCAGATAGTCATTGTGACCGTGCAGCCGTAACACCGGATCTACATACATGTTGGGGGCGGGGATCGAGGAACAACCCGCCGCCAGCCCCAGCCACAACCATGCCGTGCGCATACGCAGCAACCTACCCGACGGACAGATCCGGCGGGAAGAAGCGTTGGCGACCATCGTCGGACCGACCCCGAGGAAACGATGAAGATCCAAACTGCCCTTGTTGGTGTTCTCTTGCCCGCCCTTTTCACGGTTGCGACGGCCGCCCAGGACGCGAAGCCAGTCGCAGCAATCAAGGTGCAGGCCACCGCGAAAGCTCAGTTCGTGATGCCCGCCGGAGAGACGAGCATCCAAGACCTGGTCGACAACTGCGCGAAGCACCTCAGCATCAACATCCTGACCAACCCGCAGGAATGCGCGCACGGCCAGGCGATCCGGTTGCAGAAGGAAATCGTGACCG
>CAXBFC010000425.1:0-7138 GCA_963974725.1 uncultured bacterium | reverse complement strand
AACGAATCTAGTCAGCAGCAACGGCCTCGGCCCGTATTCGCAAACCCTCAGTGGCTCGATCTCACGCGTCGAACTGACAATCTCCTCGTGTGTCGGATTGCCCTACGGAAACGGTTCGCCGTCCTCGCAAGCTCAGGCGCCGATCCTGAGAACGAGCGCGCTGCCGTTCCTCGGCCAAACCGCAACGCTGACGCTCGAGAACTTCGACGCCAACGCGCTCGGCATCCTCGCCGTCGGCATCGGCCGAGCCAACATTCCGACCCCGCTCGGCGATGTGCTGATCGGCACGCTGGCTGGCTCGGTGCCGCTAAACGGTGGCGCGTTGATGACGCCCGGCTCGTACGACTTCACGTTCCCAATTCCGTCCAACCCAGCGCTGCAAGGCTTTGGCCCGGTCAACTGGCAATCCGCTTGCCTGGTCACCGGCACCGGGGAGTTCGCGCTGTCCAACGGCAACGAGTGGTGGCTCGAACTGTAGGCCAGAGCAGGGCCGTCAGCAGCAGGGCCGCCAGTAGCAATGCCGGCACGCAACACGAGGCGCCGCACCCTCGCGACACCTCGAAATAGCTGGCTCGCTAACCAGCTCGCTAGCGGCGACGACGCGGTGCGCTGTAGATCTCGAGCTCTTCGTCAATGACCTTGAGCTCGGCGAAGGAGACCTTGGTGCCGCTGCTGCGCTTGAGCATCTCAAGCATCCAGGCGCATTCTTCGGGAGCCACTGGACCACCGATGTTGCCACCCTTCGGTTCGGCATTCGAGCTGACGATCTCCTTGCCGTTCGGATCGAGGATCACCGACCACGGCAGACCACCGGAACGCTTGCCCTTCAGGCGCTCGTTCAGAGCCTTGCCGCCAATGACGTCGACCCAGCCCTTGTTGTAGATCGGCGCAACCTTCTCTCGCCCGAGGAACTCCTCGAGCACTTTGCACCAGCCTCACCAAGGCGCGTCGAAGCGGATCAGGATATTGCGCCCGCTGATCTTTGCCTCGAGTATCGCAGCGGCAACCTTCTCGGTGGCGCTGACCGGTTCGCAAAACAGTGGCTGCAGCTTCTCAAGGGCTGCCTTGCCCGCGAGTTCGTCTTCGGTGAATCGACCAAGCTCCTTGCCGGCCGCATCCGTGACGACCACGCCACTGCCTTCGCCTTGCCATTTCCATTCCTTGGCAGCGGCAGCGCCAGTGAAGGCGACGGTTTCGAACTCGTAGAGCAACTTGCGCGACAACTCGCGGTTGCTCTTCAAGTCTTTGGCAAAGTCATCGCCATCGGCACTGAGCACGACGAGTACGCGCTTGTTGTGCATCAACGCACGCGCTTGCGTCTTCGCCAGATCCGGGGCGGGAGCCGCCTTGTTCTGCGCGAACGCCACTCCAGTGGCGAACAGCAGCGTCAGGGGCAAGAGAGTGAAGGTTTTGTTCATGGCAATCTCCGAAGCCATGATGGTAGCGGACCGCGCGGTAGCTAGCGCAGTTTCATCTCGGCAGTCCCGCCAGGCTGAATCGCCAGCGTCTGCATTTGCCCCGTCGTCAGGACCGTTAGCGTCACCGTCATGCCAACGCCTGGCAGCGGCAGGAGCGGCACCCAAAGCTCCCCTGCCTCGCTCGTTGCAACCATGCCTCGCTTCTCGGAATCCAACTCACGCTGCGCGAACGAAAGGAAGAAGTGCTCTGGCGTCTCAAGCTTTCGCCACTCCGCCATCCCCACCAAGACCAAGCTCAGACCCGCAGCAGGCGCGCCATTCGCATCGACGACACGCACCTTGCCTCTCGGCATTGGCTGGAGCTTCAGCACCACATCCAGAGCGCCAGCTGGGCTCGCAGGAATTACTTGCCATGCGATGTCATCGCCCTGACGACTCCAAAACATCCAGTCGGCACCGTCGTTCAGCCGCAACCGTTTTCGACCAGCAGCATCCATGCGCAGCGGCACCCGGAAGCCAGGAAACCCAACGACCTCGTTGTAGGGCGTCATGCTGACCACAGCGCCTCGGACTGGATTGCCTTTGCGATCCTGCACCGAGAGGTCGATCGTCGTGGCCGCAAGGTTCAACTCGCAAGCATTCTCCCCTTGCTCGAGCAGCGCCCAGACCGGTTCGTGGCCTTTGCGCTCGATCACGGCCACGCGCGTGTAGCTCGAATCCTTGTGAAGCAACAGCGGTGCCTTGCCATCGCCGTCTGTCTGCACCGTCATCGGCTCCTCAATCGGAGCGACTGCGGCATGGTCGCCCTTGCCCATCACCATGACGCGGTACTTTGCCGGCGGCGCAATGCGCAATTGCTGAGCAGGTGCCATGGAGAAGCACAACACGTGGCCGTTGCGAGCATCGATCTTCGCATGGCCTTCAAACGGGATTCCGCGGCTGTCGATTCCGGCCTGGCAAGGCACTCTCCCGTCGGCGCGCGCTTGCAGCAACAACGGGGATCGAACCTGGCCACGCGCATCCCGCAAAGCGACCCGCACGGTTGCTTCGCCCGACTCGTCGGCGACACCGACCAAGCGCCAGGTGCCGCGCGTTGGCGGCATTGCGTGCCAGTCCGAGTCCCGCAACCTCGCCGGCACCTGCTGCCAAATGGCGGCACCGGCGATCGCCCGGCCGCCGACACTCTGCACCCGCACCGCCATCGATTCTGGCGCCGGAATACCGTTCGCCATGGCGTCCTTCACTCTGCCTTGCCAGATTGGTCCACCGTCGGCGGCAAGCACGCGCATTCGCAAGACGGGTAGCGCGGCATACTGCTTGGCCGGAACGAAGAACGAGCCACTCATCACGGGCGACACCTCGACGACCAGCGGCCCTTCCGCCTCCCAAAGGTTCAATCCGGCAAGGGTGCCCGTCTCGACCCGCTGCCCCTCGTGCAAACGAACCGTATGGACAGCGCCAGCGACCAACACGTCGCGCTCAACGGAAGACCATGCGGCTGTCTTCCCTGCGGCCTTGGCAGCGGCAACCGTGTAACTGCGCCCCGGCAACAGCCGAACAATGGCCATGCCTCGATCGTCGGTAGTGGCCGGCACCAGATCATCGACGCCGTCAACATCGACGCACCACGGCGACCCGAAGCACAACAACGCAACTTGGGCTGCGCGCTGACCGGACGCGTCCAAAACCGTCACTGCGGTCGCGACCCGGCCGGAAGCTGCAGCACCGCTGCCCTGAGCGACTCCAGCGGTAGTGAGCAACATGCACAGCAAACTCTGACCCAACCATCTACCTACTTCCGCCATGCACTCACGCTACCGGTAGCTCAAGCACAAAACACGCGCCCCCGTCGGGGTTCTCCTGCAACCGCAGCTCGCCTCCCAGGTCGCGCGCCAGGCCGCGCGCCAACGGCAAACCAAGCCCGACGCCGGGCACATCATTGCTGCTGCCCATGACGGCACCGCGGTCGAACGGAACGAAGATGCTGTTGCGGTGCTTCGTGAGGATGCCGGGCCCGCCGTCGCACATCGTCAGTTCGATCAGGCCAGCCTTGCGACGCACGGTCAAGTGCACCTGTGAGTCCTCGGCTCCGGCGGCGTACTTCGCCGCGTTGTCCGCGATGTTGAACAGGATCTGGCCAACAGCTTCTTCGTCGGTCTCGACGACCAACTCGCACGCATCGTCATCCACGCGAACATCCAACGTCATATCGACTTCGCCAAGGCGCTGGCCGAGCACTGGGCTGACCGTATCGATCAGGTTCTTGACGCAAACGCGTTGTCGGCGCGCGGTGAATCGACCTTCTTCCAGACGGGACCAGGCTAGCACGTTCTCGACTACGCGGGCGAGTCGATCGGACTCGCGTTGCAGCGTCTGCAGGTAGTGCTTCTGGTCATCGGGATCCTTGACCATGCCTTCGGCCAGCATCTCGCTGTACATCCGGAAGGTCGTCAACGGGGTCCGCAACTCGTGGGTCACAGCCGACGCGAACCGCGCCCGACGCTCACCAAAGCCAAGCGCAGTGCGCAAGGTGAAGCCGAGCACCAACAGGCCAAGCACCGTCACACCCCAGGTCGTCCAGAGGATGGTGGTGATGGGCAAATCTGCACTGATCACCGGGCCTCGGTAGTCGGCAATCAATCGTGCGGGCACCGAAGCCATCATCGAAGGTTGCTCGGCCGGAGTCGGCAATTCACATCGCACGATGCGCGCGTCCCCGTCCTCGAACAGGTCCGGCACCAAAGCCAGCAGTTCCTTCTGCAGGCGATCCCAATCGACGAGCACACCCTGGATGCGCGACTCGCCAGCAACCTGGACGCGGCGCGCAAACACCAGAGACGCTTGTGGCCCGTCGATCCACACCGGCACCATCGGCCCCACAACTTCCCCGCTGCTCGCCATCCAACTGCCTGAATTGGTATAGACGTTGGTCTCGTTGGCGACGTTGTTGGCGACGTTGTTGACGAAGTTCCGCTGCCGGTTGTCCAGCTCAACCACGCTCTGCTGCAACTGCGCAACCTGTTGCGCCGGCGCCTTCTTCTGCTCGGCAGTCTGTGGCAGTGCGGCATTGTTCAAGATGTTGCAACCCATAGCGGGAAGCCGCGCAACCGCACCCCCGACCTTCTCCTGCAACACGCCAACGGGAAGCCGTGCCTCAATCGCCAACAACTGCTGCTTCGCTCGATCCAGCACATCGGAGGCAATGCCATTGGCCTCGGCGAAGTCTCGCTCGTTGCCGGTCGGTGCCTGCGGGCTGAAGATGCCTTTGGCACCCACTTCGAAGTGCAACAAGAACAGTGGCGACTCGGCTCCGAGCAACGGCGACTGCACCATCACTTCGTCCTTGCCGATCTTGTTGAAGCCCTTCGTCCACGCGTTCGCTGCAGATGGGAACGCGGAATAGTCACTTGCGGGACGCAGGGTTTCGCGAGCGAGTTGCGGCGACAACCAGCTATCCATGCGCCACAGCGCCAAGCGTAGACGTTCTTGCACGGCAGAGTCGCGGCGCGCTTCCCGTTCATCGCCGTCCAGCTGCACGAGCGCGACCGTCAACCACGACAGCACGAGCAACATGACGCCAGTGACGGCGCCAAACCAAAGCGAGGCCTGCGCACGCTGGGTCATGCCGACTCCACTCTGGCGGATGCGAGCATGTAGCCCTTGCCGCGAACGGTCAGCACGACCTGCGGCGCATCCGAGGGATCCGCGAGCTTGCCGCGCAAATTGACGATGTGCATATCGACCGCTCGCGTCGACGAGTCGCCGCCAGGTAAGCCCCACACACGTTCGAGGATCTCGGTGCGAGCAATCGCCCGCCCGCGGTTCTGCACGAGGTATCGAAGCAATTCGGTCTCGCGCTCGGACAACTGCACACGGCTCTTGTCGGGGCGTTCGATCTCGCGGCGCTCGAAATCAATCTCGCGACCAGCAACATTCACTCGGCTGACGTCCGATGGCCGTTCCGCACTGCGTCGCAAGACTGCGCCAACACGCGCCAACAGCTCCTTGCTGGAGAATGGTTTGACGACGTAGTCATCGGCACCGATCTGCAAGCCGTGGATGCGATCCTGCTCGGCACCGCGCGCCGTCACCAGGATTACCGGCAGCAACGGACGCGACTTGCGCACTTCCGCCAGAATCTCGAAGCCATCGTGGCCGGGCATCATCACATCCAAGACGACCAGATCGAGTTCGGCGGACAACGCGGATTCCATGCCCGCATTGCCATCCTCACAGGCGATCACCTGGTAGCCATCAAACTGCAATGCATCGACCAGCCCTCGACGGATCGCGGGGTCGTCTTCGACAACGAGCACGGTCTTCGACATGGCGATTATCGTAGACGGAAGCGACGGATCGTGGCCCCAGCGGCCGCGGGTTCCTTGATGACCGGCGGAACGCTCTCCTTCTGCTGCGCGGCCTTCTCACGAACCTTCTTCAGGACCTCCTCGAGGCGGAGTTCTGCGGCGCTCTTCTTGGGGCCTGTCTTCACGCTCTGCTTTGGCGCACCGCTCGGTGGCACCGGCACGACCTGCTGGGGCTGCACGGTCTGCGGCGCGACCATGACGCCCTTCGGCTTCTCAACTGCTGGCTTGTCGACTGCTGGCTTGTCGACCTTCGGTGCTTGCACCTCGGGCTCGGGGCGGCGCTCGAAGCCGCGCGAACGCGCCTGCTCACGCACCGACTCGAGGATCGCGTCCTCAAAGAGCTTTTCGCCGTCCTTCGCATTCTTGCGGCGTTCGGCCTGCACGAAGGCATCGCGCTTGCGGCCAATCTCGGCCACCTGCTTTTGGATCTTGCCGCGCTTCTCCTGCATCGTGACGACATGCGCCTTCAATTGCTCGGGCGTCAGCTTGCGCAGTTTTTCTGGTAGGTCCTTCTTCTTGACGGCTGCCAGATCAAACTTCGGGTTCTTGATCGCGTCGCACAAGTCGTAGGTCGGGTTGAAGTAGAGCGAACTCGCCTTGGTCTGGCAGCGCTGTGCCGCGGCTGCGGGATTAAGCGTCAACGCATTGCCGTCTTGGGCAATCTGGTTGGCCGACCATGCCGTGCGATTGGCACCAAAGGTCAGGTAGGTCGTGTTGATCTGCGAGCTGAGCGCCATCAGTTCTTTATCGAACGGCGTCTCAATCACTGCGACCTGGTCTTGCTCAATCGCGACGAACTTGCCGTCGGCCATGCGCGCGACTTGGCGCCAGCCTTCCGCTTCCTGCTTCTGCTGGTTGCCGCAGTAGATCGTGTTGACCAGGATGCCCTTGCCAATCGCGGTGCTGGCCATCTGCATCGCATCGAACTCTGGGTCCTGGGTCGCGGCTTCGTTGCCCGCGACGAAGATCAACTTGAGCGCCTGCGGGTCGCTCGACCATTTCAAGTCATCGATCGAGCGCTTGACGACGCGTGCGACGTATTCGCTGCCGCCGTTGGTCGACAGGGCAAACAGCTTCTGCGACACCAAATCGAGGTCCGTCGTCAGCTCGGACTGGATCGCGACAAACCCGGTTTCCTGGCCGTAGGCGGGACTGCCGTAGGTCAACAACGCGACCCGAAGTTCGGGTTGCGGCTGCAGGGTCGCCATGTCGTTGACGATCGACCAGAGGTTCTGGCGCGCGGCATTGATCAGGCCGTTCATGCTGCCGCTGATATCGAGGCAGATGACGAGGTCAATCGCACGCGACGACTTCATCGCCGCGACCACTGGCTTGTCAGTATCGACTGGTTTG
>CAXBFC010000424.1:0-7145 GCA_963974725.1 uncultured bacterium | reverse complement strand
GTTGGTACATCATCAGTTCGCTGTGACGCACGTTGTTCTCGCCGGGCATTGCGTACTTGTACTTCTGCAGCGTCGGACGCGGCTCGCTCAGTGAGTTGACGAGGAAGAGCTCAGCGACATCGCGCGAGTCCGTGCGCGTGACATAGAACGCACTCGAATCGAGCGACCAGGTCACGGACGCCGGCGTGCTCCACTCGTCGTCGTCGTTGCCGCCGTACGTGTAGTCCTTCTGGCCGTCGGTCGTCAGTTGCTTGGCAGCACTCTCGGTAAACGGAAAGCGCAGCGCTTCCTTCTCGTCGGCCTTCTTTGCTGGTTTGGCGGCGTCTTTGCCGGTCGCGGCGTCTTTGGTGTCGGCCCCGTTGAGCTTCTTGGCGACGGTTTCCGTGACGTCGTCGAGCTTGACGGCGACTTCCTTCACATCGCCTTCCTTGTGCTCGGATCCCTTCTGTTCGGTGTCCTTTTCCTTGGTCTCCTTCTTGTCGGTCTCGGTCTTCTCGGTGACCTCGGTAACCGTTTTCTTCTTGTCGGACTTCTTCTTCTTCTTTAGATCCCCTTCGACAGCCTTGGCTTCCCCCTTCGCACTCGCCGTCTTGGCCTCAGGCTTGTCGCTCTTGACCTTGGCGAGGTCTTGCAGATCCCCGGTGCGTTCGACGACGTAGAGATTGTTTTTCTTCGCGAGGACGTAGACCTCAAGGTTGGGCGAAAACGACGAGCGATGGCCGCGCTTTGCTCGTGCGATTGCCCGCGCGTCGACCTTCTCTTCGTCCTCTTCCTTCTCCTTGTCTGCCTTGTCCTTCTTCTTGTGCTTCTTCTCGTAGGTCTCGAGGGCACTTCGCCATTGCGACAGCAGGCGCTTTTCGCGTTGCTCGGCAGCCTTCTTCTTCTCGGCTTCGGTCAGCTCCTTCTTCTCGCCGGTTTGCGTTTGCATGCGACCGCGACCGCGCTGGCCGCGTGAAGATGGCGGTGTCGCCGAGCTGCTGTCCTTGGGCTTTTCCTTCTTCTCCAGTTTCCCGGTGGAGCGCGTGTAGAGGAAGTTGAGCTTCTTGACGCCGAACGTCATCTCATCGCCCGTCTTGTCGAACTTGACGTTGCTGAGCGAAATCGCTTCTTCGTCGATCGGCTCTTTGCATGCTTCGCTGAGCAGCCCCGCGAGGTGCTCGTGATCAAACAGCGGGATCTTGGTCTTGGCGACCGGATCGATCAGCCAGTAGCGGCGTCCTTCACTCGTGCGGAAGGCATACCAGAATCTCTCCGAGTCCGGGATCCAGCTGGCGCGAACGGAGGAGTCGTAGGTGAACTTGCGCAGGAACGAAGTCGAGAACTTGTTCGCTTGCTTGTAGTTCGCCTTGTTGAGCGGGACGCGTTCGGCGAGGTCTTGTGCATGCGCAGCAGGTGCGAGCAGCAGCAGCAACACCGTCGATACGATGGATAGCACGGTCAGTCGGTTGGCGTAAGCGGGACGCGGGGCACTTGCCGGAGAGTTGGAGCGGGTCATGGCTTCAGTTGAGGTTGCCTTCGCAGGCGAAGGCTGGGACTCGGGTGAGTGGGGTCGGTCCAGCAGGCTATGCCATGGTCCGTGACCTGTCAGGTCGCGGTAGGCGTCGCGAGTGTCACGAGCTTGTCAGCGATTGGTGACTTGCCCTTGGCCGCGAGCAAACGGTGCAAAGGCCATACGCTGCGCAGCGGGTGGTTTGTCTTTTGTTGTTGTTACAGTCAGCCGGTCTATTTCCCCATGAGTCATTCGGAGATCGCTGTGTCCACGCCTCGTCCTGTTCTATCCGTCGTCCTGACCGTCAGCGCTGCGCTGCTGGTCGGTAGTTCGCAACTCTGCAGCCAGTCTCCTGACGAGGAGGCGCGCATCCGCAAACTCACCGAGCGACTCAATCGCTTGGAAGCAAAGCTCGCGATCGCTGGAGGGGTCGTCGATTCGGCGTCCGCGACTGCCGCAGCGCAACGCCTGGCATGGTTTGAAGAGCACAAGCGAATGCGCTCTGAGACCCCGCACAAGGACATGCGCTGGCACTTTCTCGGGCCGGACAACGTCAGTGGCCGCATCACCGACCTGGCGGTGCCGATGCCGCGCGGCCGCACCTACACGATCTATGCCGCTACGGCGACCGGTGGCGTGTGGCGTTCGGTCAACGAAGGCACCACGTGGGAGCCGATCTTTGATCAAGAGGCGAGCACGTCGATTGGCGACATTGCGTTGGACCCGAGCAATCCGGACGTGCTTTGGGTCGGCACTGGCGAAGCCAACATCTTCCGTAGTTCGACTGCCGGTTGTGGCCTCTACAAGACCGAAGATGGAGGCGAGACCTGGCAGCATCGCGGCCTCGGCGACACGCACACGATTGCGCGCATCGTGGTGCATCCTAAGGATCCCGACACTATCTATGTCGCAGCTGGCGGTCACGAGTGGACGGACAACGCTGAGCGTGGCGTCTATAAGACGACGGACGGCGGCAAGAACTGGCAACGCGTTCTGTACGTCAACGAGCGCACTGGCGCCGTCGATCTGGTGATCAACCCTGATAACCCGGATGTGCTCTACGCGGCGACCTGGCAGCGCATTCGCCGGCATTGGAACGATCCGCGCATCGAAGAGGGCTACGACAAGAGTGGCGTTTGGAAGACTGCCGATGGCGGCGCGACCTGGCAGCCGATCAATGCTGGGCTGCCCGCCGCTGAGGTTCGCGGCCGCATTGGTATCGACCTTTGCAAGGCACAGCCGTCCACGCTCTATGCGTTCGTCGATTGCTATGAGATCGCCAAGGGCGAGTCGCCCAAGGGCGAAGATTCCTACGGGCGGTCGCGCAAGAAGACGATCGAGGGCGCGCAGATCTATCGTTCGGATGACGATGGGGTGACCTGGCGCAAGACGAGCAAGTCCAACCGCTACATGCGCGGTGCCTGCTCGACCTACGGCTGGGTGTTTGGGCAGGTGCGTGCGGATCCGGTCGATCCCGACACGGTCTACATGATGGGGTTGGCACTCAACGTCTCCAACGACAGTGGCGAGACGTTCCGACGGTTGCGCGGCATGCACGGCGACCACCACGCGTTGTGGATCGATCCGAACAATCCGAGTTACCTGATCAACGGCAACGATGGTGGCACGGCGATCTCCTACGACGGTGGCAAGAGGTGGCGCACGTCGCGTGACAACTTGCCGGCGGTGCAGTTCTACAACGTCGGCTTTGACTCGGATTCGCCGTTCCATGTCTACGGTTCGATCCAAGATCACGGCAGTCGTCGCGGTACGGTCACCATCGATCGCAAGAAGAACCGCATCTACGGGAGCGAGTGGCAAAACACGTCCGGCGGCGAAGCGTCGACGCACGCGGTCGATCCGAGCGATAGCAACACGCTCTACTCCGAAGGCTTCTACGGCAGCATTTCGCGAACCGACCAGAGCACCCGCAAGCGCACCGCGATCAAGCCGAAGGATCGCGAGGGCGAGCCGAAATTGCGCGGCCAGTGGTTGGCGCCGTTCATCATCTCGCCGCACAACCCGCGCATCATCTATCACGGCATGAACCACTTGTTCCGCTCGATGGATCGCGGCGACAAGTGGCAGCGCATCAGTCCGGATCTCAGCTACGCGGAGCCGGAGAAGATCGGTGACATTCCGTACCAGACGATCTTCGCCATCGCTGAGTCGCACCAGCACTTTGGCCAACTCTACGTGGGCACGGACGACGGGCGCGTGCACCGTACCTTCGATGGCGGCAAGGCATGGGAAGAGATCACGGCTGGCTTGGCGCCGAATCGTTGGATCTCGCGCATCGAGGCGTCGCGCTTCGTTGACGGCACGATCTACCTGTCGCAAAACGGCAAGCGCAACGATGACTTTGCCGCTTACCTGTGGCGCTCGACGGACCACGGGACGACCTGGCAGGACATCTCGAAGGGCATTCCTGGTGGGCCGATCAACGTCGTTCGCGAAGACCCGAAGGACGGCAAGATCCTCTATGTAGGCACCGATCATGGGGTCTACGTCAGCACCGACGGCGCCAAGAGCTGGGACGTCTTGGGGCGTGGCTTGCCGAGCACTCCGGTGCACGACTTGATCATCCATCCGCGTGACGATGTCGCCGTCATCGCGACACATGGTCGCGGCATGTATGCGGTAGATGTGCAACCGCTGCGTGCCGATGGCGATTCGGAAGAAGAGCCGGGTGGGCAGTCATCAGAAGGCCGCGAGCCAAATCGCAAGTAGCACACCCGTGAGGGCTCCGGCGAGCGAGTAGACTGCCGGAGCCCCTTTCTCATGCAGTTCTTCGCACGACTTGTCCTACTCGCCAGCCTCACTGCTGCGGCCGTCTCCCAGGATGGCTTCCACCTCTACTTTGGACATGGTGGCAACGTCACCATTGCGCAGCCGAAGTTGCCCGCGCCAGATCAGGGGCTGACGGTCGCGTGTTGGTTTCGCGGAGCCAAGCGACTGCGCACTTCGGTGTCGTTGTTGGCGATCGCGCCCGAGCACAAGAAGGACGAGGATCTTGGGCTGTTTGCGCTGGTGCTGTCGGCGAGCAACAGCCTGAACTTCTCGCTGCGCAACGCCGCTGGCCAGTCGCAGAGTGTCGCGGGACTTGGCAAGTGGTTGGACGGTCGCTGGCATCGGGCGACGGCGACGTGGGATGGCGTGACGATGAGCGTCTATGTCGATGGGCGGCAGTTGGCGCAAAAGGAAGCCAAAGACTTTGGACCGCTTGCGACCACGAAGCACGCGTTGCAGGTCGGGCCGGTCAGCGCCGCCAAGGCGCGCAAGCCGGTTCGGTTTGATGGCTGCATCGGTGGCGTGAAGATCTGGAGCCGTGCTTTGACGGCGGCAGAAGTGGCGGCTGGCGGTGGTCGTGCTGATGACAATGCGACGGACTGCCTTGCCAGCTATGCGCTGACGGCGGATGAGCCGGTGGCGCAGGTCCGGGATGGGCTTGGCGATGGGCCCGCCGCGCAGTTGAGTGAGGATCTGGCGCGTTCTGGTTGGCTGCGCACTCGCCCGTGGACGCAGGCCGCTGACGAAAAGATGGCGCCGCCGGGGCTCGACTTCTACTGCTACGACCTCGCCGATGTGGTCCTTGGCGCCGGCCGGCACATCCTTGTCGAACATGCGAAGAAGAAGCGCATCGGTGTGTTGTGGCAGGATGCGCGGACCGATGCGGTCGCGGTCACGTGGATTGATCCGACGTTGCGATCGCATGAGACCCATGAGCTGACCGCGGCGGCTGGCATGCGTTTGGCGGGCGGCACGAGCGATGAGGCCGGCAACGTCTACTACTTGACGATTCAGGACGCACCGCGGAATCGCACCGCAGAGTTTGAAGTCGCTGCCGTCATGCACAAGGCGCGTCTTGATGGCACGGGTGCGATCCAGCGCGCGTTGGATGTGTCAAAACAGGGTGTCAATATCTACGACTTCAGCTCGGGGGTGCTGCGCAGTGCCAACATGCGGCACAGCAAAGGCATGGTCGGTGTGATGTTGCCGCGGCGCATGCACAAGAGTGGTGACGGCTTGCGGCACCAAGGTGCGATTGCGTTGACGTTCTCTGCCAAGGATTTGGAGTTGACGCATCATCATGGCCAGACAAGTGGCCACTCGATGGCCAACTTCCTGACGGTCAACAAGAAGGGCAACTTTGTCGCGCTGGATCTTGGCGACAACTATCCGCGTGGCGTGCATCTGCACGAGTTCGACAAGGCGAAGCGCACGTCGCGGTTGGTGTTCACGTTCAAGACGGAGCACGCGACCCGAGCCAAAGACGGCATGCCCGTTTATGACGAGATCAGCGGCGATGGCCGCACGTTCTACAAGTGGTCTAACGACAACGCGGTCTACACGGAGCTTGGTGGGCTGGTTGAGAACAAGCGCTCCTACACGATCGTATTTGCCACGGATCAGGGCCTCGATGGGCGTGTGTTGGATAACAGTCGGGCATTCCGAGGCTGCACGGATCCACGCAATCTGGCGCTGGTTCGGGTCGTCAAGGACTTCGGTCGCGCGCCAACGGGCAGCGAGATCGGGGATGCGTTGATGGCATCGTTGCCGCGCAAGCCCATTGCGGAGACCGGCGGTTACTTCGACTTCTCTGGGCGCTGGCACAAGCAGCGCGTCGTCGGGGTGACGTGGTTGACCAAGTATGCCGCTGGCGATGGCGCCCACGCGCCGCAGCTTGTCCCGCAGGAAGATGGCAACATCCTGATCCTGTGGGAGAAGAGCGGTGGTGATGCGTCGTTGTGCGCAATGGTGATCGAGCCCGATGGATCAGTCGTCACGGAGGCCTTCGCGTTGCCGTTCGCCACCAGGCTCAATCGTCAGGACCGGGTGCTCACCGTCGCTGATCGCACGTATCTTCTAGCGACTGACGGTGGCAAAGGGCGCCGCGGCGAAGAGCAGTTGCGGCTGTACTTCTTACGGCACTAACTGGCCCTTCCAGTCCGACCTCGCGAACATGTTAGTACTGTGCCAGGCACAGTACTAACTACTCGGGTAGGCCTAGGCGGCCGAGTGGAGTCTTGATGGCGGGGGGCCATAGGTCGATGCCGAACGTGAAGCCTAGGAGGTGCAGTTCGATGCCGTCTTTGAGGCCGATGGCGGCGCCGAGTGTTAGCAGGTCGAGGTGCACTCCGGTTCGGGTTGGTGTCAGGCCGACGCCGAAGCCGAGCGGGCCGTGCCAGTCTTTGCCGACCATCATCGGGTGCAGATCGGCTCCGACGCCGGCTTGATCGAGGACCCAGCGTGCGTAGCTGTTGCTGTTGGGGCCAGGCCAGATCACGTAGGTGCTGTGCTCTGGATAGGTCTCGGGGCGACGCATGACTTCGAGCATGCGTCGCGCTTCGTCGCCGCTCCATTCGCTGAGCAGGTATTCGGTCGACGTCTCGTCGATGTAGGTGATCGGTGACCAGCATCGCAGGCTGCCGATCTGCCGGTGGATGGACTCGACGGTGTCGGTTTCACGCCCATCGGAGTAGTGGCGGCGCTTGGTCGACTTGTTGAGGTAGTAGCCGAATTGGCTCGAGGCCCAGATCTCCCACTGCTCCCAGCTGTTGTTCTGCCGATCGTAGGCGAGGAAGAACGGGTGCAGCGCGACGCCGTTGCCATACCAGGCGTCGCGTCCCCATAGCTGCACGAAGTCGTCTGGTGG
>CAXBFC010000423.1:0-7220 GCA_963974725.1 uncultured bacterium | reverse complement strand
CTCGTCGAACGCATGGGCAAGGAAACCGGTCGCATCAAGAAGGCGCTCGCCGCGACCCTGTGGGAATTGACCGCGCAGCCGTTCGACGAGGATGAAGACAAGTGGGCGAACTGGTGGCAGGTCGCCAAGAAGGACTTCAAGGTCGCGACGCAAGAAGAACTCGACGACGCGAACAAGGCGCGCGAACGTCGTCGCTTGACGCAACGCACAGTCAGTAAGGCGAAGTTCTTCGGCATCAAGGTCGAATCGCACCGCGTGATCTTCGTGCTCGATGTATCGGGCTCGATGATGAAGTCGATGTATGGCCGCAGCATCAATGGTCGCCGCGCGGCGCGCATCGACGTCGCCAAGCATGAACTGGCGCAAGCGGTCGAGAACCTCGATGCCGGCGCGTTGTTCAACATCTTCACGTTCTCGAGCGGCGTCGCGCGGTGGTTGCCGGATGGCATCGGCACCAGTAGTGCTGCGAGCCGTCAAGAGGCGAAGACATGGATCCAGCGACTTGGCGCCGCGGGCGGCACGAATCTCTATGACTCGGTGCGCCAAGCGTTCGGCGACAAGGATGTCGATACGATCTTCATCCTGTCGGATGGCGAGCCGACGACCGGCGAAGTGATCGATCCGTTCTTGATCCGTCAGGACGTCGCGCGCTGGAACAAGCATCGCAAGATCAAGATCAACACGATCGCGATCGGCGGCAACCTCGAGGTGTTGGAGTGGCTGGCGAAGGACGCTGGTGGGACGTATCGGCAGATGAGGTGACCGGTAGGCAGCGGGCCGCTCCCCATGGCAACGGTGGTTGCATGTCCCGGTAGAATCAGGGCTTGCGCAGTTCCGTACCGGGACGCAGGGGGCGCGCGGCAAGGGATTGGCTGGTACACTGCCACAGTCTCGTCCCGTCCCAGGACCACCACTGTCTTCGCCACCATCCATGCTATCGACTCTCTCCCGAGCCGCGGTTCTCGCGTGCGCCGTCACCGTCTCCTTGTCTGCCCAGGCTCCTCAAGCTGAGCGGATCAACCTCCGTTATCAGTCGTTTGACCCAAGCGTGAGTCAGCCGGAAGTGCCGCAAGCGCTCCGTTCGACCGCCAAGATGCAGATGCACATCGTGCAGTTTGCTGGCGTTCCGACCCAAGCCGATCGCGACGCCATCGTGGCTGCGGGTGGCAAGGTCATCGGTTACCTGCCGGTCAACGCCTACGTGGTGCGCATGACCGCTGGTCAGGCCACGGCCGTGGGGGACCACAGGTCCGTTCGCTGGATTGGCGGCTACCAGCCGGCGTATCGCATCGAACCCGAGTTGCTCAAGATGCAGGCTTGGCAGAACCCTCAGCCCGTTCGTTACAACCTCGTCGTCGCCGACAAGCACAGCGACAAGCCGGCGCTCGCCAACCAGATCCAAGCGATTGGTGGCACGGTCGACAATGAGCAGACCGGCAGTCTGCTGTTCACGGTCACGCTGACCGGCCCGCAGTTGCTGCAGGCAGCGGGCATGGACGAAGTGCTCTGGATCGATCGGTGGAGCGCTCCGGAAGAGGACATGGATAACGCCCGCATCCAAGGCGGCGGCAACTATGTCGAGTCGCAAGGTGGCTATACCGGTAGCGGCGTCAACTCCCACATCTACGAAGGTGTCGAAGCCACGCATCCCGACTTCACCGGCACGGTGACGAACGTGCGCAGTGGTGGCGCCGCGCAGACCCACGGTCACGCGACCGCCGGCATTGTGTTCGGCAACGGCAACAGCAACC
The DNA here is from genome assembly GCA_963974725.1 of uncultured bacterium. Lineage (GTDB taxonomy): Bacteria > Planctomycetota > UBA1135 > UBA1135 > UBA2386. The sequence goes on along the minus strand of CAXBFC010000423.1, from coordinate 5,469 downwards.
CGGCGGTGCGCGGCATGGCGCCGGATGCTGGCAAGTTCTACACGAACTACAGCAGCGTCAACACGTCGCGCTGGCAGGTCTTCAGTGACCTCGTCAACATCCACAACGTGTCGCACACCACGGCTTCGTGGGGCGATGCGCGCACGTTCTTCTACACGTCGGTTTCGGCCGATGCGGACGACATCACGTTTGACCACGACCTCGCCTGGACGCAGAGCCAGTCGAACGCCGGCAACCAAGATTCGCGCCCGCAAGCTTGGGCGAAGAACATCTTCTCGATCGGTGGCGTCAACCACGCCAACAACAGCAACGCCGGCGATGACTCGTGGCAGAACGGTGGCGCCAGCATCGGTCCGGCATCGGATGGTCGCATCAAGCCGACCCTGTGTGCCTACTACGACAATATTGGCACGTCGGACCGCACCGGCAGCGCCGGCTACTCAAGTGGTAGTTGGACGTCGAGCTTTGGCGGTACCTCGGGTGCGACGCCGATCGTCGCCGGTCACAACACGATCGCGCTGCAGATGTACACCGAAGAGGTGAGCCCGGGCGTCGGCCTGTTCGGCCAGCCGCTGCGCGTTCCCGGTGGCACGACCCACCAGAACCGTCCGCACTTCCCGACCCTGAAGGGTCTGCAAGTTGTCAGTGCGACCCAATACTCGTTCAACAGTGGTAGCAGCGACAACCGCCGCGAGCACCAAGGGTGGGGCTTCCCCGACCTCGAGACGATGTATGACAACCGCGCCAAGATGTACATCGTCGATGAGACGGACGTCATCTTCCCTGGCCAAGCGCGTCAGCACACGATCACGGTTGCCAACGGCGAACCATCGCTGAAGATCTGCCTCAACTGGAACGAACCCGCGGGCAATCCGGCGGCTGCTTCGCAGTTGATCAACAACCTGTCGTTGCGCGTGACTGCGCCGAGCGGCACCCAATACTGGGGCAACAATGGCCTCAACAGTGGTCTGTGGTCGAGCGCTGGTGGCAGCGAAGACATGATCAACTCGATCGAGAACGTGTTCGTGCAGAACCCGCAATCGGGTCAGTGGATTGTCGAGGTCATTGGCTCCGGGATCGTTGCCGACAACCACGTTGAAACCGCCGGTGTCGATGCCGACTATTCGTTGGTTGTCGCTGGTGGTCTCGGCCAGATCGGCACGGGTGGCGGTACCTTCGCGACCAAGTCGATCATCGGCTCTGGCTGCGGCGGCACCTCGGTCATCTGTGACGAAGGCATCTACGAGTTCCCGAACTTCGACCTCGCCAATTCGTCGTTCACGCTCGCCTACTCGGGTGGTGAATACACGCTCGTCCCCGGCCAAGGCACGTGGATCAGCCCGGCTGGCCCGCAAGGCTTTGCCGATGACACCACGCAGGCTTACACGCTTGGGTTCAGCTTGCCGTTCCCGGGTGGCTCGACCAACTCGATCACCGTTTGCAGCAACGGTTGGGTGACATCGGGTGGTTACTCCGGTGGCGCCAACTACACGCCAAACGTCGGCACGTTCTTGTCGAACGAGATGTGGTGTGCGCTGTGGCGCGACCTCAACCCGAGCTCGGGCGGTGACGTCTACGTCGACAGCACCGCGGCGCGCACGGTGGTCAGTTGGGACGGTGTGCCGAACTACTCGAACACCGGTTCGAACACGCTGCAAGTGCAGTTCTGGGCCAACGGTGACGTGCACTTCATCTACCAGAACATCACCGTGGCCGGCGACTACCTGGTGGGCTACTCGCTCGCCGGTGCGGCCGATCCGGGATCGATCGACATCTCGGCGTCGCTCAACGGCACCGTCACGGCTTGCAGTTCGACGTCTGGCACGCCCGACGTCGCGCTCGATGCGTCGGCTCGTCCGGTGCTCGGCTCGTCGATCAACCTGGTCACGACCAACGTGCCGCCAGCCGCCGTTGCCGGTCTGTCGATCCTGTCGCTGTCGCCGATTGTCGGCGGCTTGGAACTGACGTTCTTCGGCATGCCTGGTTGCTACGTCTACCAGCAGCTCGATGTCGTCACGAGTTTGGCTGTCGCCGGTGGCACTGGCTCGGCACCTTTGGCGATCCCGAACACGGCCGCCTTGGTTGGCACCGAAGTGCGCAACCAATCCGTTGCGCTGGTGCTCAACATCAACCCGGCGCACATGGTGACGTCGAACGGTCTCGAGCTGTCGATCGGCGACATCTAGACGCTGGTTGCAGGGAAGGCTCTCCTTGGGGGGGGGGCCGCGCAAACGCCATCCGGTTTCGGATGGCGTTTGTCGTTGCTGCCGTTGCGGTGCGCAACCGATGCGGTCGGGGCGTTGGAGCAGGCATCTTCCCCTGATTCGCCGCGCCGTTTTTCACCGTGCGATTGTGCCGTGCCATTGTGCCGTGCCATGGTGTCGCGCGATTATCACGGGCGCCAAGCTGCCCGAGGGCTGCTGATGAAGGTTGCAAGTGGTAGACTCTTCGACCCTCGCCTGCCCAAGGCCACCTGCCTCCACCTAGTACCTATGCTGAGTAACCTATCGCGCGCCGCGCTGCTTGCGTGTGCCGTAGCCGCTTCTCTCTCCGCCCAGTCACCACAAGCGAATCGCGACGGCCGTCAGGTCCTGCTGACGTTCGGTTCGTTCGACCCGGCGATCAGTGTTCCGGCGGTGCCGGAGCAACTTCGCAGCACGAGCGCTCAGCAATTGTGCCTCGTGCAGTTCGCTGGCCTGCCGACCCAAGCTGGTCGCGACGCGATCCAAGAGGCTGGCGGTCAGATCATCAAATACATGCCACACGACGCCTACGTCGTGCGCATGAACGCCAGCCAACGAGCCGCGGTCAACGCGCTCGGCATGGTGCGGTGGGTTGGCGAATACCACCCGGCCTACCGTCTCGAGCCGGCGTTGCTCGCCGAGGGTGTCTTCACCAGCGTCGAGCCGGTGACCTACAACGTGGTCGTTGCCGACAAGCACAACGACAAGCCGGCGCTCACCAACCGCATCAAGGCGATCGGTGGCACGGTTGTCAGCGAGCAGTTCGGTAGCATCCTGATGACGGTTCGCTTGACTGGCCCGCAACTGCAACAAGCGGCCGGTTTCGACGAAGTGCTGTGGATCGATCGCTGGTCGCCGGCCGAGTTGGATATGGACAATGCCCGCATCCAAGGCGGCGGCAACTATGTCGAGTCGCAAAGCGGCTACACCGGCGCGGGTGTTAACGCGCACATCTACGAAGGCATCGAGGCCACGCACCCGGACTTCACCGGCACGGTAACCAACGTGCGCAGTGGTGGTGGTGCGGACAGCCACGGTCACGCGACCGCTGGCATCGTGTTCGGCAACGGCAACAGCAATCCAGCCGTGCGCGGCATGGCGCCGGACTGTGGCAAGTTCTACACCCAGTACAGTTCGGTTCAGGGCTCGCGCTGGCAGGTCTTCAGCGACCTAGTCAACATCCACAACGTGTCGCACACCACGGCTTCGTGGGGCAGCGCCCGAACGTTCTTCTACACGTCGATTTCGGCCGAAGCGGACGACATTACGTTTGACCACGACCTGACGTGGACGCAGAGCCAGTCGAACGCCGGCAACCAGGACTCGCGTCCGCAGGCGTGGGCCAAGAACGTGTTCTCGGTCGGTGGCGTCGCGCACGGCAACAATAGCAACCCCGGCGATGACTCGTGGCAGAACGGTGGCGCCAGTATCGGTCCGGCATCGGATGGTCGCATCAAGCCGACCATGACCGCCTACTACGACAACATTGGCACCTCCGACCGGACCGGCTCTGCTGGCTACTCGGCTGCCAACTGGACGTCGAGCTTCGGCGGCACCTCGGGCGCGACCCCGATCATGGCTGGGCACAACGTGCTCGCCATCCAGATGTTCACCGACGAAGTGACGCCTGGCTTCGGCCCGTTCGGCAACCAACTGCGCGTTCCCGGTGGCACGTCGCACCAGAACCGACCGAGCGCCCCGACCCTGAAGGCGCTGCAGTGCATCAGCGGCTCGCAATACGCGTTTACCGGTGCCAGCAGCGACAACCGGCGTGAGCACCAAGGCTGGGGTGGCTTCCCCAACCTGCAAACGATGTGGGACATGCGCAACAAGACGTTCCTCGTCGACGAAGTAGACGTGCTGACCCAAGGTCAGACTCGCTCGTGGGCGATCAGTGTTGCCCCCGGTGAGCCGGCCCTGAAGGTCTGCCTCAACTGGCGCGAGCCGTCCGCCAACCCGGCGTCGGCCTTCCACCTGATCAACAACCTGTCGCTGCGCGTCACCGCGCCCAACGGCACCCAATACTGGGGTAACAACAACCTGTCGAACGGCGTCTGGTCGACCCCGGGTGGCAGCGAAGACACGGTCAACTCGCTTGAGTGTGTATTCGTGCAGAACCCCGGCGCGGGCAACTGGAACGTCGAAGTCATCGCGACCTCGCTCGTCGAAGACAACCACGTCGAGACGGCCGGCATCGATGCCGACTACGGCTTGGCAATCAGTGGCGGCAACGGCACGTCGGTTGTGTTCGCGACCTTCAGCAAGTTCGGTAACGGTTGCCCGGGTTCGGTTACGCAGCCGACCGTCTGCCCGGAACTGAACGGCACCGGTGGTGCGATCAGCCAAGACCTGCGTGATAACGAATACACGCACCGGGTCACCAACACGGGTCCCTTGACCGTGGTCGGTTTCGAGTGCTTCGCACAATCGACGGGCGGCAACCAGACCGTTGCGGCGCACATCTACCCGGAAGTGGGTGGCGTGCCTTCGGCGACGGCGCTCGCCAGCACGACGATGACGATTGGCGCTGCCGCCAACTTCTACACCGCGACGTTCGCGTCCCCGGTCAACGTCACTGGCAACTTCTACGTCGGCTACGAGACGTCCGCGCAGAACGTCTACCTGTGCAACCTCACTGCAGGCACCGGTGGCGTTGCCTTCTACCGTGACCTGGTCAACGGCCCGGCCGCCTGGACGCAGTCCGGACTCGTCGACACGCCGTCGTGGCGCGTCAACTGCACCGGCCCGGGCACCAGCCTGGTGCCGTCGCTGGCCAGCGCTAGCTTGCCGAAACTCGGCTCCAGCTACAGCGTGACCCTGGCCGACGCTTTGCCCGGCACGTTCGCCGTGCTCGCTTCGGGTCTGTCGGACTCGACGTGGAACGGTGGTGCTCTACCGGCCGCGCTTGCGGGCGCTCCGGGCTGCACGTTGTTCGTGGATCCGGTCGTGCTCGATGCAGTTGCGACCTCCGTCACGGGAACGGGCAGCACCTCGTTCGCGGTGCCGAACTCGGCGGTCCTGATTGGCCTGCAAGTGTTCCATCAGTGGGGCGTGCTCGACGCCGTCAATAGTCTCGGCATCGTGATGTCGGACGCGGGTCGCGCCTCGATCGGCAACTGATCCCTCGATCCGCAGCGGATACCAGCGCCGCCGGCTAGCCATTGGGCTAGCCGGCCAATCAAGCCTTGCAGCGCCCGGAATCTGCGTACCGTACCCGGTTCAAACC
>CAXBFC010000422.1:0-7222 GCA_963974725.1 uncultured bacterium | reverse complement strand
GCCGCGCAGGAACTCACGGATGTTCTCTTTGCTGTCGGCGTCGAGCTTCTTGTTGCCGAGTTGCGCGATGCCTTTGACGGTGGCTGTCTGGAAGCCGAGTTCGAGCAGCGTATTGAGCTTCTTGACAAACGACTTCGCCTTGTTGACCCGGACGAACTGGTAGCCGCATAAGATCCCTTGGGGATCGGTGAACAGTCCGCCGTTCTCGACTTCGACGTGCTTGAGGAGGGCGTTGCGCGGCGCGTCATAGTCGCGGCTCGGATCGCAGGACAGCGGCCAGTTGTTCCAGAAGACGAACTCGCCGCTTGCCATCGCGTTCTCGAGATCGGTCGTCGCCTTCTTCAGGGCGTCGGCGGTGTCTTCGTCGCCAGCTTCTGCAAAGATGCCGCGGTGCACGAACATCGCGTCGATGCGATCGTTCTCCTCGTCGTAGCGCAGGTAGACATCCTGGCCATCAATCTCAAGGCAGCCACTGAGCAGCAGGAGCAGGCAGAAAGCGAACGCGGTCGGGATCTTCTTCATGGCGGGGGTCAGCGCGAGTCTCGCTGCCACGATGCAATCGCGCAAGCTGCTCAGTCGAGGCAATGCGCCCCGATTCTGTCGCGGGCTACCCCAGCATGGCACTGGCGATGGTCGCGACGCCGACGATGTCGTCCGCCGAACAGCCGCGCGACAGGTCGAGCCACGGCTTGCTGAGTCCCTGGAGCAGTGGCCCGTAGGCCTCAAATCCGGCGAGGCGTTCGGCCATCTTGTAGGCGATGTTGCCCGCATCCAGGTCCGGGAACACAAACACGTTGGCGCTGCCCGAGAGCGGGCTGTCGGGGCACTTGTGCGCGGCGACGGCAGCGACGTAAGCCGCGTCGAACTGCAGCTCGCCGTCGGCGACGATGCCGGGATGGGCCGCGCGAAACTGTTCGCAGGCCGAGCGCATCTTGTCGACTTTTTCATGGGAGGCGCTGCCGTGCGTGCTGAACGACAAGAACGCGACGCGAGGTTCGCTGCCGGTAAACAGTTGGTGGTTGCTGGCGGTGGCGGCGGCGATGTGCACCAGTTGCTCGGCATCTGGCTCCGGCACCACGCCACAGTCTGCGAACGACAGCACCTCATCGCCTCGCACCAGTAGGAACATCGACGACACCAGCGGCATCGAGGGCGCGGTGCCGAGACAGATCAGCCCCGCGCGGATCACGTCGGCGGTCGAATGGGCGGCGCCACTGACGCCGCAGTCGGCGTGGCCGGTTGCGACCAGGCCGGCGCCGAAGATCAGCGGTTGCCTCGCCAGTTCGCGAGCCTGCTCAACGGTCACGCCCTTGTGCTTGCGGCGCGCGAGCACGTGTGCGGTGATCTCGTCGAAGCGCGGGTCGGCGGCGGGATCTGCGACCCAAACGACTTGGCCGAGGCCGTGGTGTTCGATTTCGTCGCGTGCAGCATGTGTGCGCGCATCACCGGTCTCCGGCAGCACGATGCGCGCCTTGCGTTGCTTACTGCGCTCGCGCAACTGATCGAGGACATGGCTCATTGTGCGTGATGGTAGCAGCGAGGACCCGTCGTCCAGTAGAACAGTCCCAATGCGTCTGCTCGCTCTTGCTGTGCTGCTGTTGCCATTCGGTGCGTGTCGCTACCTCGACGCGCGGCTCACGGACCTCGGAGACTGTTTCATCTACCGCTGGCAGAGCGATGCCTTTGGCGTTGGCGCCGACGTCAAGGTCGGGCCCGTTGCCGCCGTTGTCGGTGGTTGGTATTCCGATTATGGCTACGGCAAGGATACTTGGTGGCAAACGCCGGGCTACGTGATGACCAATCACGGCACTGGCATTCCGTTCACGACGCTCGGCCCGATCGGCTACCGACAGGACTTTTCGCGCCTGTTCGCGACCGGGACTTCTGGCAACCACGTGGCCGATCCGAAGGGCTATGACGATGTCACGTCGTGGCTGCTGTTGTCCGACGTGTTCGACCTCGATGATCAAGGGCCGTTTGCCTTGACGCCGGCGCAGCGCGTCGTCGACATGTTTGGCGTCGAAGTCGGCGTCGCGCCGGTGTTCTGGCAAGCGCATGTTGGCTTCAACGTGGCCGAGTTCGCCGACTTCCTGCTCGGCTGGTTCTTGATCGATATCTTCTATGATGATGCCGTCAAGCGACCGGCGACGGTGCCGTTCGTGCCCGAGCGCGGTTAGCGGGTTAGCTCGCCATATAGCGCGCGAAGGGACTCGGCCGGGTCGAACATGACTTCGTAGACGAGCCAGCCGCACGGCCAGATCGCGCGGTCACGAGTGGCCAAGGCGCGGTAGGCAGCGGTTCGAACCGCGACCTGTTCATTGCTGGACTCGATCACGATGCGCGCTTCGAGTTCGGGGCTCCAAACTAGGATGTCGTGGCAGAGTTGCAGCGCCTGGATGCGTTGCTTGGCGACGGTGCTGTGAAGTGCCAGCCGCAGCGGTTGGTGGTCGTCGCTCGAGATGCGCGCGAGCTTGCCGATGCGCTCGAGGTTGTGGGCAACTTCGGCGGCGTCGACTTCGATCGTAGCGGGGCCCGGCTTCCATTCGGGAAGTTTCACTACGACGTGGGGCTTGCCAACAAGCGCGTTCAGCAGGCGTTCGCATAGCTGCTTGGAATGGCCGTCCTCGGGCGTGTGCTTGGCGACGATTTGCCGCAGCCGTTGCTTCACCTGGTCCTCAAGCTGTGGCGCGGTTTGGGTCATCAGTTGCCATGCGAAGTCACTGGTCGCGTCGCGGAACGTCGGTGCTTTCAGATACGGCTCGCAATACGCGAGCAAGGCGGCAACGGGCGTTGCGTCACCAGCTTGCGAAGCGATCGAAACCAGTAGCGAGTCGCGCGAGGATGCGCGCCAGTACGGGCCACCCAAGCAGCCGGTGTTGTCGTCGAACGAGAATCTGTTGTTCGGGTTGGCGAGCAAGCGAGCGGCTGCGGGGATCACCCATTCGAGCAGCTCTCGGCTCGCTCCGCCATGGGGCATGGCTTGGTCGAGCATGCGCAACGCAGGACGGTAGATCGCTTCTTCGTCCGACTTGCTGAGCTGTCGCAGTAGCGCATGCGCCTGCGGCATCGTCGCGAGTTCGCACGTGAAGAACGGGTAGGCCGCGCGAAGGTCGAGCAGCCACAGCATGCGCGAGGCGGGGATCGCCTCGGAGTTCGCCGCCGCCGCGAGCAGCACCAGATGACCTTCTGGCCCGTGTTCTAGCGCGTTGGCATAGCACGTGGTGTCGTCGATGAATCGCTCCCGAATCTGTCGGCCGGTCTTGTCCGGGTGGTTGGCGATTTGCCGGGCATCACAGCGCTTGCCGAGCCGCAGCCACATCGTCGCATGCGCCAACGGTGTGGTTGGCCACGACCAGTCTTTGGGCCAGTGCGGCGATGCCGGGTCGTAGTAACTAGCGACGTGCAACCACTGTGGATGTGTCGACTGGAGCCAGCTGCGCAGCTCCAGACTGGCACGGTGTCGGAAAGCAACCGATGCCTGCAAGGTGTCTGCAGCCGCTTCGAAGGGCGCCAGCACATGCGGTGCCTGTTCGCGCAGCCTCGCGACCAACAGCCGATCCGGCGGTCCATACGTCGGCGCGGTTGGTCCGTAGATCGGCCCCGGCGTGAGTTGTGGCAGCAAACTCAGCAGCAGCGACGCGGTATGCACGGCAAGAAGATGTTGGGCTTGGCGAGAGACTCCGCGATTCCCGTATCGCGATGGGCTCGGGCTAGCGGGGGCGGCGGCCGCCCGGCGGCGCAGTCAGTGTGTCTGGTGGCGCCGGCCGCATCGAAAACGCTCGCGCGCCGCCGGTCCGGGTTCGCAGCATGTGCAGGTGGCCGAGGCGGCCGCCGAGCGCGAGTGTGCCGGTGCGTTGGTTGAACGCCATCGCCAACGTCGAGTCGCCGCGGCCCATGCTCAGCACGCAGCGGCCGGTGTCCGGTTGCCAAAAGCGAATCTCGGCATCGAAACCACCGCTGCTTATGAGGCGCGAACCCGTCTTGTCGGTGACCATCGTCATCGGCGCGCGGCCGTGCCCTTCCATGGTGTGGCGGACCTCGCCGGTCTTGGTGTCAATGATGCGGATTCGTGTGTCGGCGCAACCCGATGCGAGCCAGCTTCCGTCGGGCGCCATCACCAGTGAGGAAATCCAGTCCGGATGGCTCGGGGCGCTGCGCACGAGTTCGCCGGTTCGGCCGTCCCAACACTTCAGTTCGCCAGCGACGCAGGCTGACCAGATGTGCACGCCGTCGCTAACCATGGCCGTGATGATCTCATCGTGCGCGTGCCAGGTGCGCGGCTTCGGGCCGATGCCAAGCACGTGGATGTCACCGACTTTGGTTGCGACTACAGGAACATGCCCGAGGAACAAGAACGAGCCGCTGTCGGGAGTGAACGGCAGCGTCGTGGCGGCGGTTGCCTCGAGACCGGTTTCGGTTGTCTGCACGGCCTGCCAGCCATCTTCCTTGTTGGACCAGTCGATCAAGCGGCCGGACTTGTCGATGCTCGAGAAGGAACGCTCGTCGCCGTTCGTCAGCAGAGCCACGACGGACTCGCTGTGCGCCGATTGCCCATCTGTCGTTGCCAGAGACTGGAAGCTGCCATCGCTCTCTGTCTCGCAGATGTTGCCGCGCGAATCCGAGCTGATCACCGTGTCGTCGGGTCCGAACACCACGCCGGTCACCATGCGCTGGTGTGGCCGTGTTGCGAGTTCGGCGCAATGTGCGTGACTCCAGATGCGAACGGTCTGGTCGGTGCTGCCGGTCAGGATGCTCTGGCTGTCCGGCGTGAAGCTGATGTGTTGAAGGAGCCCTTCGTGGCCGGCCAGGCGCGCAATGCGGCGAATCCGGAATGGTGGCTTGGTCGATACCTGATAGATGTGCAGGACACGCCGTTCGACCGAAGCCGCGACCAGCTTGCCGTCGGGGCTGCACTTGACCGCGAGCACGGTCCTGTGAGTTGGATCGAGTGGCCGTTGCGTTGGTGTCTCGCTGTCGAGGTCGACGACCTGCATCTGCAAACCATCGGTGAGCACCAGGTGCCGCGAGTCGGCGGCGAACGACAGGTCCAGGCCCCAGTGGTAGATCTGAAACTCGTTGGTCTCAGTCAGGGTGTTGGTGTCGAACACCTTGACGGTCTTGTCGAAGCCGCCGGTTGCGATGCGTGAGCCATCGGGGCTGATCGCGAGGCTGTGGGCCTGCGTCTGATGCTTGCCGAAGTTCTGCAGGAAGCTGCGGGTTTCGGCATCCCAGACCGAAACGTTGCCGTCGCTACAGGTGGAGTAGATGCGTGAGCCGTCCGGCGATGCGACCAGCGTCGTCAATTCGCCGACAAGTTTGCTGTTGGTGTTGTCGAACGCCTGCACCGGTTTGCCGGTCAGGGTGTCGTGCACCCACAGCTCGGCGGTGAGCCGACCGCAGATCAGCTCGTGACCGCGCGCCGTCTTGCGGAACACAAAGCTCGACGTTGCCAGGTCGGAGATACGCCACAGCTCACGTTGCGTGCGTGATCTGCAGATCAGTTCTTTGTCCTGTGTGGCGATCAGGAAGTTCTCGCCGTCGGGAAGCCACGTCAGGTCTTGGATGACCCCATCCGCGTGCGCAGCAGGTGTTACTGCCTGGTCGCTGACGAATTCGAGGTGGGACCACTCCCAGCCACGGTCTTGTTCGCGGCACTGCGCGAGCTTCAAACGCGCACGTTCGGGTCGGCTGCCGGCGCGCAGTTCGATGTCGGCATTGGACACCAGCGCTGCGTATCGCTCGACTTCGGCGGTGTGGCGCAGGCTGTCGGACTGGGCGCGCGCAGTGCGTTCTTGAATGAAGAACACGACCAAGGCGGCCATCGAACTCAGCAAGGCCACCGTCATGGCCGCCACGATGGTTGGGTGCCGCTGGGCCCAGCGGCGCGACCTTCGCAGCACGCCTGGCCGCCGCGCTTCGATCGACTCGCGGTTGCGAACGCGCTCAAGGTCCCGTTGGAACTCGAGCATCGTGCGGTAGCGCTTGCTCGGATCGGGGTCGAGCGCCGTCATGCAGACGGTTTCCAGTTCCCACGAAACGCCACGTTGCTCGGCCCGCAAGCGCAGTGGGCGGGCGCCGAGGATGTTGCGGCGGGTCTCTTCGCCGTTCTTGCCAAGGAACGGATTGCGCAGCGTCAACATCTCATACAGCGTCACGCCGAGTGAGTAGACATCCGCCGCGCGGCTGGGATCTGTCGCCTTGCCGCCGATGTGTTCGGGTGGCAGGTATGGCAGCGAACCGAGCTGGCTCGCGGACTGTGTCAATCGTTGATCGGTATCGTCCGCCCAGGCCAGCCCGAAGTCGACGAGCATGGCGCGGCCTTCGGTCGTCAACAGGATGTTGGACGGCTTGACGTCGCGGTGCAGCACGCCACGTTCGTGCGCGTGATGAAGTGCTGCGGCAACTTGAGCGGCGAGGCTGACGCAGGTGTCGGCCCAGTTGAGTGTGTCGATGCCGTGCGTGCTGCCGCTGCCGCTGCTCGATTCGGATGTGGGCGAAGCGTTGGCCTGGTCGGCAGCAAGCTCTAGCAGACGCCGCCCTTCGGGAGGAGTGTTCGCCGCTTGCAGCTCCGTGAGCGCGGTCGACATCGAGCAGCCGCGAATGTGCTGCATCGTGAAGTACGGCATGCCGTCCGATTTGCCGACGCCGTAGATCGGCACGATGCCGGGGTGCTGCAAGCGCGCGATCGTCTCGACTTCGCGTTGGAAGCGTTCGCGCGCGCCGGGCATGTAGAGGTGCTCAGGCCGAATCAGTTTTAGCGCAACCGTTCGTTGCAGCACGTCGTCGCGGGCCAGGTAGACCACGCCCATGCCGCCGGCACCCAATCGGTTCAGCAGCCGGTACTCGCCGAGTTGTTCTGGCACCGAATCGGCTGGCAACGCCAGTTGCGCGGAGGCACTCGATGAGGTCGAACCGACCAAGTCGAAGCGCAGCATCTCGCTGTAGGCGCGGCGCAATGCTTCGGCGAGCTTCGGGTGAGCGGTTGCGGCTGCTTCGATCGCCTCGTTTGGCTGCTCGGCTTCCAGGCATGCAAACAACAACGCCTCGACTTGGTCGTCGAACGAGTTGGCGTTGTCGGCAGGTGGGTTGGCGTCGGAATCGGCGGACATCGGGGGCGGTGGGGGATATCGCTTCGGTAGAGGATACTGCCCAGAGCGTGCTTGCTCGACGCAAAGCTGAAGCTCGAGGCAAACGGCGGGTGTTGCCACTCGTGGCGGGGGCG
>CAXBFC010000421.1:0-7253 GCA_963974725.1 uncultured bacterium | reverse complement strand
CCCGGATGTCTGGACCACGGACCTCGCGTTCGAGAATGCCAAAAAGCTGACCGACGCCTGCCCGATTCGCCGCGATGTTCGCTGGGGTTCGGCCGAACTCGTCAACTGGCGTTCGGATGACGGCACCGAGTTGAAGGGCTACCTGGTCAAGCCGGACGGCTTCGACCCGCAGAAGCAGTACCCGATGATGGTCTACTTCTACGAGCGCAGCTCCAACCGCATCCACAGCTTCTCTTCGCCGAGCATCGGCACGTCGCCGAACGCGGCCTACTATGTGTCCAACGGCTACCTGTGGTTCGTGCCGGACATCGTCTACCGCGACGGCTACCCCGGCGAGTCCTGTGAGAAGTGCGTCGTCTCCGGCGTGCAGCACCTGCTCACCAAGGGCTTTGTCGACAAGGATCGCATCGGCGCCGCCGGTCACTCGTGGGGCGGCTACCAGACCGCGCACTTGATCACGCGAACCGACATCTTCGCCGCCGTCGAATCCGGCGCGCCGGTCGTCAACATGTTTAGCGCCTACGGCGGCATTCGCTGGGGCTCGGGCATGTCGCGCCAATTCCAGTATGAGCAGACGCAGTCGCGCATTGGCGGCACGATCTGGGAAGCTCCGATGCGCTACTGGGAGAACTCGCCGCTGTTCCACCTGGACAAGGTGCGCACGCCGGTGCTTATCCTGCACAACGACAAGGACGGTGCGGTCCCGTGGTACCAAGGCATTGAGTTCTTCACGGCCATGCGCCGTCTCGGCAAGGAGGCCTACTTGTTCAACTACAACGGCGAAGACCACGGCCTGCGCAAGCGCCAGAACCAGCGCGACTGGACCCGCCGCATGCAGGAGTACTTCGACCACCACCTGAAGGGCGCCGCCGCGCCGGAGTGGATGCGTCGTGGCGTTCCTTACCACGAGCGCAGCGCGGAGAAGATCCCGCACGCGCCGAGCTACCGCGAAGGCGTGGAAACGGGCCTGATCCAAAGCGCCGACGCCAAGAAGAAGGCAGCCGCAACCAGCGAAGAGCCGGCCGGCAGCCGCGACAAGAAGTAGCGTTCACTGCTTGCCGCGCGCTCGGGCGAAGTATTGTGGCAGCCATGCCAGACTTCGCCCGATTCGACACTCGCCAGTATCCCGTGATGCCGGTCCGAGACGGCTACGGCGACTGGGCGCCCACCTATGAGGCGACCGTCGAGGACGCGATGGACCTCGCGCTGCTCGAACGCATCACGAGCGTTCGGTGGCAAGACGCGCAACGCATCGCCGACCTCGGCTGCGGCACGGGCCGCACCGGAGCTTGGCTGCGATCGAAGAGTCGCGCCGCTCTGCACGGCGTCGACCTGACACCGGAGATGCTGGCGCGCGCGAAAGATCGTGACATCTACGAGCAACTCATCGAAAGCGAACTGGAGAGCAACGGCCTACCGGAGCATTCGTTCGACCTGGTCACGTGCTGCCTGGTCGACGAGCATCTCTCCGAACTGCGTCCGCTCTACGGCGCAGCGGCGCGCCTGCTGCGCCCCGGTGGCCACTATGTGCACGTTGGCTTCCACCCGTTCTTCGTCATGAAGAGCGGCATGCCGACGCACTTTGAACACCCAGAGCGCGGCAGCGTGGCACTCGCAACCAACATCCATTTGTTCTCCGACCATGTGCGCTGTGGCAACCGTGCCGGCATGACACAAGTCGAGATGCACGAACGACTGGTCGACGACGAGTGGCTCACGTTGAAGCCTAAGTGGCAGAAGCATCAGGACTGGCCCATCAGTTTCGCCAGTGTCTGGCGCGTGTAGTCGCGAGGCCATGGCGCGCAGCCGCCAGCGCCGCGCTGCAAAACGCGCCGCCAGCGCGGAGACTCGCAAAGCACGGCAGAATACGAAACCGCTGGCCTATCGCTTACCGCTGCCAGGCTGTGCTTGCGCCTGCTTCGCGACTTCCAATTTCGCCTGTGCTTTCGTGGCCAGTGACTGCCATTTCGCCTGTACCTCGGCGCCCACGGTGTTCTGGCTCAGTGCCCGGAAACCTTCGGATGCCTCGAGCAAGAACGGCACCGCTTCGCTTGACCGCCCGAGTTCCATCAGCGCGCGACCAACATGAAAGCAGGTACCCAAGATGTTCGGGTGGCCCTTCGGATACACGCGTCGCAGCCCTTGCAGCGACTCCCGCAGACAAGCTTCGGCCTCGGGGAACCGGTGCAGATCCATCAGGATCTTGCCCAGATTGTTGAGCGCTGACAGCAGGTATACCAACGACGTCGGTGGCTGTCGACGGAGCCCATCAACAGCCTCAAGGCAATGCTTCGCGCCCGCTTCCAAACTTCCCTGTGCGGCCAGCAGACCACTGTAGTTCAACTGCGTGATCAGGGTATCGAGGTGGTCGGCACCGAGCAATTGCTGCTCCCCCGCGAGCGCGCGTTCAAACAGTTCCTTCGCCTCGTCGAGCTTGCCGCGCAGATGCAGCAAGAGGCCAAGGTTGTCCATCGACATGAACGTTTCCTTGCCAGCCGGATCCACGCGCAGACGGGCAGCCAATACTTCGCGATAGTCGCGCTCCGACTCTTCGAGCTTGCCAAGATCTTTGCGAGCCCCTGCGAGGTTGGCGAGCGCAGCTAGCCGATGTGGATGGTCGCCAGGATGCATATCGCGCAAGCCTTTGACCGCTTCTTTGAGCAACAGCAACGCTTCGGGTGCGTGCCCATACTTGCGCAAGGTCAGCCCCAAATTGTTGAGTGTGCACAGCCAACGACGCGGGTCATCATCCTTGTGACGACTCTGACCGGCGTGGGCCTCCTGCAGCAACGGCAACGCCTCGGGGAAGCGGTTCATGCTCGCTAACACCGCGCCCAGATCAGCGATTGCCAAATGGGTCTCTGGGTGTTGGTTGCCAAGCACATCACGGTGGCGATCGACCGATTCCTTCGCGAGGTTTTCGGCCTCCGCAAACTTCAACTGATTCAGCAGCACGCCGCTGAGATTGTTCATCGCGGTCAACGTTCTGGGATGGTCGTCGCCAAACAACAAACGGGATCCAGCCAGCGCTTCACGCTGATAGGGCTCAGCTTGCGCAGGTCGCTCCTGGTCGCCAAACAGCACCGCGATGCTGTTCAAGATGTCGAGAGTGAGGCCGGCGACATCAACCCCTCGGGCACGCTGCCGAGCCAGTGCGTCTACAAGGCACGCCTCAGCCTCGTCGAACCGACCCTGCAGACGCAGCACTGCACCTAGCACACGCATCGATTCAATGGCTAGCGGATCCTCGGGCCCAAGCCGCTCGTGCCTCGCTTGAAGGACCTGCCGAAAACAGGATTCGGCTTCCACAAGCCTGCCTAGCGTCCGGAGAGTGTCGCCCAGGCAATCGAGCGCGTTCAGGGTGCTAGGGTGTTCGTCGCCAAGTACCAGGCTGAGGCCTTCGACTGCTTGTCGACTCAGCTTCTCGGCCTCAGTGTAGTGACCCTGCGCGAATCGCAGCACACCCCTGGCATTGAGCGCGCACAGGGTTCGCGGGTCTTCGGCCCCCACCCTCCGGGTCCAAATCTGGAACGACCGTTCAATCGGGTCAATGGCGAGTTCATACAACCCGGCCTCGTATTCCGCGCCTCCCAGCGATCCCAGAAGCTGCGCCTGCACAAGCGGCTGATCCGCGAACTGCGCGTCGATGGCCTGCTGGCTTGGATCGAACAGATCGTGCTCCAATGTTCCCATGGCAAGATTGGTGAAGTTGATGCCAACGATTGCTCGCTTCAATTCCTCACGACGATCTTCTGGCACCGCAGCAAGCAGCGCCCGACGCGTGCGCGCGCCCATGGTCATCGCATCGACCTTCGCCATCTGCACCGTTTGAAAATCAGCGACCTGCTGCAACTCCTCGGCTCGCAGCGATTCGGCGGCCCTCGCCTTCTTCTCCTCTGCCGCGGCCAACACGGCCTTGCCCGTCTCGCCGTTCGCTCGCTCCTTCTCGTCCAGAGCCCACAGCATGCCCCAGGTCGTGCCGCCGGCGCCGAGCAACAACACCAGTGCAACCAAGGATGTCGCAAACACCAACGTTCGGTTGCGGCGCACGAACTTGCGCATCCGGTATGCGGTGCTGGGCGGCCCCGCGGTCACCGGCTGATCACGGAGATGATTCTCAATGTCGGCAGCCAGTGCATTGGCCGTCTCGTAGCGGCGGGCGCGATCCTTCTCCAAGCACTTCATCACGATCCAGTCCAAATCGCCACGCAGATCGACGGCGAGCCTGCGTCCATCGATCCGCCGATGCATGGCAACCGTGGTCGCTTCGTCACCGAGGGTCGCGATCCGCGTGCTCGGTTTGTGCGGCGTCTCCTCACAGATCAAGCGCACGATCTCGGCCAGGTTGGCGTGCGATAGCTGCTGCGAATCAAACGGCGTCGCGCCGGTCAACAGTTCGTACAGCAACACTCCCAGTGAGTAGATGTCACTGCGCGTATCGATGTCCTGCTCGGTCGTGCCCGCTTGTTCGGGGCTCATGTACGTCGGCGTGCCGACCAATTGAAGATGCTGGGTTAGAGCCACACCCATGGAAGCATCGCTATGGATTGCCTTGGCGATGCCAAAGTCGATAACCTTCGGGGACGGCACGCCATCGTGCACCGCCACTTGCACGTTGCTGGGCTTGATGTCGCGATGGATGATGCCCTTCTGGTGGGCGTGCTGAATCGCGTGACACACCATCACGAACAGCCGCAGTCGCGCCTTGGTGTCAAGGCGCTGTGCGTCGCAGTAGTCGAGGATCGGCACACCCTCGATGAACTCCATCACGAAGAACGGCTGGCCACCGTCGGTGCTGCCCCCGTCGAGCACCTTGGCCATGTTGGGGTGATCCATCATCGCCAACGCCTGCCGTTCGGCCTCGAAGCGCGCGACCACCTGACGTGAATCCATACCGGCCTTGATCAGCTTGATCGCCACCTTGCGGCGCACAGGTTCGAGTTGCTGGGCGGCGTAGACCTCGCCCATGCCACCTTCGCCAACCTTTTCAAGCAGCTCGTATGGCCCAATGCGCTCGCCGACCCGCGTCGGTGCCTCGGACTTGATTAGGCCCAGCCGATCGGCGCCGTTGAGGCCCGCCAACAATCGGAGCAGCTCGTTGCGCAGCGCGGGGTTGCCCCCACATGCGCGCTCGACAAATGCCGCGTGCTCATCGCATGGCAACTCCGCCGCCTGCTCAAACAACGTATCCAGGTGCCGACGATCTTCGGGAGTCAGTGCTCCAGTCATGATTCTAGCTCCTTCGGCGTCAGCGACGCCGCATGGCGATACAACGAGTTCCTTCTAGGAAGCAACTCATGGCGTCAGGCGGTTGCTCGCAAGACGTAGACCAGTCTTGAGTCCGGGACAAACCCAGCCCAACCACTAACGATCCTACTGGCTCAAGAACACGTCAACGCGCAAGCGCGAGCGAGGCTCGCTGTAGTCCTTGCCGCCGACTGCAACCTCGGCACCTGCCCCGACGTCGAACGGAATCACATTCTCAGCCAACATCACTGAATCGTGACCTGCAGGCCACGCGACGTGGCGAAGCCAGTCGACTCCAAGTGCAGGCTCTGTGCGGTAAACTCAAAGCCGACGAGGTTCGGATTGTTCGGGATGGGCATGCTGTAGGTGGCAGTTGTCGCCCCAGCCACGCCGACCGTGACCGTCGCAACAATCGTGTTGAGGTCGAGTAGCAACTCGCACCCCAAAGCCGACAACGAGCCGCGACCGAGTGACAGCCCGAGCACCGACGCAAGCGCGCCGTTGGGGGCAGCGCGCATCGTCAGCGAGAATGAACTGTTGCCGATCGTCGGTTGGCCGCCCGGGTTTGGGAAGCTGTCGAACACGTAGCGGTTCTGGCCATCACTCGACGGACCGTAGCTGACCATTGGGCGACGTACGGCAATGTCTGACATCAGGCCCCAACCTGGCGCGGACGGTGACGCTAGCATCGTCACAGCGCCGGTCGCTGGGTCGACCGACGCCACCGAGTTACGGTGGTTGGGGAATCCGGGTGCCCAGCCAGCGGTGGCGATCAGGAAGCTGCCAGTCGCGTCGAGATGCACGCTGTTGGCGGGCAGTGGCAAGGAGCTTGGCATCGAGGTGACGGTGGCGCTCGCGCAACCGTCTGGTTGCACAGTGTGCATCTCGTGGGTGATCGAGACGACGTTGTTGGTCGCGACATAGACCGTGCCGTCGTCGCCGCAACTCACTCCCTTTGCGACATGTCCGATCCAGCTGGCGATTGTGCACGCACTTCCGGTGCTGAGTTCCCAGCGATAGAGGGAGGCGAGACCCGTCGGAGAACCTGGGTTCGCGCTCAACAGGTAGTAGGCGAACTGGCCGGCCGGATCGACCGCGAAGCCGCCACCAACGCCGGAGCCCGCGGGGTTTGGCAGCATCGTCAACGTCGCCACCGGCTGCGAGATGTCGACGATGGCGGCCAAGTGGTTCGCCATCGGCCCGGTCGTCAGCGCGCCGCCGCCATCGGAAGCGAGCACCAGGATGCGACCATCGGGCAGCACCCTCACCAGCGAACCACCGACGGTGTTGGTAGAACCGAGGTAGATCTTGCGGGTCTGCGCCGTGTCGATCGTCGTGCCGTTCAAATACAAGACGAACAGGTGGATCCCGCCCATGCCAGGGCCATTGCCGGCTGCGATGGTACCGCAGACGATGCCGCCGTCCTCGCTGCGCAGATCGACACCACCGACACCGCGCTGATAGGGACCGGTTGCCTGTTGCAGTTCGATCGGCAAGTTGCCGACGGTGGTCGCCGCACCACCGTTCATCGGTAGCAAGAACAGGCCGGAAGTGCCGGTGCTGATCGGCCCCGAATAGGTGCCGAAGACGGCGGTGTTTTGCGGCACTTGGGCCGTCGCAACGGCAGCGCAAGCGACGGTGGCAGCGCCGGCGAAGGCGAGCGGAAGAAGATGGTGGCGGATCGTGTTCATGGCATTTCCTTTGGATTGTGGGTCACCGAAACAAGCTGGTTGGCGGGGCTGCTGCCTCGCCGTTTGCGCCGCGGAACACGGCTACATCCCCAATCCCGATTCCAGGTGCAGCGACCGACACGGTTTCCGATAGAATTTGCGGCGATGACCGACCTGCCGCGCTCTTCCCCAGGCTCGGACGTGACGCGCATGCTCAATGCAGTCGGCGCCGGCGATCGCACTGCTTCGCACAAGCTGCTGCCATTGGTCTACGAAGACCTGAGGCAACTCGCCGCCTCGCGCATGGCTCGACTGGCTCCGGGACAGACGCTGCAG
>CAXBFC010000420.1:0-7255 GCA_963974725.1 uncultured bacterium | reverse complement strand
AGACGCGGTCCGACTCGATGGTCAGGTCAAAGAACTTCTTGTAGCGGTCGTCCTTCTGCTGCTCCTGCCCAGGCAGGGGCTTGGGCCGCACCGTGAACGAGGCGCCTTCCTGCTTCCAGAACATCTTCCACGGCGTGATGCCGCCGCGCGCGACGTTCTGGCCGGTCAGGCCTTCAAGGATCTTGTGCAACCGCACATCCATTGCCCATGGGTCCTTCTTGCGCTTCAGCTCGGCATCGAGGCCCTTGATCAGAACCGGGATGACGGCTTTGCATCGCATCGTTGCCAGCGAGAACGCGGCGGCGCTGCGCACCTGCCAGATCTTGTCGCTGACCAGCAACCGTCCGAGTTGCTTGATCACTTGGTCGCGCTTCTTGAGCAGGTCCCCGTTCGGGTTCTTGCCCTCGGTTTCGTCGACGTGCGGCTGCATCGCGGTGCCGATCGCGTTCGCTGCCGCGATGCGGATGTTGGCTTCGCGATCGCGCAGCAATCCGATCAAGGTCGGCACCAGGTCGAGTTCGGCGTCGCGCGCCATCGAGTTGACCGCATGCACGCGCAGTTCGTTTGGCATCGAACCGCACGCCTTCATCAACTCAAGCTTCGCCTCGAGGCTGGGGTGGCCGGCGAGAATGCGAAGCACCGCGATCGCATCCACCTGGTCGTCGTTTTCGACGTTGGCCCGAATGCCCTTGGCACTCAGCTTCTTGAGCAACCAAGGCAAGACGTTTCGCTCGGTCATCGTGCGCAGGTGCGCCTGCGCCATGCTGTGCACCCGCCACGGCTGCATTTCGCGCTGGAAGTCGACGGCCTCCATCGAGGTCTTGGCGCCTGAGGCTTGCGGTTGCACCACCGCGAGATCGAACAACAGTTGCGCGTCGGAGAACGTGTTGCGTTGCGCGACCGCCGCCATGTGCTGCTCAAGCAACGCGATCGCGTCGGTGTCGGTCTTGCCTTGCTTCTGGAAGCGGATCGCGCCGTTCTTGTATTCGTTGAGCCAGGCGCGTAGTTCGACCCCGGGATCCGGCTGGCCAGCTTCAGGTTCTTGCGCCCGGGCGTGGGCAATCGCGAAGGACAACGTCAGCAAACCGAGGGTCAAGTGCCGCAACATGGCCTCCGCTTTACGCGACCCGCGAGGCTTTGGGAAGTCCTGAGCAGCCACTGGCAGTGGCGCTGCAAGGGAGCGATCGCGCGGTGCCTCGCATTCGCGACATGCTTGTTGCCTCGTGCCCAGCGAACTCTGGGCTAGCATGCGCGGTGTGCGGTGCACTCCCCTGGTTCTTGCATGCTTGTTGGCCTCGTCGATCTGGGCGCAGTCTGGGGTTCCGGCTACGGCTACGCTGCCCGGACAACTGCCCGGAACAGCGCACGGAACACTGCCTGGAACAGCGCACGGCACACTGCCCGGAACACAGCCCGGTGCGCCGCTGGCGCAGGCTGGCGTGCGCGTGCCGGATCTGGTCGAGCGCCATTGCGGCGGCTGCCACACGAGTAGCGAATCTGATGGCGAGGACGTGGACGGCGACTTCGACATCTCGGTCTTGTTCGATCGCCAGGTTGCAAAGGACTCGGACTACGTCGCGCAATTGACTCTGGTCGTGCAGCGTTTGCGGGCGCGCACGATGCCGCCACCCGACGAAGAGCAGCCGAGTGCCGTCGACCGCCGCGAACTCGCTGCCTTGTTGTCGCAACTCGCGCCAGTGCAACCGGGGGATCGGGTTGCCACGGTGCGACGGTTGACTCGGCGCCAATACGAACACACGGTGCGCGATCTGTTCGGCATCGCCTGGCATGCCAACGACTTGTTGCCCAAGGATTCGCCGGCACACGGGTTTGATGGTCAGGGTGATGTGCAAAACATGTCACCGCTGCTGTTTGAGAAATACCACGATGCCGCGGCCGAGGTGGCGGCAGCCGTGTTTGCCGACGCGCGTGCCGCGCAGGTCTTGCCGGACGGGAAGCCACTGGCGACCACCCTGCCACCATTGCTGGAACGCGCCTTCCGACGTCCGGTGACTAGCGATGAAGTTCGCGAGCGGGTTGCCGATGCCGCGGCGTTGCGCAAGGCTGGCTTGACCGAGCAACAGGTGCGTCATGCTGCGTTGCGTTCGGTGTTGATCTCGCCATCGTTCTTGATGCGTGCCGAGTTTGGTGCCCACGATGCGCCGGCGAAGTTGTCGGCGCATGAACTGGCAGTGCGACTGTCCTACATGCTGACGTCGTCCACTCCCGACGGCGAGTTGCGCAAGGTGGCAGACAGCGGCGCATTGCTCGACCCGGAGATTCTGGCCGCGCAAGCACGGCGCTTGTCGCGAGCCCACGATGGCCGCCGTCTCGCCGACGACTTCGTCGCGCAGTGGCTTGGCCTGGGCGAGGTGTTGACGGCCACGGCTGACTTTCGTCGCTACAAGCAGATCTGGAATCGGCAGCTGCGGCCGTCGTTCTTGCAGGAAGCACTGCACTACTTCGCCGCCATGGTGCGCCAGGATCGCAGCGTGCTCGAGTTGTTGGATTCGGACTACACGTTCGTCAACCCAGTGCTCGCTAGTCACTACGGGTTGCCGAAGGTAGAGAAGGGCTTCCATCGCGTGAAGCTTCCCGACTCCCGGCGCGGCGGGGTGCTCGGCATGGGTGTGATGCTGATGACGTCCTCGTTTCCGTTGCGTACTAGTCCGGTCAAGCGTGGCAAGTGGATCCTCGACAAGCTGCTCGACTCCCCGCCACCGCCGCCACCGCCAGATGCTGGTGAGTTGCCCAAGGACGACAAGCCGGTTGGCAAATTGACGCTTCGTCAGCGACTTGAGAAGCATCGCGAATCGAGCCGCTGTGCCGGCTGCCATGCGACCATGGATGCGTTGGGCTTCGCGTTGGAGAACTACGATGTCGTGGGTCGCTGGCGTGACGAACTGCATGGGCAAGCGATCGATACCGTTGCGACCTTGCCAGACGGCACGGAGCTGCGAGGACCAGTGGAACTCAAGAAGGAGTTGCTCGCGCGAGCGGATGACTTCGTGCGGGCCATGGCCAAGAACCTGTTGGTGTTCGGTGTCGGCCGCGAGATTGGCCTGGCCGACGAGCCGGAGTTGCAGAGGATCGTTGCCGCGACGCGCGCTGGCGGCGATCGGTTCTCGGTGTTGTTGACGGCAATCGTTTCGTCGCCGTTGTTTCGCATGCGTGATCCAGCGGCGAAGTCCGAAAACGCGAAGGCCATTGGTGGGCAGGAGAGGGAGCAGCGATGACTGTAGGCATGATCGGGCGGCGTGCATTCTTGCGGGGCGCCGGGGTGACGTTCGCGTTGCCATGGTTGGAGAGCCTGATGGTGCATCTGCCGCGGGAACATCGGCAACCACCAGTGCGCATGGCGATCATGGTCACGCCGAATGGCATGTTGCCGTCGGCGTGGCATCCGACCAAGCCGACTCGCAAGGAAGATCCGGACGCAAAGATGTCGGGGTGGCAGCCATCGTTCACGCTCGAGCCACTTGCGGCGCGCAACCGCCAGGTTTCGATCTTGACTGGGCTGGCCAACCGTCAGAGTTTTGAAGGCGACGGCCATTACGCGAAGGTCGCGCCGCTTCTGACCGGCAAGAAGATCCGTCGCACGGGCGGGCGCGATCTACTCAACGGCATCTCGTTCGACCAGGTCGCAGCCAAGGCCATTGGCCACAAGACGCTGTTGCCGTCGCTCGAACTGGGTTGCGATCCGATCTATCCAGTTGAGGACATGGGCTACTCGTCGGTCTACGGCGGCCACATCTCGTGGAGTGCCGTCGATCGTCCGATGCTGAAGGAGATCGTGCCCGCCAACGTGTTCGACCGCATGTTCCGTCGCAGCGCGGCCGCGACGGATCCGGCGAGACAGAGCGTTCTAGATGCAGTGCGCCGCGATGCCAAGCGCTTGTCGGCGCGACTCGGGGCACGGGATCGCAACAAGCTCGACGAATACGAGGAGTCGGTGCGGTCGCTCGAGCGACGCCTCGAAGCCGTTGCCAAGGAGCAGGCCGCCAACGGTGCACCGGTGCTGCAAGAGAACCAGCGCCCGGAGTCTGGCGTGCCGCGTGACTACCGCACGCACATGTCGCTGATGCTCGACTTGATCACCATGGCGTTTCGCATCGACGCGACGCGCATCGCAACATTCTTGACCGGCAACGAAGTCTCCGGTCGCAACTTCTCATTCATCGAAGGCTGCGCCGGCAATTTCCACAGCTTCTCGCACCACGAAGGCAAACCGGAGAAGCAGGAACCCTACCGCCGAATCAACCGCTGGCACGTCGCCCAGTTCGCCTCGCTACTCGACCGCCTAGAGGCCGTCGAAGAAGGCGAAGGCACCCTACTAGATCATTCGATGCTAGTCATGGCGGCGGCGATGAGCGATGGCAACCGGCACTCGCCACACAACCTGCCAGTCTTGCTCGCCGGTGGCGCCTGCGGCGATGCCGCCGCCGGCCACATCCTGCGTTCCCGCAAGGACACACCCCTGTGCCGCCTATGGCTGACCATGCTCCACCGAATGGGCATCGAAGCCAAATCCTTCGGCGACGCCACCAACCCCCTCTTCTAGTTAGTACTGTGCCAGGCACAGTACTAACAACGTCGGCGATGGTTAGGCGTCGGCGGCGATGACGTTGTTCTTGAGGATGCCTAGGCCGTCGATTTCGACTTCGACGACGTCGCCGTGGGCCATGTAGATCGGCGGCTTGCGGGCGAAGCCGACGCCGGGGGGCGTGCCGGTTGCGATTACGTCGCCCGGCTCAAGGGCGATGTAGGTGCTGAGGTATTCGACCAGGGTTGGCACATCGAACAGCAGTTGATTGGTGTTCGAGTCTTGCATCGTCTTGCCGTTGAGGCGCAGGCGGATGCCGAGCGTGTGCGGGTTGGGGATGTCGTCGGTGGTTGCGATGAACTCGCCGAACGGCGCGAACGTGTCGCACGCCTTGCCGCGGGTCCATTGGCCGTCGGCGAATTGGAAGTCGCGCGCCGAGACGTCGTGGAAGTTGCAGTAGCCGAGCACGTAGTCCATCGCGTCGGCCTTGCGGACGTGCGATGCGCGCTTGCCGATGACGACCCCGAGCTCTGCTTCGAAGTCCGTTTCGGTGCTGCCCGGTGGGATCACGATGGTGCCGCCGGGGGCGAGCACGCAGTTCGAGAACTTGTTGAACACCAATGGTGCCGTCGGAAGTTCGGCGCCCTGCTCTTCGGCATGGTCGCGGTAGTTCAGCCCGATGCAGATGATCTTGCCCGGACGCGGCACCGGAGCATGCAACGAAACGTCGGCGCGCGCGAGCAGCGCACCGGCCTGTTGCAGGCGCGAGCGCTCGGCTTGGTTCGCGGCTTTGGCGACGAGGTCGCGCGCCGCTGCCAAGAACGGGTGACTCAGGTCGCACGCGTCAAGGTCGTTGGCGAGCTTCGGCAGGCCAGCTGCGTCGTGGGTGAAGTCGAGCACGGTCTGCTCATCGAGCAGAGCGCCGGGACGGGGGGCGGCGGAAGAAGACGTTGAGAAGGCGACGAGTTTCAAGCTGGATGCTCCGATTGGGGCGACCAGCGGAACCGGTTTCTCGCAGTCAGGCAACTAAGAATTGCTCGATCCGGCAGTTGCACCGGGGCAGCGGCGCAGCTTCAGGGGGCGTTGCTTCTGGCGACGCCGCTTCTGACATTGCCGCTGCCGCTGACGCTGCCGCTTCACGCGTCTGCGACGATCACGACGTGCAAAGCCTTGGGGCCGTGCACGCCGACGACCAATTCCAGTTCGATGTCGGCGGTTCGCGACGGGCCAGTGACGAACGTGATGGTGGCGGCGTCGGGTGCGCCCACAGGTGCCGCGGAGGAGCACTGTGGGCCTAGCCGCAGGAACGCATCCCCGAGGGTAGCAAGCAATCGGGATGCAGGGACCAGCGCGATGTGCAGATCGGGCAGCAGGGTTGCCAGGCGATGGCGCTCGTGCCGTGAAACCAGCGCCAGGGTGCCGGTTTCGGCGACGGCCCACTGCGCGGTGCTCAAGCCAGCGTGACTGCGCAGCAAGGACTCGCGCGGGCCATCGTGGGGAATGCGCTCAATGCTGGTCGGTAGCGCCTCCGCGATCGCGAGCACGTCGTCGGCGTCGCTGAGGGCCAGCGATGTCGCGTCGTGCATCGCCAGCACTTCGGTGATGCGGGTCGCTGCTGCGGACATGTCACTGACGACATCGACCGGCGCGCCCAACTTGGCGAGGATCGCGGTGAACGTTGCACGGCGTTCGCCTTCGGATGCCGTGCTTGAGCTAGCCGACGTCATCACGTCGGGCAGCGGCGGCACCTTGAGGCCTGGCTGGCTGCGCAGCGTGCCGAGGATTTGTTCGCGGGCGGAGGTCATTTCGCTTGGCCCTTGTAGGTGTCGCGGAAGCTGCGTTTCGCAAGGCGCGGAAGTTCGCGGGTCGAATGCCATGCGGCCATCGGCGGCAGCAAGCGATGCACGATGGGAATGCGTTGACCAAAGCGTGCCATTGCCGACGCAAAGCGGAACCGCTTGGGCCCGCGCACAAACCACGACCACATGCGCCAGGTCATGGCTTCGAACCACGTGCGCTTGGCGGCTGGTTCGGTCGCGGTGCCTTCGACCGCACGTTGGCGCAGTTCGAGTAGCAGGCTCGGAATGTCGATCTTGACCGGACACACATCCTTGCAGGCGCCACACAAACTCGAGGCGAACGGCAACGGCCTCGCTTCGTGCATGCCGGCCAGCTGCGGCGTCAAGATGGCACCGATCGGGCCGGGATAGACCGAGCCATACGCGTGGCCGCCAATGGTCTGGTAGACAGGGCACGCGTTGAGGCAGGCGCCGCACCGGATGCAGGCCAGCGTCTCGCGCATCTTCTCATCGATGGCGATTTTCGATCGGCCATTGTCGAGCAATACGATGTGCACCTGCTCGGGGCCCTGGCCGTACGCGTCGTTGTCGGTGCCGGTCAGGATGCTCTGGTAGGTCGTCAGGTGCTGGCCGGTGCCGGATCGCGGCAGCAGGCGCAAGAACACTTCGAGATCGGCGAACCTCGGAATCACCCGCTCGATTCCCATGACTGCGACATGCACCTTGGGCATCGTCGTCGTCATGCGCACGTTGCCCTCGTTCTCGAGGATCAGGATCGAACCCGTGTCGGCGACGCCGAAGTTGACGCCGCTGATGCCGAGGTCCGCTTGCGCGAAGTGATTGCGCAGTCGCTCGCGGGCGTGCTTGCACAGCGTCTTGGGGTCACTGCTCGGTGGGATGCCCAGCTTGTCGA
>CAXBFC010000419.1:0-7269 GCA_963974725.1 uncultured bacterium | reverse complement strand
GAGGAACTGGATCTTGTCCGGCTTATTGAAGGCTTGGTAATCCTCGAACGTGCGTGCCTTCTTGGCTGCTTCGCGCACAGAGAGCATGCTCTCGGGCACAAGCACGAAGATGGTTGAGCCGCCGCGTGACGCAGAAACCTTGCTCGTCGCGGCGAATGGTTCTCCGGGGCCACCTGTTGGCGAGCGTTGGTCAATGAAGACGAAGATGTTCTCGGCGTTGGGGCCGCCCGGGATTCTCGGCGGCATCCAGATACGTTGACCGATCGCCAGCTTGTCTGGGTTGAGGCCAGGGTTGAGCGCCAGGATGTCCTTGACCTTCGTTGGCGAGATCGAATCCATGCTCTCGACTTTGCTCGTCAGCATGTGCTGCCGGTGATTGGCCGCGATCTTCGACAGCGTTTCGCCTTTGGCAACTACGTGCTGCACACAGCAGTGATCGATCAGCGGTTGGGCTTCGATGCGCAACTCGACCTTCACTCGGCGAGTGCCCGGGACAACAACATCGGGAACGGGCGCCGCTGTCTCAGGAACTGCGACCGCGGCAATCAGCATGCCGGCGAAGAACTGTGCGAACATCAATGTATCCTCGTGAAGGTTGGGGTGGGGGTGCCGCGCCATCGTGCGGGCGCTGCGGCAACGGCGCTTGCTGGGGGCAGTTCCCGCGAAACTGCGAGACTGGCGCCTATTCCGGCCACAGGACGTACTCGGGCAGCTTCGGTCGCTCGACGCGGAAGATGCCGTTGGCGATCAGGGCGAAGTTGCCGTGCTCGTCCTTGGTCAATTCCCCGGTGATCTTGACCTTGTCGATCAATCGCATGCCCGGCATCGCCGGCACTTCGAGGGTCTCGCCCTTGCTGTCGACGGCCATGACCAGCAGCGAGTTGGCCTTGATGTCGTCCGGAGTGTCGCAGCAGTAGTCCCAAGGTGTTGGGCACTTGTCTTCCTTGTTCTCTTCGCCGCAGTAGTCCATCGAGACTTCCATGACCTTCATGATCGCCCAGTCCTTGGTCAGGTCGTAGACGCGGCCTTCCACGATGACGTTCTTCTTCGGGCCGCCTGCCTTGGCTTCGACAACGGAGACTGCAGCACCCGGATCGCTGGCCAGCGTCAACGAGGCCGCGCCACCAGTTGGGGCGTTGTTGTTTGGAGCGTCGCCCTTCGGGCCTGGCTTGTCGCCACAGGCCGCGAGAACAGTGAGCAGGGAGAGTGATAGGTAGAGCTTAGACATCATGCACGGCCTCCAATGGCCTCAACTAGGGGTAGACGGACTGCGCGGACTGCTGGCACGATGCCGCCGAGCAGTCCAGATAGTAACGCCGCGCTGAGTCCAATGGCGCGACTTGTGAGATCGGCTTGCAGCAACATCGCACCCATTGGGTAGCGAAGGGATACATCTCCAATCCCGAGGGCGATAAGCGTGCCAATGGCGCCGCCAAGGAACGCGACCAACACCGATTCTTGGATCAGGCCAAGCGCGATGGCGATTGGCGAGTAGCCGAGTGCTCGCAACGTCGCGAGTTCGCGAGTGCGGGCGAGCACGGCGGCGAACATCGTATTGGCGCAGGCGAAGGCGCCGGCGACGACGGCCATCACCGCCATCCACAATGCTAGTTCGGCGATCGGGGTCAGGCTGCTGGCGAGTTGGCGCATGAGCACCGGTTCGGGCACGGCGTCGATTTCCAGGTCGACGCGCTCGGCCGCGAACTTGTTCACGTATTTGAGCTGGTCCGGGCTTTTCAGCCGCAGCACGACGCACGACACATCCTCGCGTTTGGTCACGAACATGACGTCGGCAAGGCGTGCCCACAGTTCGGCTTCGTAGACCGTGCCGGGCGCCGAAAAGTGACCGACGATGGTGAAGTCGCGACGTTCGAGTTCCATCGTCTTGCCGATAGCGACGTCTGCGGGCTTCAAGTTCATGCGCGCCGCCGCGAGTGCGCCAATCATGATTTCGTAGGGCCCGCGCGGTTCGCGACCTTCGATGACGGTTACCGCGGGATGCGTCAGGTAGGCGGCGTCGGTGACGCCGCGCAGTAGGCCGATCTGGATGCCGTTGCGGGTGGCGATGTGTAGCTCGACGGAGGCCGCGCGCTGCCCGCCAACGGTCAAGACGCCGCCGACGGAGGCCGCGGCGACTTCAGCGTGGCCGCGCTTGACCACCGAGCGCACCAGGTCGACTTCGGCCGAGGAACCGAGCAGGTACACCGAGTCATGGCGCACATTGCCTTCGGCCGCTTCATGCATGCCGGCGGCGAACGCGCTCATGCCGATGACCAGCAGCGTGGTCGCGGCGATGCCTGCGATGGTGACGGCCGTGCGCACGCGCCGCCGCAGCAAGTTGCGGAGTAGGTAGCTGAATGGCAGCATCAGTCTGCTTTCACTCCGAGGTAGAGCGGTCGTCGTGCTACGGCGATCGCCGGCGGCAACGAGGCGATGACGCCGACGACGAAGGCCGCAAGCAGCGATTGCGTGACCATGCGTACGCTCGGAGCGAGGTCGATGCCGTGGCCTTCGACGCCGAGCGTTACCGGCCAGATCAGTAGTAACACCGTGACGATGCCCGTGCCGAGGATGCCACCGATCATGCCGAGGCCGATGCCTTCGCCGGCGATCAACGCCATCAGCATCGGCTTTTGCATGCCGACGGTTTCCAGCACGCCCATTTCCCCAATGCGCGACTCCGCACTGATGAACACCGTGTTGGCGACGACCAGTGCGACGATGATGACGCCGAGGTAGCCCAGCCAGCGAGCGAAATCGACGACCTCCTTGATCTCGGCGATCGCTGCCGCGACGAAGGCTTGCATGCCTTTGGTGTCGGTGCGCGCTTCATCGGTGCGGAAGTGTTCGTCGATAGCGCGTGAGACTTCTTCGGGGTTGGCGTTCGGGGATACCTTGACCATGAACTGGGTCGCCGCACCTTGGCGTTCCCGCGCGAGACTCAGCAAATCGAGCGGCACGAAGGCGAGGTTGCCGACCGCTGCGGAGTCGCTGCGGATGATGCCGCTGATGTGCACATCGACTTCGCTGAGTTGCACGCGCTTGCCAACTTTCAGCTTGCGCCGCTCGGCCAGTCGTTCGCCAACCAGCGCACCGTCACTGCGCGACTTCCAATCGGCGATGCTGCCTTCGAGCACTTCGAGGTCGTAGAGTTTCTCGAGTTCGTCGAACGGCACGCCGTGCAGGGTGACCAGGTCGAGGTTGGAGCGACACGAGTTGATGAACACCAGTGTCGGCAGCACGTCCTGAACACCGGGGATCTTGCGGATGTCGCCTTGGTAGCGGATCGGGAGTTCGCTAGTCAGTGGGCAGAACCGGCTGTCTTGGAAGACCACCAGCACCGGCTGCGCGGTGCGTTCGGACAGTTGGTGGACGCCATCGTCGACGGTGCGCACGAACGCGAACAGCATCATGGCGAAGGTGCCGCCGAGAACCGTCAGCAAGCTGCGCATGCGCGCGCGCGAGGCGGTGCGCAGCACGTAGGGTAGGAACGCGAATAGGCTACGCATGGGAATCACCGTGGGTGAGCTCGCCTTCGACGATCTGGCCCTTGTCGAGATGCACGATGCGGTCGGCCTTCTTGGCGGCCTGCGGGTCGTGCGTGACCATCACGAGGGTCTTGCCGAACTCTTCGACCAGGCGACGCAGCAACGCCATCGTGGCGGTCGCGGCTTCGCGGTCGAGATTGCCAGTCGGTTCGTCCGCGAACATCACAACCGGGTCGGCCACGATGGCGCGGGCAATCGCGACGCGTTGCTGCTGACCGCCGGACATCTTCCTCGGAATGTGGTGCGCGCGATCGGTCAGGCCGACGGCGGCAAGCGCGATCGCGACGCGCTTCTGACGTTCTTGCTTGGTCATGCGCAACAACAGCAACGGCACTTCGACGTTCTCATAGGCCGTGAGCACCGGGATCAGGTTGTATTGCTGGAAGACATAGCCAACGGCGCGTGTGCGCCATTTCGCGAGTTGGCTAGCAGTCATCGCTGACACTTCTTCGCCACCGACGAACACCGTGCCCGACGTTGGTTTGTCGATACCCGCCAGCATGTGCAGTAGAGTTGTCTTGCCACTGCCTGATGGTCCCATCAAGCAGACGAACTCACCTTGCTCGACGTCGAAGTCGAGATTGTCGACAGGCGTGACCGTTTCCGCCCCGGAGGCGAACGTCTTGGTGACGCCGCGAAGTTGAATCAAACTCATGAGGTTGCTGCCTGGATGGCTTCGCCATCGGTAACGGGGTCGAGCACGACGCGGTGGGTTGGTGACAGTTCGCCGCGCACAATGGCTGCGTCGCCATCTTCGCTCAGCACTTCGACCGCGACTGCGCGCGCTGTGCCGCTCTTTGGGTCGAACAGGTAGACCTTGCCGTCGTTGACGGCGGTCTTGGGTACGCGCCAAGCCAACACCCTGTTGGCGGTGTCGGGCTCTTCGGAAGTTGTTGGGGCGAGAAAGCGCGCGCGGCAGAGGGTCTCGGGGCGCAGCAGTGCCGGCGGATCCTCGATGCCAATCTTGACCTGCAGCGTGTTCTTCAGCATGTCGCTCTCGTGTTGCAATCGTTGCACGACACCCTTGACGACGACGTCGCCGATGGCATCACTGGTGATCTCGACGGCCTGGCCTTCGCGGATACCAGAGAGAGAATCGATCGGCACGTCGATGCGCGCGCGCAACTTCTTGGGGTCGTAGAGCACGACGAGGCCCTTCTCGCCATGTCCGACCATGTCGCCTGGTTCGGCTTCGAGTCGCAGCACGACGCCATCTACTGGAGCGCGAACGACGGCCCATTCGAGCTCGCGTTCGGCGATATTGAGTTCGACGCGGGACTTCGCCAGCACGGCTTTGGCTTTGCTTCGCTCCGCGTCGGCGATCGCAACGGCGCCGCGCAGGTCGACCGGGTCGGCCGCGAACTCCTGGCAGAGTGCGACGGTAGCACGCTGTTGCACGAGTTCGAGTTGCAGGCCGGTGATCTCGGCTTCGCTCGCGGCAACGGCTGCGGTCGCTGCGTCGGCGTCGGCTTGAGCGCGTTGCAGGGCGACAGGAAAGCTGTTGCCGGCTTCCTGCAGCCGCTCTTGTGCCTTGAGGTTGGCGGCGGCGCTCTCGGCTTGTGCCATCACTTGGCGCCGCTTCGCCCTGGCGGTGTCGAGTCTTGTCTGGATTGCGGCTTGCTTGCCCTCCGCTTCTTGCACCCGCAAGACGGACTCGGTGTTTTGCTTGAGACGTTCGGTCGCCAGCACTTGCTTGGCCTGTGCGGCGGCATCCTCTGCTTCGTGCTGCTGCAACTCGGCGGTGGTACGATCGACGGCGGCCAGCAGTTCTGCGCTGGTCAACCGGCCGATTACTGTTTGGCCAGCGATGACCTTGGCGCCTTCGAGCACTTCAAGGGTTTCGAGGTGGCCGCTGACCAGCGGACGCACCGTGATTCCATACGGATCGGCCTCCACCCAGCCGACGGCTTCGGTGCCGCCGATCGCCGCGGTAGAGGCTTGATGCGATGCTGGTTGCACAGCAGCCATGCGCACTGCTCGCGCTGGCCACAAGATCGGCACCAAGAACGTGGCGGCAACGGCAACGGCCAGTGCCAATACGGCCAGCACCAACAGCCGCGTCCCGATCGGGCGCTTGGGGACGGCTGCTTGGGCATCGTCGATGCGCAACGCGGAGAGGTCGACGTTGCTCATGATTGTTGCTCCGGCATCTGTGGTGGGGATTGCTGCGGAATGCGCGGCCAGCCGTAGGCGACGGCGCGTTGCACTTCGGCGCGAGCGTGTGCCAGCACGGCACTGCGGTGTTCCATCGTGTTGCGCATGACCATGCTGGCTGCGTCCGCGAACATGGCGAAGGCATCGACTTCCACTTCGATCGACGCGCGGGCCGCATCGAAGGCTGTTGTGCTCGCTTGTAGTCCGGCCGCGGTTGCCGCGGCGTCTGCCTGCGTGGCGAGCAGTTGTTGGTCGCTGACCGAGGCTTCGCGCTTCGCTAGCAAGAACGCGGCTTCGAGTTCGGATCGGGTGGCTTCGCGGCGCTCGCGCGCGGCTTCGGCTAGCCCTTGCATGCCAATCGGAATCTGCAGCACTGCCATCGCGCGCAGTGGATCGCCGGCCAGCGAGATGTTGGGGCCGATTTGCAGGGATGGATATTGCTCGGTGACCGTCTGGTCGAACTCGGCGTCGGCGACTTGGAATTGTGCTGCGGCGAGCGACAAATCGGGGCGGGTGACCAGATCGGATGCGGTTCCGTCAGGCTGTTGCAGCCAATCGTCGGTGCTTGCGGTGATTGTCAGTTCGGCGCTGTCCGGCAAGCCGAGCAACTCGCGCAGGCGGGCGAGGTTGTCGCTGCGCTCACGGGTGAGTTGTGCTTGCTCGCTCGTGCTGCGTGCTTGTGCGGCGCGCAACTGCAAGGCGGCGACCG
Source organism: uncultured bacterium (assembly GCA_963974725.1). Classification (GTDB taxonomy): domain Bacteria; phylum Planctomycetota; class UBA1135; order UBA1135; family UBA2386. The sequence continues at coordinate 858 of CAXBFC010000419.1, read as the reverse complement.
GCGATGCGAGACCGGCACGTTCGAACGATTCGATATCGAGGTTCAGGTCGGCGACTTGCAGCTTTTGTAGCGCGGCGTAGATTCGATACTCCGTGACGACGGCGGCGATGGTTCGCCAGCGCTGCACGGCAAGTTGCGCCGCAGCTTCGAGGAGGAGTGACTCAGCGCTATCGATGGCCGCTCCCCGCGGCCCCAGGCCGAGCAGTGCGATTGGGTCGATCAGCACTTCGAGGGCCTCCCTACGGCCAAGCCAATTGATGCGAAGGGGAATTGGAACTGTCGTCGCGGCGTTCGCGGCGCGCAGGCGCGCGAGCAATGCCTGCAAGCGAGGGTTCTGGTGCAACGCCAGTTCAATCGCTTCGTCGATGGTGTAGGTGCCACCGACGCGCGCATCGATGATGGCGGCGACCGATTGAGGAGTGGCGTCGTCGCGTTCGTAACTTACGCAACTCGCGAGACCGGATAGGAACAGTAGGAGTAGTGGGCGTGCCAACATGGCGGGCCTGGATCTGGAGGCAAACGACAGAACAGTCGATGCCACCGGTCACGGCCTTGCCGTGCTGGTTCGATCGACGTCGCAATCGCTACGCGTCTAGATCAGCAGCACGGTGCACACGCGCAGCGCGGTGCTTCGATCGATGCGGGGCGGACCGCGATCGAACGGGCGCAATCTCAGGACTTCGCGGGCCGGCATTGGCGCGAACGATTGCGGGATTGGCGGCAACGCCAGTGCGAGCACCATTGGCAGCTCGACCGGAACGTCGATCGGTGCCATCTCGATCTCGAAGTCCACCGTGACGCAGCAGCCTGGCGTGCATCCGTCGCGCCATTCCCCAAGCGGCCTGTCCCCAAGCGGCT
>CAXBFC010000418.1:0-7309 GCA_963974725.1 uncultured bacterium | reverse complement strand
TCTGCACTACATCTCCGCGCGCGAAGGCATCGATGAGTGGCGTGAGGTCGCGCTCGTCGCCCCACTCGGCGGCAAGGTCGACAGCAACCCGTGGGACGATGCCGGCGCCGTCCGCGTCGACCAGGAAATCGAACTCGAAGAGCTGCACGACAACACTGCGAGCTTCAGCAGTCTGCCGGTCGCCGCGACCCAGGCCAAAGCCTACAAGTCATGGCGGAAGAAGCTCGCGGACCACCTGTATCGCAGCGAACGCATGCAGCTGCTCAGCTGCCGCAAACCCAAGCTGACCAGTAGCCCGGGCGAGAGTGAGGGCGACTTCCGCGCCCGACTCGGCCTGTTGCTGCGCGAAACACGCGACCTCGCGGTGGCCAAACTCCAGCAGAAGTACGAACCGAAACTGCATCGACTGCAAGAACGACGGCGCAACGCCGAACAGGTCGTACAAAAGCAGCGTGCGCAACGCACAAGCGCGGGCCTTGGCGCCATGCTCTCGGTCGGCACTTCGCTGCTCGGGTCGCTGTTCGGACGACGCAAGGTATCTACCGGCGTCGGGCGTGCCATCCGCGGCGCGTCGCGCGTCGGCAGCGAGCATGGTGACGTCAAGCGTGCACAGGAGGACGTCAAGTCCTTGCAGAAACGGGAGCGCGAACTCGACGAGGCCTTTCAGCGCGACGCGAAAGCGCTCGAAGCCAAGTTCTCGCCTGGCTCGATCAAGATCCAGTCGAAGGACCTGCCGCCGCGCAAGTCAGACATCGACGTCAACGACGTCGTGCTGCTGTGGACGCCATGGGCCACGAGCCCAGATGGCGACGTGCCGCTAGCGGACTAGCAGGGTGCCCATGACTGGTCCGCTGCTCGTCCACGGCGAAACCGCGAGAGGCAACCTCGTACGAGAGCGTGTAGCCGCCGCAACGCTTCGACTACTTCGTCGTGCCAAAACGGCTCGCACCAGACCATCGCGCAACGGTGCGCCAAGATCCCACGATGCAACAAGATCTCGCAGCGCAAGCAATGCCCGATGCTGCCCGATACGTCTCGTGACGGACTGCTAACAACGTCACCACCAACACCCTGGGTCGATACGTCTATCGGCCCGGCGCGTCGCATGACCGCGACTCAGCCAAGATGCGCCCCCCCACTTGCTCACAACGGCCTATTCCGCGCTGAGGCACATTGTCGTACGAGCAGAGTCATGGCTCCATCCGAAACACCTCGCCACCTGCAGTTCCTGATCGCAGTCGACCGTTCGCCCGGAGCGGAACCACACCTGACGTTCGGCGTGCGGCTGGGCGATGCACTCGATGCCCAGAGCACGCTGTTCCATGCCGTGCCGCCTCACCAAATCGCAGTCAACGCGGCGGTGGATCCAGCGGACGCGCCACTCGGCGATGATGCCAATGAAGCCCGCCAGAGTTTGTGCGCAATCGCCAATTCGCTACACAGCGATCGACCCGTGCGCGTCGAGGTGGAAACCGACAAGACTTCCGTCGACGCAATCCTCGCCGCCGCAGACCGCCTTGAGGCCGACTTGATCGTACTGCCGACGCATGGCCGCACGGGTATCAGCCGCGCCGTGCTCGGCAGCACAGCCGAGCAGGTCATGCGACGCTCGACCCGCCCGGTCCTGCTGTTGACGGATCATATGCTGGCGAATGAATCGGATCCTGCCGCCGACCAAGGACCGGTCGTGCTGGCGACGGATCTGTCCCCGGACGCGCAAGTCGCCCATGGACCAGCTGCCACCTTCGCCCGGCGACTGAATCTGCCTTTGCAACTGCTCTCGATTGTGCCGGCCGTTGAGCCACTCCCCTACAGAAGCGGCGCGCCGGTCAACCCTCCGCAACCCGATGCAGCCGCCCTGATCGGGCACCGCGAACAGCAGCTGCGCAAGGTTGCCGAGGAGATTGGTGCCGGGGTGCACAGCGACGTGCAGGTTGTCATGGATGACAACGCCGCAGGTGCCATCGTCAACGCCGCGAAGTCGAGCAACGCCGCACTACTGGTGCTCGCAACGCACGGCCGTCGCGGTATCGAGCGGCTGCTCAAGGGCAGCGTCGCGGAACAGATCGTGCGCCACGCAACGGTGCCGGTGGTGTGCATGCCCGTCGCGAAACCCTAGCGACTGGCGACCGACGCACAGCATTCCAAGCTTGCCGTGCTGCGCCTATGCTCCGATCCAACGGCGCACGGCCTTCTTTCTGCACCTCATGCGGCAAGGTGGCTGCAATGCCATGTGGAAGTGCGAGCCCGATAGATTTCGTCGCACTGCTCGTGGCTCCTAGCCATCGAACCTCACCGCGGTCGCGCCAACCCTGCCGATGCTTCTCGCCTCAGCTCGCATGGCCACTTCGCCGCAAGTTCTTAGAGCTCGTGCTCAGGAAACTCCCTAAGAACGGCCGGGCGATGCTGCAGCGCAGGACACGCATTGCGTGGCGAATGGCAGCAACGCAAGCCGAGCCTCCTGGATCACCTGACGACAGCTCTCACACTTGCCGTATTCCCCGATATCGAGACGCGTCAACGCGTGGTCGATCTGCCTGAGTTCGGCCACGGCGTTGTCATCGATTCCCTCCATGGTCTCGCGGTTCGCGAGCTCCCCGGCGCGTTCTTTGCTGTCCGCCGGCAACGGCTCGTCACGGTTCTCAATGTGTTTGCCGATGCGCTCGTGGCGAGCTGCAAGCTCTTCGCGCAATTCAAGAAGTCGCTGACGGGCTAGGTCGTGTTTCATGGCCTGTTCTCTTGTTCCGGCCGTACAAGTCGACGGCCACCGACCATGAGTATCTACTCTGGCATCGCACTGAACCATTAGCACTTGGGACCCATGCGCATGGTTTCCGCGCCCTAGCGCCCGTCAGCATTGGTGCATGCATCTGGGTTCGCCACGGGGCACATGAACATGCTCTCGCACGATCCGGCAACGACGAGAACTACGCCAGTCGCGACGATAAGCACGCCAAGCAGCGTCAGAATCCAGGCGCGAAGCGGCATCCGCTGGTGCCGTTCGCCGCTACCCGCCTTCATCTCAGTCAGCGTGACGTCGCGCTAAGGCTCCGCGAGTCTGGCTCGACTTAGAAGCTACACTCCGCGCAGTGTTCGGCGCCGCAGCGCGCGCCGATGCGCACGCCGATGTGCATCGATCTTGCCGGCCGCAACGGCAACGGCACGGCCAGCCTCGTGCCGGGCTTCACGTTCCACGCGTTACCAACGGTGACCGGTGTCACGCCGGCCTCGGTGACGTCGCTCGGCGGCACCAGCTTGACCGTGCACGGCAGCGGCTTCCTGAACTTCTCGCCAGGCACGAACACCCTCACGTTCGCAGGCGTTACACCGTCGAACCTGGTCGTAGTCGACGACGCCACGCTAGCCTGCATCGCTCCGGCAGGAGCCAACGGCACCGCGGCCGACGTCGTCGTCAGCAACGGGAACGGCACGGGCACACTGCCTGCTGGCCTCACCTACCACGCGCTGCCGGCGACCACCGCCGTCACACCGGACCACGGCACGCCACTTGGCGGCACCGTGGTCACGCTGACCGGCAGCGGGTTTTCTGCCAACGGCGCCGGCGGCAATACGATCACCTTCGACGGCGTCGCCGCGACCGGCATTGTCGTGGTCGACGACAGCACCGTGACGTGCACGGCACCCGCTGATCTACACCGGCGCCGCGTTAGCGGATGAGTTCGGCACCGCAGTAGCCGGCTCGCGCTGACACGCGAAGCCAATGAGAGCACGGTGCGCGTGGGCAACGAACATCTCGCGATGCGTCACCAGAGACCGGCCCCGCCGGTAGCGATGCATGCATCGCATGGATCCGGTTTTGGGTAGTAACGTCGTTGGCGATTGCTCGCGTATCGTTACGCATGGGTAGCGATCGCTCGTAGGGACATGCACGAACTTGGCGTTCGTTGACGATGCGCACACATGCCCAGCCTCCTGTTCCTTAGCTTGCAGGTCAGCATACATAGCCTCACCCCGACGTCGCTTTGCGAATTGCGCCACGGGTGGCATGACAGTTGTTATCTCCTGGGCATGGACACTCGCACACTACTGGCATCGTGCCTTCTCGCGACCTCGCTGGCGCTCCCCGCGCAGAACGAGATCGGCTTCGCTGTGGCTGGATCGCAGGGCATGTCCGGTTTCCCGTGTGACCCGGTGACGTGTACGCCGGCAACGGTGGATGCAGGCAGCGGCAACACCCTGCAGCTGCGCTTGAAGGGAGCGCGATACCAACCGCACCTGCTGTTGCTCTCTGCGACCCAGGCACCGTGCGTTCCCATTCCGGGCTTCGGCGGAGCACTGCTCGTGCAGCCACCTGGTGCCACCTTCTTGATGAACTTGTCGTGGAGCAATTACTACGTCACGGGCCCTGGCCCAACCTGTGGCGGATGGATCGGCACGCAACTGGTATCAGTGCCGGCACTGCCCATGAACACGGTGCTCTACCTGCAGGTCTTGGCACCGTTGAACGGAACGTTCACGTTCTCGAACTCGGTCGAGATCACCATCAACTAACGAGTAGGCCATCGACTAACGAGAAGGCCATCGACTAACGAGAAGGCAGGTGCGGCGACTCAGCGGGGCGGCAGATCCACTGCGCCCTGCAACCAAGGGTTGAACTCCACGAAGGAAACCGACCGTAAGAACGTCGCCGCATTCGGGTTGTCAGGATCGATCACCTGCGCAGCGCCGTAGCGAACAGTCGCACGCAGCCGCTTGCAGCCCATCAGCAGCAACTGCTGGGCGCCCGCTACGACGAGTGGCGCACCACGGCGCGCCTCGGTATCCCCGCAGCGCACGACCCGCCGCAGCCTGCTCGTCCACTTGCCATCCTGGTCCTGACCTTCGATGGCGTATTCGACGACCTCGACGTTGGGATCACGCGGTTCCTGCGCCCAGGTCGAGAACACCAACTGCGATTTCCCGTTCTTGCGGACAGGCTGCACCTTCAGCCAGAACTTCGCGTTCCTGATCGCGGCGCCAACCTCAAACGGGTTCAGCCTCGGTGTGCGGATGTAGACGTCGTCGAGCAACAGCGCGCGTGTCGCCAGCAAGGCGTGGTAGTCGTAGCTGACCGTGCAGTAGCCAGCATCACCCCACGACCCCCACGAGTTCTTGACCAGGAAACCGCGGTCGTCATAGCCGACGATCGTCAGCGCGTGGCCGCCGTAGAACTTGTTCTCCGGGTCGGGGAACTTCTTGCGCTGCACCTTGTCGGTACGCACGGCTTCGACGAAGTCGAGGCCGCGACCGCCACAAAGCAGCTTGCAGGCACCGTAGTCCAACCAGTTCTTCTCACCCGCAAAGCGGTACTGCCACATCAAGCCGGGATGAATGTAGGTGCGATCGCGCTTCGGGTCATCGTCGGCCGTCGACCATTTCGGGCCATAGATGGCGTAGGACACCGGAATCGCCAAGCGACCGTTGTCGAGTTCTCGCTTGATGCGACTGACGTCATGCGCTTGCTCGGGCATCAACACGGTGCAGTCCGCGGCACGGAACCCATACTTGCCGAAGCCGTCGCGCAGCTTCCTTAAATCGTTCTCGCCCACTTGTGCCAGTTCGAGAAAGCGACGGATCTCGACGGGAACCTTGGCACCCGCCTGGCGCGGATTCGGATCGTATGGCAGAAACGACTCGTGGCACGTGCCGACGAGATCGAACAGCCGGACGTAATTCTCGAACTTGTTTCCCTCCGAGATGCTCGGCTTCTCGCCCAACTTGCGCAGCCACTTGTCGACCGCGTTCTCGTGCAACTTCACCGTCGCATACAGCAGCTGCTCGCTGATGTCCGTCGGCACGCCAGAAAACGTCTCGAGCGCCGCGCAGATCGCGAACGCGACACACGTACCGCGACCGCCCTGGTTCTTGACCGGCGATTGCGATGCACGATTGTCGACCTGAGCGAACGCGAATGTCGCACAACACAAGGCGACCAACAGCGGCGAGAACTTCATGCCACCAAACTAACAGGCTTTCAGTTCACCACTACCCAGCAGTCTCCGAGCACGTCGACGGTATTGGCTGCGATGCCCCATGTTCCGTTGTCAAAGACGTGTGCCGCGATACCTGCCAGTGGTCTGCGATCGCCGCCGTAGCCATGCGTGGCAGAATGCTGTGCGACATAGTTGCCGCGCGAATCGATGAAAAAGCTGCGCTTACCTGTCACGCCAGGTTCGATTGGCCATGCGTAGCAGATCCAATCCTGCGAGGCCCGCTCATCGTCGACTCCGGCAATCGCGCCACCATCGCGCGCTTCGGGTTGCCAGCGGCCGCCGGTGCCAGGCAGAAACATCTGATACACATAGCCACTGCGATGCACGCAGCCGTCATGCAGACGACCGAAGGACGGGGACAGTACTGGTGGGTCGAGAAGCTTGCCCGTGCCAATTCCATCGCGAGTACGCAACGGCACCGCGCCGGCTAGTTCCGCGAACGTTGCGTACTCGCCACGGCCGTCGCTGTTGCAGTCGATCGCCGCGAGGCTCTGCAGCCGCGATTGTGCCTGCAAGATCCTCTTGAGGGTTGCGACCGTTGCGGTCTCGTTCGCGTTGAGACGCCGCCCGCCGCCGAACCTCGGAATGGCTGCCAGCAACAACAGCACGGCGAGCCCGCTCGCCGTGGCAATCGCCACCCATCGCGGCCGCTTTGGCGCATGGCCTTGATGGAGCGGTGAACTGCTGGCAGGTGGCGTCATTCTTGATCATTCGACCGATGTTCTCAGCAACTGAAATCCTGGGCCGAAGATCGCCTGTGTTTTGGGCAGCCGGCCGTCTCACGGCCAGACTGGCACTACGCACGTGACGCCACCGGCACAGTCTCATCGCCGGTGCCTGCGACGTTGCGCATCCTGCAGTGGTTTGCCAAACACGTGCGTCCGCGTAACGTGTGAGCATGGCTGGTGGCGGAAACAAGCGAAGCAAACCCAAGAACAAGGATTCCGCCGACAAGAGTTCCGCCGACAAGGCGGGCTTCGGTAGTTTCAAGGACCTGTTGCGTTCTCAAGGCGGTGAGCCCGAACCCGACCACCCCGAAGGTGATCGCGGCTGGACGCTCGAATCGACCGACGGACGCAGCGTCGACGAAGTTGGCATGGACTCGAATCGGGGGCGCATCCAATCGCGACCTGCCGCCTTCGGGCCCATGGAGCACGGCCCAGCTTGCTACGCCGATGAAGAGTCGGAAGAACTGCGACTGCTCGGCACGTTCCGCGTCCGCACGGTATTCCCCGACGACGTCAAGCAGGAGGTCGATCGGCTGCCCGACGATCCGGATCCCAGTGACTTCGAAGGCCGACAAGACCTGCGCCAAG
>CAXBFC010000417.1:0-7372 GCA_963974725.1 uncultured bacterium | reverse complement strand
AACTGGTAGGTTTTGAGGTGTTCCTAACTGGCGGGTTTTGACGTGTTCCCCGAGGCTTCCTCGTGAGCCGCGAAGTGGAACAGAACGCGGTTGAGGTCACCGAGCTGCTTTCTCGCCACGTCTAGCGAGCTCGTTGATGCGATCCCGCGAGCGTGGGTGATCGCTTGTTGCACAGACAGGAGGACAGCCTGGGGCTTGGCACTCTTCGCCGCTTTCTCAAGCGCGACGACTAACTCTTGAGCTTGCTGAGCAGCGGTTGGTAGAACGTCGAGTACTAGTGCGTCGCCAAGCCGAATGACGATGACTTGCGCCTTTCGTAGCTCGGCAACCAAGTCGGAGTCGAGCTTGCTCGGAAACTCGGGAAGCGCTGCTTCTGTAGCTTCAGAGGAAGGGCGCGATGTGGGTTGCGATTGCGCAGTCTCCGCCTTGGGCTCCGCCAGCATGAACCACTGGGCAAGAGGCCCGCGGTAGATGAATCCCACAAGACTCAGAAGGGCGATGAAGACAACAACGCCGACCCAACGAAACAGCTTACTTGGGACTCTCATAACCATCCTCCGTGAACAAGGGGGCGCCTACGACTCGTTCGAGGTCGGCGAAACTCTGGTGATAGCGGGAAACCGCTTTATGGAACTCAAGCTGGGCTTCCATCAGGCCCCGTTCTGCGGTCAACATGGACAGGAAGTCTGTCTTGCCGACGGAGTATTCAGAGCGTGCGGCCTCGAGGTTCTCCTCAGCCGATGGCACGAGTTGCGAGCGATACAGCTCCACAACGTGTTCGCTCTCGACGACACGCTCGAAGGCGTCCTGCACCTCGAGCGCAACGTTCGAGGCAAGCTCGGAGACGTGCGCCCTTAGACGAAAGATCTCGGACGTCGACTCGTCGACGGCGCCGCGGCGGCGGCCGGTCTGGATTGGAATGTTGAAACCAAAACCAACGTATGGCTGCAGATCATCCTGCTGCCAAAGGCTGTTGTAGCCACCGGTGATTGTGAAGTCCGGCCAGAAGTCCATGCGCGCAAGGTCCAATGTTGCCTGTTGACCGCGAACGCGGTGCAGCAGTGCGCGAATCTCTGGACGGGCCTCAAGGGACCGACTCACGAGCGTCGCGTACACAGGGCGCAACGTTGGAAGCGCGAGCGCTCCTGGAGGAGGGGGCAGTTCTTCGTTGGGAGAGCGGTTGAGAAGTGTGTTCATCCGCCCCTTGGTGACCCTGCGCAGACGCTCGAGGACGATGCCGCGATGAAGCAGGTGGTTGTGGGCGACCTCGGCTTGTAGCGCATCCTGTTTGGAGGCCGTTCCAGCGGCGTACTTGGCTTCCGCAGTTCGCTTGAACTCCTGCAAGATGGTCTTGTTGACCTCGTTGGTCTCGATCGCGCGGTAGACGTAGTAGAACTCGAAGAACGCAACCTTCGCCTGTTGCTCGAGCTTGTCCTTGGCGGTCCGCAGCTCTTCCCGCCGGGCGTCTGCTTCACTGAGCGCGGCCTCCCCCCGCAACCCGAGTTTGCCAGGCCACGGCAGCTTCTGTGACAGCTCGATCTTCTGGGCGAAGTCGACGTTGTTTGATCCAATCGAACTCGGGCCCAACGCGTAGGAGAGCATGGGATCGTCGAGCGACGTCACCTGCGGATAGCGTGCCAAGGCGGCACGCCACGCGTGCTCGGCGGCTACGACCGTTGGGTTGCGAAGTTGGACCGCCGCAACGAACCCGTCGATTGACAGCTCTTCGAGTTCTTCAAAGACTGGTCGCGTGTCGAGTCGACGAGATTGTAGAGCAGAGCGGGCCCTCTGTTCGACCCAGGATGAGTCGATGGGTTGGGACGCGACATCGCGCAGCCGCTGGTAGTGAGCCGATGGGCCGACACAGCCGAATAGAACAAGAGGAAGCGTTGAAGACAAAAAGCGTCGCATGAGGACTCCTCCAGATGGTTGCTGGAATTCGGAGAACCATCTGCGGCGCCGATGCAAAGACACACAGCGCACGCAGATCCAAGGCAGGACAAAACCTGCCACGGTCGGCGGCGCCTAGATCAGGAAGACGCAGTGCAGTAGATAGACCGGTGGCCCGGACCAGACTCGGTGCGCTCCGTCCGGGGGTCTACAGGCCGCGGTTCGAACGAGTGTGTCGTCGCCAAACGCGCACGGGCCCTGCAACGCGTACTCGTAGTCACCAGAGCCCTTGGAGTCCGACGTGTAATCGCGATCGACCTTCGTCACGTCGTGAGCTGTCCGCTCGTAGGTGACGTCGCAGCAATCACAGTCCGCGTCGTCGGCCCTATCGTCCGAGTCGTCCGACTCGGATGCGGACGAGCAGCAGGTCCGCTTCGCGCACGGGCTGGCTTCGGGCCCCGAAGCCGCACCCTCCTTGCAGCAGCAAGTCGAACTCGTGGCACCCGTGATCTGGCAGTGGTAGCGCTTCTGAATCGACGCACCAGGCAGCAACAGGATCGAGACGGTCAGCACCCAGACCAGAAGCCGGGTGGCCGTGTTCGTCTTTGTTGTTGGCCAGGTCATCACAAGTCACCTACTACGATCATCGACGCGGCGGGTTCGCGCGCATCAGTACTGGCGTAGAGCGGAACGCTAACTCCAGCGCTCTCTTCCGTCCACCGCCGGGCCGCCGAACGGCGATGGTGCGGGCGGTTTGGCCTGGGAAATGCAATACGAGCGCCAGCGAATCCAGACCTACGAATCGTGTGCGGTTTATCCCCGTACCATGGTACGGGGTGTATGCTCGGCTCTCGCATTGAGTTGCGCCGGGCAATTCGAAGACAGCCAACATGACCCACACACTGACGATCGGAGCCGTCGCGAAACTCGCCGAGGTCAACATCGAGACCATGCGCTACTACGAGCGGCGTGGGCTCGTCCCAAGACCGCCGCGCAGCACCTCGAACTACAGGCAGTATCCCGAAGAAACCGTGAGACGCGTGCGCTTCATCAAGCGCGCCCAGGAACTCGGCTTCACTTTGAAGGAGATCAAGGGACTGCTCGCGTTGCGCGTGACGCCAAGAGCCAAGAGTTCGCAGGTTCGCGAACGAGTCAGGCACAAGATCGAAGCTGTCGACGCCAAGATCAAGGCACTCGAGGCGATGCGCTCTGCCCTCGCCTCGCTCGAGGTGCGGTGCTCCGGCCGCGGAAACATCGGAACCTGCTCCATACTCCGATCGCTCGACGAGAACGACGCATGACGAGCCATGGACAGTGCCACAGCCAGTGCCCGACCGACGATCAGTTCCTTCGGAGCCTGAGACCATGATCACCAACGATTACTTCGAACTCCACAGGTTCAGCGGCATCAGAAGGCCATTCGCCGTCGATCGCGATCGACTCGGGCCAATTTCGTATCCGGTAGCCGCGCCGTCCATCCTGGGTCTCCGCCACCTCCCCGCGGACACGGATCCACATGGCGCCGGCACGAAAACCTGAACTCCCAATCCGGCGGGGGATCGAGGCAAGGTCCAGCACGATGTCGCGACGCGGCGTGATCACGATGATATTGCGCTGCAGGTCGGTTTGGATCTCGGCGACGCCATCCAGGCGCCGAAGGCCGTCTTCGACGGCCTTGACTCAAGGTAGTCACTCGAGTCCGAACGCTTCGACCACTACTTGCTCGAGACCTGACGGTTTGCTCAGGTGGACAGCGGGAGTAGTGGTGCTACAGGCTCCCGCAGTAATTGCCAAAGCGGCCAACAAGTTGGACTTCGTGAAGTTCGATTTCATGCTAGTCAGAAGTAGAAGGTGAGTCCCAAGAGAACGCCGAAGCCGGTGTCCCCAAGTGGATCGCGTAGCTCGTCGAGCAGGGGGGCGACGAGCCCTATCTCGCCACGGACTGACGTCCCCGCATTCAGCTGAAGTCCGAGAATACCATCCACCTGGGCCCCCCGATCGGACACCGAGCCGCCGGGACCATGGTCTCGGAACGCATAAAGCGAGCGAAGCTCGAAGACAGCTCGCCATTCCGGCGCCGACGTCCGAACATCAAACTGAGCGGGTGAAAGCCTAAACCAATAAGCCACGTCAAGACGCAACTGGTCGCCAGGGTCAAACCCTCGATGATCGGAGCGGTGCTCCCAGTCGACTGCAACCGAGGCACGATGCCGGTCACGGACGATCGTCGCGGCGGCACCGAGCCCGACCCCATACGAACCAAGCCCCAACTGCAGTCTGGGGTGCAGCGGTTGACCGATCGCGGTCGCGCCGGTGTCGCCTGTGGGCAAGATGGCCCGACCAAGCACCGAGACTCGATTGGACCGCATGACGCCGTCTTCGCGTATCACTGCAAACTTGCCTTGCAGAAAGGAGTCCCCGAAACCGTGGAGGTCCTGATGCCCTGCGACGGTCTCGACCCGTCGGGATACGACAGGCAGGACCGCCTTCAGCTCAAGGTCCCTCGTCGGACTGTACACGCCTTCCGTTCGGAGCCTAAGCTCATCGACGGCATCGTAATGTCTGTAGGAAAACAGCGTGCGGATGGATGGCAGCTCAGGAGAGCGCACGCCTGCATCCGTGGTCAGAATCTGAGCGTGAACAGGTCCGACCGCAGCCATCATGAGCACCGCGACGCGGGCCATGGGGCAGGTGACACGAGTTCTAGGCCCGGCGCTAGGCGCGTGTAGCGGCGCTGCCGATGCCGATGTGCTTGGCTCTCTGGGATGGGATCCGGTCAGCATGGCTTGAGTGTTCGGTTTTGTGTTGTCGCGTGACCATTGAGCCGCGAAGTCGACGCACGCCAGTCTAAACCCCGGACCAAGATACGGGGTCAAGGGCGATCCACTAGAATCTACCCAACAAAGCGCTCGTCCCGTCGAGGGCCTCCCTGCGGCCTCGTTTTCGCGTCCAAGAGGGTGCGTCTTAAACCTCCAGAAGAGAACCAGGAAACGTCGGAACTTGAATACCTCCTAGGGGTATTCTGCAGCCATGCCGACCACCACCTCCTACCTCGATGATCCGGCCAAGCGCCGGCTCCTGAATCGCCTCTCTCGCGTGGAGGGTCAGATCCGCGCCATGAAGCAGATGGTTCAAGACGCCCGTTGCGCGGATGACATCCTGGTCCAGGCCGCAGCAGCGCGCGGAGCTCTCGGCCAGTTCATCGCACGACTCCTCGAGAACCATCTCTCGGACTGCGTGAACACTTGCATGGAGGGGGACCGTTTGGAGATCAGCGAGCGCGTCTCCAAGGCAATCGCGATGGCTCTGAAGCTTTCTTCGTAGAGGACCCATGACCAACGAAAACGATCCCGCGCCGACATCGGCAAAGTCCTGCTGCCCGCCAGAGCCCACTGTGACCGCCAAACCTAAGAAGCGGAATCTCGGCGCCTGGGCGACTGTCGGCTCTCTCGCCTCCGCAGTGCTCGCTTCTGCCTGCTGCTGGCTGCCGCTTTTGGCGGTCGCCTTCGGAGCATCTGCGGCGGGCGTGGGCGCAGTCTTCGATCAGTATCGCCCGTACTTCCTCGGGGTTGCGGTCCTGCTTCTCGGGACGGGCTTCTACTTCCTCTACGTGCGCAAGGAGGCCTGCGAGCCCGGGACCGCGTGCGCGGCTCCCAACGTCAAGGCTCGCGGCTTCAGCCGCGTGATGTTCTGGGTCGCCGTCTTGTTCATCTCAGCCTTCGCGTTCTTCCCGAACTACGTCGGCTATCTGCTGGGCGGCACGACCAGTGGCAACGTCGCTGTCTCCGAGGGGCGAGAGGTGCAACTGGACCTGCAAGGAATGACCTGTGAAGGATGCGCGGCCAACATCACCATAGCTCTCCAGAAGGTCGATGGCGTGCAAGGCGTCGACGTCGACTACAAGACAGGCCGAGCCCGCGTAGTGGTCGCCAACGCGGCCCTCGCCGCCGACCCGGCGCCGCTGCTCCGAGCTGTCGAAGACGCGGGCTACAAGGCCGCGCTCATCGCATCGCCAGTGTCCTCCCACGAACTCACTCGGCGCTTCACGATCGAGGGCATGACATGCCAGGCGTGTGCGATCGGCATCCAGTCCGAACTCGCCGCCGTGCCCGGGGTCGCTGGGGTCGATGTCAGCTACGAACAGAAGCTCGCCACCGTGCGGCTCCAACCGAACGCCAAGACCACAGTCGAAGCCCTTGTCGCAGCCATCAAGAAGGCTGGCTACAGCGCTTCACCAGAAACCCACGCAAACCCCAAGGCCGTCCGATGAACGACTCGTGTTGTGATCCAAAGGCAGAGAAACACCTCGTCATCGTGGGCGGCGGCTCCGCTGCGTTCGCTGCCGCAATCAAGGCCAGCGACCTGAACGCCAAGGTGACGATGATCAACGATGGCCTCCCGATTGGTGGCACTTGCGTCAACGTCGGCTGCGTGCCATCGAAGACCCTGATCCGAGCTGCCGAGTCGCTGCATCGCGCACAGCATTCGCCGTTCGATGGCATCGCCGGCAGTGGGCGCGTGACCGACTTTGCGGCCGTCATGCAACAGAAGAGGGCACTCGTGGCCGAACTGCGTCAAGCCAAGTACCTCGACGTCATCTCGAACAAGCAGAGCGTGCGCCTCATCGCAGGCCGCGCCAAGTTCACGTCGCCGCTCGCCGTCGAAGTCAACGGCGAGCGCATCCAGGGGAGTCACTACCTCGTCGCCACCGGCACGCGGCCGTTCCTCCCAGCGGTGGACGGCCTGGCTGCGAGTGGTTACCTCACCAACGAAAGCGCGTTCGAACTCGACAAGCTGCCGCGCTCGCTCATCGTCCTGGGTGGCCGGTACATCGCCCTCGAGATCGCCCAGATGTTCGCACGCTTCGGCACCGAGGTGACGGTGCTGCAACGATCCTCGCGCATTCTGCCGACCGAGGCGGAAGACCTGACGAGTGCGCTAACCGGCTACCTCGAAGGCGAGGGCATGAACATCGTCACCGGCGTCGACCTGCAACGAGTCGAACGAGACGACTCAGGGGTCGTCGTGCACGCCACGGTCCAGGGTGTTGCTCGCGAGTTCCGCGCCGAACACATTCTTGCGGCGACCGGCCGGGTGCCGAATACCGATGGACTCGGACTGGAAGACTTCGGCATCACGCTGGATACGCAAGGCTTCGTGGCGGTCGACGAAACGCTTCGCACCAGCGAGCCGCGTGTGTTCGCCGCTGGCGATGTCATCGGGGATCCGAGCTTCGTCTACACGGCGGCGTATGAGGGCGCCGTGGCGACCGAGAACGCCTTCGGTGAGAGCAAGTCCCGGGACTACACCGCGCTGCCATGGGTCATCTTCACCGACCCGCAAGTCGCGGGCGTCGGCATGGACGAGCCGGAAGCCAAGGCACGCGGCATCGATGCAGAGTCCTCCGTGCTGCCGCTGTCTCATGTCCCTCGTAGCATTGCGGCACGAGACACGCGTGGCTTCGTGAAGCTCATTCGCGACA
>CAXBFC010000416.1:0-7382 GCA_963974725.1 uncultured bacterium | reverse complement strand
CCAGACGGTGGTCAATCGACACCGAGAGATACATCTTCTTGCCCGGCACACAGGCGCCGTCACGAACGATCGCCGCGTCCTTGATCGCGTGCACACCACAGATCGCAACTTCGGGGAAGTTGATGACCGGCGTGGCGAACAGGCCGCCGATGTTGCCGGCGTTGGTGATCGTAAACGTGCCACCGGTGAGGTCGTCCACGGTGACCTTGCCTTCGCGGGTGCGCGCGGCGAGATCTTGCAGTTCGGTCGCGAGTTCGCCGATCGACTTGCGGTCGACGTCCTTGATGACCGGAACGATCAAGCCGTTGTCGGTGTCGGTCGCGATGCCGAAGTTGTAGTACTGCTTGACGACAAACTCGTTGGTCACTTCGTCGAGCGACGCGTTCATCTCTGGGTGGGCCTTCATCGCGGTGACGATGGCCTTCATGATGAACGGCAGGTAGGTGACGTTGACGCCGCGGTCGGCGTAGGCCGCCTTGGCTTCCTTGCGGATCTTGACCAGGTCGGTGACATCGATGTCGTCGACGTAGGTGAAGTGCGTCGCGGTGAACATCGAACGCGTCATCGCTTCGGCGATCTTGCGACGCAGACCACGGAACGGCGTGCGCACTTCGGTGCGACCTTCGGGTGCCGGCGGGATCGCGATCGGCGGGAACGAGTGGCCACCACTGGCACCGCCACCAGCTTGAGCAGCTGCGGGCGTGGCGCTGGCGAGGTCGTCGTTGGTGATGCGGCCACGCGGGCCGGTTGCCGAGATTGCCGACAGGTCGATGCCCATCTCCCGTGCGCGGCGGCGCGTGGCGGGAGCGGCGAGCACCTTGCCGGGGCTCGACTGCACGAAGGCAACCGGCGCTGCGGCGGCCGGAGCGGCGGCCGGAGCGGCGGCTGGTTTGGCGGCGGGTTTGGCGGCCGGTGCAGCAGCTGGCTTGGCCTCTTCCTTGGCTTCCTTGGCCGGTTCCGGAGCGTCAGCGGCAGGCGCATCGCCACCCGCATCGCCACCGGCAGCGCCGGCGTCGATGACCGCGATGACACTACCAACCGGAACGACGTCGCCTTCGGCGCACTTCAGTTCGGCGATCTTGCCGGTGTAGGGCACGGTGATCGTCACCGTGGCCTTGTCCGTCATCACTTCGACGAACTCGTCTTCTTCCTTCACTGCTTGGCCAGATGCGACCTTCCAGCTGACGATTTCGCCCTCGGCAATGCCTTCGCCGATGTCGGGGAGCTTGAATTCCTTAAGTGCCATATTCGGTTGCTTGGGTGTGTTCGGTTGGTGGGTGTGAGTGGATCTTGGGCGCTACCAGACGAAGGTCTTTTCGATGCCCGCAGCGACGCGCTTGGGGTCGGGCATGTAGAGGTGTTCGAGGGCGTAGGGGAAAGGCGTGTCAAAGCCAGCGACGCGCACGATGGGGCCTTCCATGTATTCGATGGCCTTCTCGGCGATGATCGCCGACAGCTCGCCGCCGAAGCCACCGGTCTTGGGTGCTTCGTAGACGATGACGACGCGGCCGGTCTTCTTGACCGACTCGAGGATGGTCTGCTCGTCGAGTGGCACCAGCGTGCGCAGGTCGACGATCTCGCAGCTGCGGCCGTGCTCTTTTTCAGCAAGCTCGGCGGCCTTCTCGCAAACCGGCACCATGGCGCCGTAGCAGAGAATGGTGACGTCGGTGCCTTCGCGGGCGATGCGGGCTTTACCCAGTTCGACGACGTGCTCGCCGAGCGGCACTTCATCCTTGGCGTGGCGGTAGATCGCCTTCGGCTCCAAGAACATGACCGGGTCTTCGTCGCGGATCGAAGCGATCAGCAAACCCTTGGCGTCAGCCGGCGTGCTTGGGATCACGACCTTGAGGCCAGGCGTGTGGCAGAAGTAGGCCTCACTCGACTGGCTGTGGTAGTGACCGCCGCGAATGCCGCCGCCGTAAGGGGAGCGGATCACCATCGGGCAGGTGTATTCGCCGCCGGAGCGGTACCGCATCTTCGCGGCTTCGCTGACGATTTGGTCGAAGCCCGGGTAGATGAAGTCGAGGAACTGGATCTCGGCGATCGGGCGCATGCCGTAGAGGGCCATGCCGACACCGGCGCCGAGAATGCCACACTCGCTGAGCGGCGTGTCGAAGCAGCGGGTTTCGCCGAACTCTTCGTGCAGGCCCATGGTGGTGCCAAAGACCCCGCCCTTCTTGCCGACGTCTTCGCCGAACACGACCACGCGGTCGTCGTTCTGCATCTCGGTGCGCATCGCATCGTTGATGGCCTCGAGCATCGTCATGACCTTGGTGCCGGTCGCGCTCGCACCACCCTGCTTCTTTTTCTTGGTTGCCGTCATCTGTCTATCTCTCTGTTGGCGTTGTGTGTGGTGGTGGGGCTTAGAGGGGGAAGTGGCCGACTTCGGCGCCGACGCCGCCCTTCAGCATGAGGTCGTGCAGTTCCTTCTTCTGCGCCTTCAAGCCCTGCGTCTGGTTCATGAAGACGTCGTCGAACATCGATTCGGGACCCATTGGCGGCAGGGCT
Organism: uncultured bacterium; assembly: GCA_963974725.1. Lineage (GTDB taxonomy): Bacteria > Planctomycetota > UBA1135 > UBA1135 > UBA2386. The sequence continues at coordinate 4,874 of CAXBFC010000416.1, read as the reverse complement.
TCGGCCTTCTTGGTTGCCGCCATGATCTCTTCCTTGGCACCCTCGACGCATTCCTTCTCGAACGCTTCGGTCCACAGCTTCTTGTGCTTCAGGTAGCGCTGGAACCGTTGGATCGGATCCTTCTTCTTCCACTCCTCGAACTCCTTCTTGTCGCGGTAACGATCCGCGTCATCGGAGCTCGAGTGCGAGGCAATGCGGTAGGTGACGGTTTCGACCAGCGTCGGACCTTCGCCGCGGCGGGCGCGATCGATCGCTTCCTTGCAGACGCGATAGACCGCGAGGATGTCGTTGCCGTCGACGCGCACGCCTGGCATGCCATAGGCGTCGGCCTTGATGGCCATCGACTCACTGGCGGTTTGGTTCTCACTGGCGACCGAGATCGCCCAGCCGTTGTTTTCGCAGACGAACACGACCGGAGCCTTGTAGACCGCTGCGAAGTTGAGGCCGCAGTGGAAGTCGTTGCTGCTGGTGCCGCCGTCGCCGCAGAACGTCATGAACACCGTGTCGTCGCCGCGCGCCTTCGCCGCCATGCCGGCACCGGCCGCCTGGCTCAGCTGCGTGCCGATCGGCGAACTGATCGAAACGAAGTTCGCCTGACGGAAGCTGTAGTGCACCGGCATCTGACGACCCTTGCTGGTGTCGCCCGAGTTGCCGAACCACTCCGCGATGATCTTCTCGTAAGGAACGTTGCGCAGCAGCAGGATGCCGGGCTGGCGGTAGGCCGGGAACAGCCAATCACTCTCCAGCATCGCGTAGGCAGCACCGATGTGCGACGCCTCTTGGCCCGTCGACTGCAAGTAGAAGCCGATGCGGCCTTGACGTTGCAGCGCCAGGCCGCGGTCGTCGAGGGCGCGCGTGGCGACCATCAAGCGGTAGAGCTTCTTCAGTTCTTCTGGCGGCAAGTTCGGGTCTTTGCCCTTCTGGGCTTTGCCGTCCTTGTCGAGAATCGTCAGTAGTTCGAGACTCATATGTTTGTGTTCTCCCCAGATGCCTGGGTGACTGCGTTGGTCGTCGCGGTGTTGTCCTGCGCGGAAGGTACCTGCGCGGAAGGGTTCGTTTGGGCTGCTGCTTCGGCGGCCTTCCGTTGGCGCAGCAAGCCGGCGATGTAGAACTCGGCGGCCTTGTAGCTCGACCGCACCAGCGGCCCGGACGCGACGTACAGGAAGCCTTTCGTCATCGCGCGTTCTTCGAGTGCCTTGAAGCGCGCCGGCGACAGGTGCTCGCGCACTGGTAGGTGCAACATCGACGGGCGCAGGTATTGGCCGAAGGTCACGACGTCGACGCCAAACTCGCGCAGGTCGTCGATGGTTTGTTCGAGTTCGCGTTCGCCTTCACCCAGTCCGAGCATCACCGAGGACTTGGTGACGACCTCGGGGTTGATCTCTTTGGCCATGCGCAGCGTCGTCAACGAACCGATGTAGCTGCAGCGATGGTCGCGAACCCGCGGCGTCAGGCGCAGCACGGTTTCGATGTTGTGGGCGTAGACGTCTGGCTGTGCTTCGAGCACCGTTTCGATGCTGCGTTGGCGGTTGGCCAGATCTTCGCGCGAGGTCTTGTCGGTCGGCAGCCAGTCACCGACCAGCGCTTCCACCAACATGTCCGGCTTCAGCCGCTTGATGGCGCGGATCGTGTCGGCGACGTGCTTGGCGCCGCCATCCGGCAGGTCATCACGGTCGACCATCGTCAGTACGACATACTTCAGGCCCATCGCGACCGAAGCCTCGGCGACCTTCTCCGGCTCTTCGGCATCGACCGGCACGCCTTGACTGTGCGTCTTGACCGCGCAGAACCGGCAACCGCGGGTGCAGGTGTCGCCGAGCACCATGAACGTTGCCGTGCCGCCATCCCAGCACTCACCCATGTTGGGGCAGCGCGCCTCTTCGCAAACGGTGTGCAGGCCGCGATCGCGGAGGGTCTTGGTCAGGCGTGCAACGGTCGGCCCAGACGGAATCGGGACCTTCAGCCAGTCAGGCTTCTGGCCCGGAGTGATGCGCTTGTTGTGGATTGAGGACATCGGCGAATGCGGGCCGGCGGCCGCCAAGAGGCGGCTACGAGGGCAGCAGAGTAGGCTGGCGGCGGTGCTTGTGCTAGTTAGATACCCAGGAGTATCTAACGGCTACAGGCCTGCGGCCGAGGGCGCTGGGCGGGCTTCTGCCGAGATCCGGGCTGTGCTGTGGGGTCCTTTTCGCACGCCAACTGAGGTTGCTACGGGCGGTTGGGGCCGGTGGGATCAAGGACGTAGAGAGGTTTCCTCGTATCCGTATTGCGGCCGATGGGATTGCGGTTGTCGGGGGTCACCCTATTGTGAGTAGTAGGGTCGGTGCAGCTGAGACGCGTTTTTCTTCCGGGAGTTTGAATGTGGGATTGGATTTGCAGCTGGTTTGATACCGAGGGTTTTCCGCCGCGCTGGCAGTGTGGTAGCTGGCCAGAGTGGCTTGGATGGCTGCATATCCTGGCGGACATCGCGACCTTCGTTGCCTACATGGCCATTCCGGTGGTGCTGGCCAGCCTGCTGCTGCGGCGGCGTGATGTGCCGTTCCCACGGGTCTTTGCGCTGTTTGCGGCGTTCATTTTCGCCTGTGGTGCCGTGCACTTCGTCGAGGCAATGATCTTCTGGCAGCCGATCTACTACCTGTCGGGTTTGCTGAAGGGCGTAACTGCGGTGGTGTCTTTGGCGACTGTCGTGGCGTTGGTGCCGACCGTGAAGCGCGCGATGGCACTGCCCGGGTTCCAGCGGGACACGGCGCGATTGGCCTCGATCGTGTCGGCTTCGCGCGACGCGGTGATCTCCAAGAACCTGGATGGCACGGTCGACTGTTGGAATCGGGGGGCGGAGCTGATGTACGGCTACACAGCCGCGGAGATGGTCGGCAAGTCAATCTTCCAGATTGTTCCGGAGGACCGCCGGCAAGAACTCGAGATCCTGACGGACCGGGCGCGCGCTGGCGAACAGATCCAAAACGTCGAGACCGAACGCCTTACCAAGGATGGCCGGCTGCTTCCGACCAACCTGACGATTTCGGCGGTGATTGGCGCGGACGGCGAGACGGTCGGCACTTCGGCGATCGCGCGAGACATCACCGGACAGAAGAATGCGCAGCGCCAGTTGGAGGCGACGGCTTCCCGCTTGCGCCGGGCCAACAAGCGTTGGCGCGAACTGGCCGACCACGACCAGTTGACGGGTCTCTGCAACCGCCGCGGATTTGAAGATGCGGTCGCGCGCGAGATCGAACGCATGCGTCGTCACGGCACGCCGGCGGCAGTGGTGCTGATCGATTGTGATGACTTCAAGTCGGTCAACGACAAGTTTGGACACAATGGCGGCGACGAGGTGCTGCGTGAAATTGGCCAGCGCATTGAGGACACCGTGCGCGAGACCGACGTGGTGGCACGCATCGGCGGGGACGAGTTCATGGTGTTGGTGACCGACGTGCGCGTCGCCGAAGCCGCCGAACTCGCCGATCGCATCCGACAAGCCGTCGCGGACCGCAGCATCCACACGGCGGCCGGCGAAGCGGACGTGCGGATTAGTTGTGGCGTCGAGCAATTACACACGAACCATTCTCGACTGGACGATTTGCTGATCGAGTCGAGCGCCGCGCTGCACTTGGCCAAGTCGTTTGGCAAGAACGCGGTCGAAGTGAGCGGCGCCGGTAGCCAGCGCGTGCAACTGCCAGGCTATGAGCAGTTGGCTGCGTGGGCGCAACCGATCGTTGGCGTGCGCGACACGGAGGTCGTCGGCTACGAGTTCTTGATTCGCGGCCCGCTCGGCGTGATGCAAAACCCTGAGCAGTTGTTCCGCGCCTTCCGGGCCCGCAATCAACTCGACGAACTCGACTTCGCGTGCCTGGAGACCTGTCTGGCTGCTGCCGCAAGCGTGCCCGGAGAGAAGTTCGCCCACGTCAACCTGATGCCGGCGACGTTGCTCGGCGAAAGCTCGGAGAAGGCCGTCGATCTCGTGCGTCGCACCCAGTTGCGCGACCGTCTGTGCATCGAACTCAATGAGGCGATGCTCGTCGGCGAACCCGCCGAGCTGGTTCCGCGAGTGAAGCAGTTGCGAGAAGCAACCGGTTGCCGAGTCGCGATCGACGACGTTGGTTTCGGCCGCAGTTCGCTTGAGGCTCTGATTCGACTCGAGCCCAACGTGGTCAAGATCGACCGCCACTATGTTCATGGCATCAGTTCTGATCGCGGTTTGCGACGCAGTCTTGAGCGCTTGGTTCGGGTCGGGCAGTCGTTGGACGCACATGTCATCGCCGAGGGCGTTGAGCGAGAATCCGACAGCTTGATCCTCGCCGACCTGAACGTATCCCTCGCCCAGGGATACCTATTCGGTCGGCCAAAGCTGTGGCGAAACTGATTGCGCCGGCGCAGGTTCCGAGCAACGAGCCGGCGCTGTGAATTCTGCGATACGCGTGACGCGTTCGCTATGCTTGGTCCTTGGACACCCAATGCTCCGTTTCAAAGCTCTAGCCGTCTGCTTGCTTCTCGCCCCGCTAGCCGCCCAAACCGTTACCTGGCATGAGGTAACCCCGGTCCTGAGTCCGCCTGAGCGTGGCTATGCGGCCATGGCCTACAACGGCGCGACCCAACGATGTGTGTTGTTCGGAGGCCAAGTTGTCGGCAGCGGGCCGGTGTTTGGCGACACCTGGGTTTGGGATGGCGCGACCTGGACGGACGTCACCCCGGCGATCAGCCCGCCGGCCCGTGCCTTTGCCGGAATGGCATACGACCCTGTCGGCATGCGGGTCATCTTGTTCGGAGGGCGTTTGTCGAACGGCAACACATTCAACGACACTTGGGCCTGGGACGGCACGAATTGGACCCAACTCAGTCCCGCCAATCCGCCGCCGGCGCGGTTTGGAATGCCGCTC
>CAXBFC010000415.1:0-7398 GCA_963974725.1 uncultured bacterium | reverse complement strand
GACGCTCTGCCGCGGCCACCCCGCGATGCCAGGAGCCGGCCCGCGAGCGCTGGCATGGAGGATTACCGGGCAGCTCCGGACCGCTTGTGCGCTGGCACGCTTGTCGACCACGCTCACCCGATGACATTTCGTCACAAATACGAGCATGGAACTCGGGCTCGCAGCACCCTCCAGGGGAACCGGCCTACGCGCCCGGCCCGGCTCCTCCCGCGCCGTTCGGCCAACCGCAGATCCTCGACTTCGGGGAGTCCGCATGAACCGAGAGTGTCTAATCCACATCTCTCCGGTTGTGCACCGAGCCGGCGAACGTTTCGATGCGCATTCGAGACCCCAACCCACTGACCCCTAGATATATGAAGCGCCCTCTGCTCGTTGCCCTGTTCGCCATCGCCGCCGCCGCCACGCCCGTCCTGTCGCAAGACGCCGGCGCCACCCGACCGAAGCGCGAGAAATCGCCGGTCAAGGTCGAGATGGAAAAGATGGAAGAGGCGCTCGACGCCGTCGGCGAGTTCCTGAAGAAGCCGGACGACAAGGCCCCGATGGCCCAAATCACGGCCGCGGCCGTTTCGCTGATGGAAGCCAAGAAGCACGCTCCGCGCGCGACCGCCCGTCAACCGAAGGAAAAGCAAGCGGAGTTCGTCAAGAACTACCAGGTCGGCATCAACAAGGCCCTGCGTGGCCTGCTCGACCTCGAAGACGCCATGCTGAACAAGGACTACAAGGCGGCCGAAGCTGCGATGAAGGAGCTCAAGGCAATCGAGAAGGCCGGCCACAAGGTGTTCAAGCCGCGCCGCCGTCGCAGCACCCCCGGCAAGGCCGCCGGTGCTGGCGGCGGCAACAACTAGTCGCCGCAGCGACCACGGCTAGAAGCCGCCGCGAGCTTGCATCGCGGCGCGCTTCCCCACAACCAGCGCTATCGCAACGATCACTCTCGCTCCCAGCGCTCTCGCTCCCAGCGTCACGCGCCGTGCTATCGCCAACGAGTTGGTGCCCGCAGGATTGCTCGCCAGAGCTTCGCCGAAGCATTGCACTGCCACGATTGGCTGGCCGCGCCAAGCCTGCAAACCGGCTAAGGTGCCGCGCCGAACTTGCCCATGGCGGACACCCCCGAACCACAACCGACACTGCTGGCGATGCTCGAAGCGTACGCGGCGGATGCGACGCGGCTCGCCGAGCTGTCCGCAGACGAACGCACACGGTTGCTGGCCGCCTGCGGACGGTTGCTCGGCACTTCGAAAGGTGACCTGCGGCAAGAGCGTCGCGCGGCACGCAGCCAGGCGGCCGTCGACAAACGCGCGCGCGAGCAAGAGGCCTTGCGAGCGGCTGCGCTGCGACGCGCACGCAGCGAGAACAAAGTCGACAACCCCAATCTACCGACGCATGCGCTACCGATGCGCGAAGCCGCCGAGCGCCAATCGCAGTTGCTCGAATCGCAACTGCGCCAAGCCCACGTCGCGAATGTGCTCAGCGAGCCACGCTCCTGCTACATCTGCAAGCAGGCCTACACGCAAGTGCACTTCTTCTACGACTCGATGTGCGCAAGCTGCGGCGACTTCAACTTCGCGAAGCGTGGCGAGCTCGCCGACCTGAGCGGCCGCGTCGCGCTGGTCACCGGCGGTCGCGTCAAGATCGGTCAAGAGATCGTGCTGAAGCTGCTGCGCTGCGGCGCCCGTGTGATCGTGACGACGCGGTTCGCAGCCGATGCGGCGCGACGCTACGCCGAGCGCGACGACTTCGCCGAGTATCGCGACCGCTTGCAGATCTACGGGCTCGATCTTCGCCACACCCCGAGCATCGAAGCCCTCTGCACCCACCTGCTCGACTCGCTCGATCGGCTCGACTTCCTGATCAACAACGCCTGCCAGACGGTGCGGCGACCCGCGGCGTTCTACAAGCACCTGCTCGCCGACGAACGCCGAGCCAATGAGGTTCTGTCCGCGCCGGCCCGCGCGCTGCTCGGCGTGCCAGGCGCCGCCACCGGCGGCGAGGCTCTCACCAAGTCGACGACTCACGACCAGCACGCCGCCGCCGCCGAGATGTCGCAGTTCCTCGTGCTCGACGAAGACGCCCAACACGACCCGACCCTGTTCCCCGCTGGCACCTACGACGTCGACCAACAGCAGGTCGACCTGCGCAAGATCAACAGCTGGCGCTTGCGCATGCATCAGGTCTCGACCCCAGAATTGCTCGAAGTGCAATTGGTCAACGCGGTCGCGCCGTTCGTGCTCAATGCACGGCTGAAGCCGTTGATGGAACGGGTCACGACTGCCGACAAGCACGTCGTCAACGTGTCCGCCGTCGAAGGACAGTTCAACCGCGGCACCAAGACCGACAAGCACCCGCACACCAACATGGCCAAGGCGGCGCTCAACATGATGACGCGCACCTCGGCGCCCGATTACCACCGTTCGGGCATCTTCATGAACAGCGTCGACACGGGCTGGGTCACCGATGAAGACCCTGCCGAACATGCGTTGCGCAAAGAGCAGGAAGGCTTCCAACCGCCGCTCGACATCCTCGATGGCGCCGCTCGGGTGTGCGACCCGATCATCAGCGGGCACCTGACCGGCGACCACGTCTACGGCCGGTTCCTCAAGGACTACGTCGAAGCCCCCTGGTAGCGAGGTCGCTGGGAAGGCAGCCTTCCCCTAATCGTCGGCACTGTTATCGGCACCGTCGTTGGCACTGAGGTTGGCACTCGGGTCGGCACTGGCATTCGGGTCGGCACTGTCGCCAACCCTGCCGCCGGCAGCATCGCCCGAACGGACGCGCTTGTGGCGGGCGTAACCCCACGCAACGACGAGCAGCACCGCGCCCAAGACTCCTGTCACCAAGACCCGCACCGGGGTCTTCGCCTGACTCAAATCGTATGCAGCCACCTTGACCGCAACGCCAACGAACAGGGCCAGTGCCGTCCATCGCAACCCGAGCAATTGCTTCGCGAAACCGGCCACCAACAACCCCGATGCGAACAGCAGCGAATACAGCGTGGTCGAGGCTGCCCGCGGCCCGAACGTCCAGTCGGCGCTGATGTCGAGCACTTCCAGCAAGCCACCGACGTAACTTGCCACCAGCACGACGATGCCAAGCACGATGCGCTGTTCCCCCAGTTTCTGCGGCAAGCGCGAACGTGCGAAGGCAACCAGCGCGACCAACACCGACAGTGCCAGGAAGCGCACGTTCCAGAACGGGATCGGCAGTACGCCAGGCTCGACCGGCTCGCCACGAACACAGTAGTGCAACCACGCGAGCAGCAGGATGGCGTGCATCCCGGTCGCGACCATACCCAGCAGGATCGCTTCCCGCCGGGCCGACATCCAAGTTCCGATGGTGGCGATTGCGGTCGCGCCAACCAGTGCGATCGCCACGAGCTCCTGGCCTTGCACGGGTGGTGCGCTGGCATGCAAGACAGCCGCGAGGCATGTGGCCACAGAGAGCAACAACCCAGTGATCTGACCGATTGGCTGCCGCGCAAATCCCAGCAACAGCAACGGCAACACCATGGCAAGCGGCGCCCCCTCGAGCGGCAAGCCCGGCCCGGATGCACCGGTAGAGGCCAAGGAGAACAACGCGAGGCTTGCCGCGATCGCAGTCCCCAGCTCGCCCACCTGCGTCCAACGGCGAACCCCAAGCTGCAACAAACCGACCAGCGCTAGACCGACGATGAGCACCCATTCGTGTTCACGCGGCTGCTCGTAGTTCGCCCACCACCAGCGCACCACTCCGAAGCCTAGCAAGAACGCTGGAATGCGCGCCAGACACTGCCCCATCAAGACGCTGCGCGTGACGAACCATGCACCGGCGACGAGCAGAACCGCGCCAACGACCAAGGCCGAGTGTTCGACCATCGTCGACGGACAGGTCGAGGCCAGACAGAACACGAGCCCCAACCCAAACACCGCCCAGATTCGCCGCGCAGCGACTGGCTGACGCAGCGCTGCGCGCACAAGTTCCGGCAGTGCGATCAGCAGCCATACGGCCTGCATGTGCCACAAAAACGACCACGGCGACACGAAGTCGTTCTCCGAATACCAACCGGCCACCGACATCAGCGTTGCGATGACCGCTAGCATGCGCGCGGAATGCCACTGCCAACGATGCTCGGTCCATGCGGCCCAACTGTGCAACGCTAGCAGCAACACGAAGAACGCGGTCGGGGTTGGCGACGGCGTGCCAACCAACACGGGAGCCAGGTAGGCGCCGCCGAGCGCCACCGTCGCGAAGATTTCCAGACGCAAGCGATGCGCCAGGAACTGACCGAGGGCGGCAGTCAGCAACAGCGAGACCACCGCGACCCACGACGGCATCACCTCGTATCGCAGATGCGCGAGCACGCCGGCGACGTAGGTAACCGCGACGCCACCACCCCACATCAGGGCGACGTAACGCTGATCAACGTGGCGACGCAACACCGTGCCCAACGCAATCAGCGCCGCGCCAAACACGTAGACAAGCGCGGCGCGCGCGGCCGGACCGAGCTGGGCCCAGCCGAGCTGGCCAAAGTAGGCTGCGGCGAGCACGACCGCAGCAATGCCGACGCGGCCGAGCACGGCCAGGCCGATGAAGTGTTCGAGGTCGCGTGATTCACGCTCAGCTCGAGCTCGATGCGTCTCGGCCGGCCCCCTGTCTCGCTGAGGTAGCTTCGCATGCGAACCAGATGGCGCAACCGCATCGGGAATCGGCGGCGGCATCGCAGGCAACGGCCGCGGCTCGCTTGTCGACTCGACGACAGGCGCCACCGGAGATACCACCTGCGGAGCAACTGGCGGCGGGACCGCAGCCCCGACCTGCTGCGCCCGGAGCTGTTGCTCCTCGACCCGCTGCCACTCGACCCGCTGCTCCTCCAGACGGGCAACTCGGGCCTCCAGCTCGCGAAGTTGCCGGCGTAGCAGCTCGTTCTCGTTGGTGTCCGACACAACCGTCACTATGCGCGTTGCTGCCAGCATTGCCGAGGTTCGTGGCCGGACTCTGTGCGTAAACGCATCCGAAAGAAGACCAGCAGCCTTGGCCTCGGCCAGCAAGCCACTCCAGCCGAGCTAACGTTGCGCACTGATTCGGCCGACGTATCGTTGGCTGCAGCTTCTCCCCCCAAGACTGGCCGTCCTCCTTGCGCATCACACTCGTCGTCCACCAGTTCCCACCGAACTACTTCACCGGCACCGAGCAATACGTGCTCAACGTCGGGCGAGAACTGCAGCGGCGCGGACACGACGTGGACGTGTTCTCATTGGATCCCGCATTTGGTGAGGCCACCGGTCCATGGCGGGAATCGCGAGAAGAGGTGCAGGGCCTGCCGGTGCGACGGATCAATTTCTGGATGAACATCGGCCGCGACTGGCGGCGCATGGAATACCGGCACCCATACATGGCCGAAGTCTTTGCGGCGCACATCCGCGAGCGCGAGACCGACGTCGTGCACAGCTTCCATTTGCGCCACCTCGGAGCCGACCTGATCGATCGCGTCGTCGAGCAACGCCGCGGACTGATCGTGTCGCTGATGGACTTCTGGTTCGTATGCCCGCGGGTCATCCTGATGAAGCCCGACGGCACGGCGTGCGATGGCCCACCGGACGGCGGCCGCGGTTGCTTGCCTTGTCACACGCCAGAGCTGTTTGCCGAGCTGCAGGAGAGCCCGATCGCCGACCAGATCGATCGGCTGCACGTTGCGTCACGCGGTGAGTCCAAGCCCGGGTGGGACTTGCGCGCCAAGGTCGCGACGATGCTCGAACGCCCGGCGTATCTGCTCGAAAGATTGGCGAAGGCACATACGATCGTCGCACCAACCGAGTTCTTGCGCGGCGTGTTCTTGAAGAACGGCGTGCCAGAGCACCGCACCCGGCACCTCGCCTACGGCGTCGATGCGGGGGCACTCGCCGACGAAGTTGCCCGCGCGCGCCCCGCCCAGCGGCCGTTGACGTTTGGATTCTTTGGCACCTACTCACCGCACAAGGGACCCAATGTGCTGGTCGAAGCCATGGCGCGAGTAAAGGGCGATTGCCGGGCGCTGTTGCGCGGCCGCAAGAGCGACTTCGCCGAGTATGCCGCCGCGCTTGAAGCCGCCGCCGACCAAGACGATCGCATCACGGTCGACGGACCGTTCGCTCGCGAAGAACTGGCGCAGGCGCTGGCACAGATCGACGTCTTGGTCGTGCCGAGCACCTGGCACGAGAACGCGCCATTCGTCGTATTGGAAGCGCGTGCCGCTGGACTACCGGTCTTGGCGAGCCGCTTCGGTGGCTTGGTCGAAGTGGTCGACGACGGCGTCGACGGCGAACTGTTTGCGCCGGGCGACGCAACCGACCTGGCGCTGCGCCTCCAACGCTTGTTCGACGAGCCGGATCGCCTCGCGCGTTACCGCGATGCCGTGCAGCCTCCCAAGACGTTGCATGCTGCAGTCGACGAGTTCGAAGCCATCTATGGCGAGGCCGCGCCCACCAACGGGGTCGCGCCGCAGTGACCGAGCGCACCATCACCTGGCAGGGCCACCCGCACGCCCCGGCGCCGCTCGATGCGATCCATCAAGCGCGGCGCGATGGGCCAGTGACGATCGTCGATGACGCGGGACGAACCGTTTCGCTGGGCACCTTCGGCTGGTGCAAGGAACTCGTGCGCATCGCCTGGCAACGCTTGCTCGGACTCAAACTGGCGGCGTTGACGGCGGTCTTCACTTCGCGCACCGCGCCCAAGGTTGCGCCTGCTAGCGCCAAGGCGACCGGACCGGTTGTCGTCGTGCTGCCCGTCTTGCCCGACATGTCGCACACGTTCGTCTACCGCGAACTGCTGGCGATCCTCAAGCAACGACCGGACTGGCGCGTCATCGTTCTCCAGCCCAACGAACAAGCACCGCGTCACCGCGAGGCGGAAGAACTGCTCCAGCTCGCGACGTTCTTGCCGCGCGATGGGGTCACCCGATCCTACCTGCGCGCCAAACTCTGGTTGCTGCGACGACGCGGTCAACAACTGGTCTCGATGTATCGCGCGCAACCCGACGCCGAGTCGCAAGAGTTCTTCGGCAAGCACGTGCTACGCAATCCGCGTCACCCCGGCAACGCGCTGCAATTGGCCGACCTGCTGCGGCCAATGCAACCGCGGCACATCCATGTCTACGCCTCGACGTGGTCCGCCAACGTCGTCATGGGCGCCGCGCACCTGCTCGATGTGCCGTTCTCGATTTCGTCGTATGTTGACTTCGAGTTCGCCTACTCGCACAAGCTGCTGCCTGAGAAACTGGCCCGGGCGACGTTCTTCCGGGTCGTCACGAAGTTCTGCCAGCAGCGCCTGTGCGAGCTGCATCCCGAGATCCAAGAGACGCGCGTCCCGGTCATCTACCTCGGCATCGACCTCGACAACTGGCAAGAACGCTGCAAGTCGCCAGGCCGCGGCGTGATCGTCAGCGCC
>CAXBFC010000414.1:0-7420 GCA_963974725.1 uncultured bacterium | reverse complement strand
TCTTCGCCGTGCCATTGAAGCTCTCCGCGACGGCGTTGTCGTGGCAGTTGCCTGCCCAACTCATGGATGAGGTGATCCAGCTCCTTCTTAGAAGCTTCTGGTACACACCGCTGTTGTACTCGAACTCTCGATCGCCAATCGCCATCTCCAGTGCCGCAATTGGCAGCTCCGTGCGCAAGTGGTCGGCCATAGACCAGCCGACGACGCGTCGAGAAAACAGGCCGATGATCACGGCTAGGTACAGCCATCTTTCACGGGTCTGAATGTAAGTGATGTCACCGACCCAGGCCTTGTTCGGAGCATCCGTGGAGAACTCCCTGTTCAGGATGTTCTCGGCGACTGCATCGGATTCGTCTCGGATCGTCGTCGTGCATCGACGGCGCGGAAACCGCGCCACGATGCCGTTCTCACGCATGATGCGCTGGACGTGTTTGTGGCCGACTACTTCACCGCAGGCGACCAGTTCGTGATCAATGCGTGGGCTTCCGTACGTCATGCGGCTCTTGCTGTGAACGCCCCGGATCTTGTCGGCCAGGGCTCTGTCACGCTTCGCTGGCTCGGACGTTAGCCGCTTCAACCAGGCGTGGAAGCCACTGCAGGACACTTGCAAGCGGCGACACATCAGCGCCACCGGGTAGTTTGCGCGCTCCGCCACAATCACTTCGAACGCCTCTCGGTGATTGTGTCCTCGGCGAAGTAAGCGGCCGCTTTTTTAGGAAGGATCGTTCCTGTTCCAGGATTCGGACCTCACGCCGAAGGCGCTGCAGTTCTTCGCGCTCGTCTGTCGTGAGCTTGCCAGGCATGCCGCCAACCTCGTCGATCGCCGCCTGCTTCACCCAATTGGTCAGGCTTGGTTCTTTCAGGTCGAGATCGCGCGCGGCCTTGGCAACACTGCCCAGCTCTTTGGCCAAGCGCACTGCCTGAGCTTCTGCTCTGCCGTGAATATTCGTCGTTTGCGCTTGGTCATCTGATTCCTGTTGGGCACCACTGTGCCCGTTCGGGATGTGTCCATCAAACTGGGGGAAGGTCAGCCGGAGATGGACTACTTCCTTAGCCCCTTCGCTGTCGCAAGTACATCGAGACGTTCCCCGGCCTTCGCGCTGCCTCCGCCTTGACCATGGACTTGACGGTGAGCGCAAGCTCTAGCTGCCTCAGATTGCGCAAGGGCGACAAGTCACGCGCGGCGATGATCGCGTTCCCGATGAGGGAATCGATCCGAAGCACACCGTAAACCTCGGCCTCAATTACTCTCAGGCGTTACTGCCGGTGAACGTCGAAGACGAGCTGCGAGTAGATGTGCAATGCTGTCGGAAACGCGCTTCTCCTCGGTGCGCAGAGTTCACGGCCTCGCAGGTTCACCGGGGTACAATCAGGGCACCCCGAATCGCTACTACCTGGACGCTCAGACGGTAGGCACGCGTGCAACAGGGGTATATCGTTGGGGCGCCCTACCCGGCGCAAAGAGAACACCGTGCACTCACTACCCGTATCGACTGTCAGCGTCCTTGTCGCAGCATTGGCCGCGACCACTATTCAACCGCCCCTGCCCGCGCAAGTAGCTCCGAGTTGGCTACAGGTCGACAACGGTGGCCCACCACCCCGGCGCTGGCTCACGATGGCCTACGACACCCATCGCGACCGCACGGTATTGTTCGGCGGACAGGCCAGCGGCAACGTCGCGCTCGGCGACACGTGGGAGTGGGATGGGACCACTTGGACTCAGGTCGCCAGTACAGGCCCAGCGCCACGCTATTGGCACGCGATGGCCTACGACAGTCTGCGGAACCGAACGGTAGTGTTCGGCGGCCGAGCCGCGAGCGGCAACCTCGGCGACACGTGGGAGTGGGATGGGACCAGCTGGGCGCTACTGCCAGCAATCGGGCCTAGTGCCCGCAACAGCCACGCTATGACGTTCGACAGCACGCGCGGAAAAACCGTCCTGTTCGGAGGCTTCTCCCCTTACTTGGACGACACCTGGGAGTGGGACGGCACGACTTGGACCCAAGTTGCCGCCGGCGGCCCACCACCGCGCAACACACACGCAATGGCCTATGATAGTCACCGGCAACGCACCGTCCTGTTCGGAGGCAACGACGCCACTGGCCTCAACATGGGAGACACCTGGGAATGGGATGGCGCTGTCTGGACTCAGGCTGCCACAACGGGTCCGTCGGATCGGCGATACCACGCGATGGCATTCGATAGCCAACGGCAACGCATAGTACTGTTCGGGGGGCGATCCTTGGCTACCACGAACCTCGCCGATACCTGGGAATGGGACGGCACGGTTTGGACACAGGTCGTCACACCGGGTCCAGCACCCCGCCGGCAACACGGGATGGCCTACGACAGCCAGAGGTTTCGCACGGTCCTGTTCGGTGGGCGGAGTTCCTTTGCTGGCTACACCGGCGACACTTGGGAGTATGCTCTTCCCCCGGGCATTGCCACTACCTACGGCAACGGCTGCGGCAGCCCCGCCCTTGCTCTAACGCCGGCGGGCAACTCGGTACCAACGCTCGGCACTACTGCACAATTGGCATTGACCAATATTCCAGCTGGTCTCGCTTTCGTTGCGATCGGATGGAGCGATACTGCGGCAGGCCCGTGGACTCTTCCCTACCCTCTGACAACGTTTGGCATGCCGGGATGTGACCTCCTGCAATCCGCTGAGTTGACCGGAGTACCGGTCGCGCCGTCTGGTCCCGGCAGTGCCGTCTATAGCCTCGCGTTACCCAACTGGGCCAGCCTAATCGGCGTGCAAATCTACCTACAGGGCTGGGCCCTCGCTCCCGGCGCGAACCCTGCCGACATCATCGTCAGCAACGGGGTTGAATGGGTCTTAGGGAACCCGTGAATCTCGATGTAACCATCGACTACAAGCCTGGGCGCACAGGTGAAACAAACAGCGGTTCGGACCATCCGAACCCCACTAGCCCACAATCTGACCCCGCCGTCACCCCGTCAAGTCACCCCCTTCCGAGCCAGCAAGCCGGGCATTCCGCCCGAAATTTCGCCCCCTAGATATACCGCTCCGCCACGCGACCCGGCAGCCGCCATCTCAACCACCGTCACGCACACCGCTCATCGCTCCAGGCCAACAACCCTCACCGCTCGGCGGAGCCCACGCCACCGCCAGCTCCGGCGCCTCGAATGGCGCCCGCAGCACCCGCTCAATCGAACTCGGACCTAGATCGCAGCCAGCAGCCGACGCGTTCCACCGCAGTTTGGGAGTTTTGGCGCGTGAAGATCAACACGCGAAACACTCGCCGCAACAGCTCCGCACACGTGTAGTAGCGCCGAACTGCGCGACGCCACTTGCCGGGACGATGCGACACCCGCGCTACCGACTGCGCAGCAGACCCCGCAAAAACTTGGTCAGACCGGATCCTACGAGGATAGGTTCGGGGCCGGTCGTCTACTAGTACAGGGGGCACGTGAGTCCGTTGGCTAGCGCCCGCCTAGGCAAGATCGCAACTAGCAGCGTCAGTTTCCCTCCTCCATGTCTCACTCTTGCTCCGAAGCGCGATCGAGTTTCTCAGAAACGTCAGCAGTCGAGGGTCTCTGCACGGACCAAGGCCAGGACAAGCCACCATGCAAAATATTCAGGTGCTTTCTCGAGTCGCAGCTCCGTTAGGTAGCCGGACAGATACCCCCGTCAAGGACCTCACGAGTATTCGGCTGATTTACCGTGAGAACGGAGCGGAGATTCAGAACAACATCAGGATCGGTTGCCCCACTCGTTTTGACGAAATCACGGTGGCAACGTTTGGCGGTGAAGCGCGCCCACCCGAGTTTCAGTGGTCAAGACAGGCAACCTGGAAGGGGAAGGCACGAATTCTCGCCAAGCGTGTCCAGGACACATTGACGCAGCTCCGCCGCGTCACCCAGCATGCGCAACCGATCATCGACCTTCGAAGGCATGAACCTAACAACATGGCCCACATGCTGCTCGGTGTATTGCCGATTTGCTTGTACGCACAGCAAAGCGCCGGATTCGACGTTACGCCCCTCATCAACCCTCTGCAGACGCCGTATGCAGACCTTATCGACCTATTTCCGATTCAGCCGTTGATCACTCGCCAGAGAGTCAGCGCTAAGATCGTCGAACTCTATGGCGTCCGCGGCCTCGCTGCCTATGAACTCCAGCACACGCCAAACTGCCCTCCTCTGGCGTTCCTGCCCGATATCTACGAAGGAATACGGTTTGACACCGACGATCCAATCGAAAACATCTTCATCGCGCGAAAGGGCATCCGCACTCTCGCCAATCAAGAAGACGTCGAACGAGTCCTTCAAGCCAGGGGCTACGTAACCGTCTACATGGAAGACTACTCGGTAAAGCGCCAACTAGAAATCGCTGCCAACGCCAAGAACGTCGTCGCAATTCACGGAGCTGCAATGGCCCTACTCGTGCTGAATCCAATAATCAATTCCGTCATCGAGCTTCAGCCAGCCCACGCTTACCACCAGCTGTACCCCCTCTGCCTTGGCCGCCGCACCAAAAACTACTCAGTCCTGCTCCCCGAATACAACGAAGCCATTGCCCACAGCGACTGGTCGACGATTTCAACCCACAAGAACGGCCCTTTCGAGGTCGATATTACGTCTCTAGAACGCTCTCTCTCAGAGGTCTAGCGCCCTTTCCGACTGATCGAGATCGCGTTACTGCTTCGGGGAATAGCGGCCGTCTAGCGATCGCCGATGCGACAACCTGCGGTGCGGCTCGCAGCAGTTTCGGCCGGTTGATTTGATCTGGTTTCTGCTCGGCAGCCTCACTTGAGTCGGGCAGCGCTTCATTCGCTTTTTTGGGTGTTCTCCCAGGATGAGCACGATGCGCGAGGCATGGGAATCATCGAACGCCGCATTAATATCAGCTCGCTTCCCCGACGCAGCTCGCACTCTTGATCCGTTTGACTTCGCCTTCCATTCGCGCATGGACAAGAAGCTCGCCTTCGAACTCGCATCGAGTCCCTTCCTGGCCAAGAAGGAGGACGGCCAGTTCCTCGGCCCGCCAGGAACAGGCAAGAGCCACCTTGCGCAATCGATTGGACACGCGGCAATTCTTCATTGCTATGAAGTGCTCTACAAAGAAGCCCACACACTGGTCGAGCAACTTAGGGATGCCAGGGTGATGGGCGAGCGCAAGGAACAGCTCAAGCACGTCGGCGCCGTGCCGCTGCTCAACATCGAAGACCTCGGCATGCGCAACCTGTCGCACACCGCCGCGGAAGAGCTGCTCGAAGTGATCATGCGACGCTACGAGTGAACGAGCACGATCATGACGTCAAACCGGCCGCTCGAAGACTGGGGCAAGTTGCGCGGCGACACCGCCGCCGTCAGCGCGTTGCTCGACCGCCTCTGTATCACGCGCACGAGCTCATATTCGGACCGAAGTGCTCTCGCACTCACTATCATCAAGGCGACAAAGCGCCGGCTGCCCATCGCGAAGCGCCACTTGCTTCCCTCACCTGATCCGCTACACAAACACTCGTCCGCGTCCCTCAACTGGTATAGGTTCGAAGCGTTCCTTACTGGCGGTTTTGACGGGTTCCCCGAGGACATATCGCCACAACGACTACCGTGTGACATGTCCCGCATAATCCCGTGAACACTTTCGCCCATATCGTCCTAATCGCCTTCGCCCCATTGGCCGGCTGCCTGTTTCGAGTCCTGTCGCTGCAATGGGCGCTGGCGGTAACCGTCGTCGGAGGCCACCTGTATCTGCCGGTCCTCAAGATTCCATTGACCGGTCTGCCTGACTATACGAAATCGATGGCCATCAGCGCCGCCTTGCTGCTTGGATTACTGATACGAGCGGAAAGCCTGCCACGCCAGCAGCCGCTGCGCTGGTGGGATGCACTGTTCTTGACTTGGATACTGTCGCTGCCGATCTCATACCTCGCCAACGGATATCCTGCCTACAACGCTTTCTCAGCACTGTTCGACAGGATGATGATTTGGGGCGCGCCTTACTGGATAGGTCGAGCAGCCTTTCCGTCCACCGCATCCATCGGCATACTCTTGCGATGCTTGGTTCTCGGCAGCCTGACGTATATCCCGCTAGCGCTTTGGGAAATACGCATGAGCCCCCAATTGCACACGCAGATATATGGCGCGTTCCAACACACGTTTCTTCAAACAATTCGCTGGGGAGGATTTCGACCTATTGTGTTCATGGCACATCCCCTCCACCTCGCCTTGTGGTTCGCTATCACACTGCTGGCTGCCATCAGACTCAAGAAGCACCTGAGCGGCGTGCCCGCGTGGTACAAGAGGGCCTGGTGGCTGGCTCCGGGGTTCGCGTTGATGCTACTCCTGTGCAAGTCACTGGGGCCACTTGCCCTTGGCCTGACGGCCGCTGCATCGTTATCCATCCGATCCTGCAGGTCGCTCCTGGCCCTCGCCATAATCGCAGGGGCAACCTACCTTCTAGGGCGCATCTTCTTCGATGAAGCCGTCTACCAGTGGGTCCTCCCATGGCTGGACTACCTGCCCGCGGATCGTGCTCAATCGATCCAATTCCGCATGGACAACGAACGCCTACTACTTGCTCGAGCATGGGAGCAACCATTCTTCGGGTTTGTAAAGGAAGGATTCCGAACAATCACAGTCGACGGTGAGGTCCAAAATAGAGTCGTCGCTGACAGCCTATGGATAGTTGCGTTCGGCACCACAGGATTGCTGGGCTTGATCTCACTCTATGGCACCATGTTGACTGCCGCAGTCCGGGGTCACTTCCACAAAGATCGCTACGCCCGAGATGAAATCCAAATTTTGTCAACTATAGTTGCAGTCCTAGCTTTGGATACAATCGCTAATGGTCAACCCAGCCCATTTGCGATCGTATGCATGGGGGCTGTTCTCGGGCATTCCACGAAGCCCAGCCCCAATCCACTAGCTTGCGGACCGGCAACCAAAGCCAGCAGAGCCTCCAATCGACTACGACCTCGCCACCGGCCCGCCACGTCGAGCTAGCCACACCGCCTAAGCTGCACCTAAGGTCCGACGCAAGGGGCACCTCATCCGCGATCGCTCGTGCTACAAACGCTGGCGGTGGGCGATTCGATAAAGATAAAGGGAAGAAGGTGCGATTCGCAGCAAGTAGCGCTCTTGCGGATTCGTGGCTAGCGCCACGACCTCAGGCTGAATATGCGAATATACCGCTGCAACCAGCCCAACCGTGCGACTCGCCGACTTCGTTGCCAATTCGCGTCGCGCGCGGATGGGGCCATCGGCCATCGACGCAGAGCGCATCTAATCGATCGCGGTGCGACAGCGACAAGGGCCGAGATGTATTACGACCTATTGGGCGGAACGTGAATTGCTCCGGCAATCGACACCGGGATAACCCGCTGTCGGTTTGCACCTCGGGGAACACGTCAAAACCCGCCAGTTAGGAACACCTCAAAACCTACCAGTT
>CAXBFC010000413.1:0-7444 GCA_963974725.1 uncultured bacterium | reverse complement strand
GGCCGGCTATCGTCTCGGGTTCAGATGGCAGAACAACCTCCCTTCCAACGCGTGCTCGTCGCCAATCGCGGTGAGATCGCAGTGCGCATCATGCGCGGTTTGCGCGAGCTCGGTATCGAGTCCGTTGCCGTGCACAGTGATGCCGATGCCAAGTGCGCGCACGTGCTGGCGGCCGATCATGTGGTGGCGCTCGGCGGCAATACCGCCGCTGAGAGCTATCTCGACTTTGACAAGGTGTTGGCGGCTGCGAAGTCGACCGGTGCCCAGGCGATTCATCCCGGCTATGGCTTCCTAAGCGAGAACAGTGCGTTCGTCCGCGCGGTGCGCGAGGCCGGTTTGGCGTTCATCGGTCCCAATGCGGATGCGATGGATCGCCTCGGCGGCAAGAAGGCGGCGCGCGAAGAAGCGGTGGCCGCTGGCGTGCCGGTGATTCCGGGCACCGAGCAAGACGACGGCGACGAGAAGCTGATCGAGGTGGCCAAGCAGATCGGTATGCCGGTGATGCTCAAGGCGAGTGCCGGTGGCGGCGGTCGCGGCATGCGTCGGGTCGAACATGAAAAGGACCTGGCCGAAGCGCTGGCCGCTGGGCGTCGCGAAGCCCGCGACTCGTTCGGTGACGATCGCATGATCGTGGAGCGCGCGGTGTTCCCGGCTCGACACATCGAAATCCAGTTCATCGCGGACTCGCACGGCCATGCCGTGTCGCTGCACGAGCGTGAGTGTTCGGTGCAGCGCCGCCACCAAAAGGTGCTCGAAGAAGCGCCGTCGGCGGTTGTCAGTGAAGAACTCCGCCAGCGCATGGGCGCCGCCGCGATCGCACTTGCGAAGCGAGTTGGCTACGACAACGCCGGAACGTGTGAGTTCTTGCTCGACGCCAACGACGAGTTCTACTTCCTCGAAGTCAACACGCGGCTGCAGGTCGAACATCCCGTGACCGAGTTGGTGACCGGGGTCGACCTGGTCCATCTGCAATTGCAGGTTGCCGCGGGTGGCAAGCTCGAAGAACTTCTCGCTGGTAAGGACTTGTCGCCGCGCGGCCACTCGATCGAAGCGCGTATTTGCGCCGAGTCGCCCGAGCAGGGCTACATCCCCGCCGCCGGTTTGTTGGAGCTCGTGCGCGAAGCAGATGGCCCCGGGATCCGCGTCGACAGCGGCGTCTACACCGGTTGGGAAGTGCCGCCGTTCTACGACTCGATGCTGGCCAAGCTGATTGTGTGGGCGCCGAACCGCGCGATGGCATGCGAACGGTTGAGCCAGGCGCTGCGTGACACCGTGTATCTCGGCATCCCGACCAATGTCGACTTCCTGCGCAGAATCGTCGACGACGAAGCGTTCCGCACCGCAGCGATCAGCACGGACATGCTGTCACACCGACCGGAGTTGGCTGCCGGTGACGACGAGGCGCCCGATGATCACGTGCTTGCCGCCGCGGTGTTGTGCCAGGCGTTGGCGCGACAGTCCGGTAGTGCTGGTGGCAATGCTGCGAACTCGAGCGCATCGACCCAAGGGTCAACTGCGGTGTGGCAAGACCTGAGTGGCTTCCGACTCTTTGAGGTGACGCGATGAAATGTTCCCGTGAGTTTGTCCGCGATGGCGAAACCGTCGCCGTGCACCTTGAGAGTATCGATGGCGACCGGTACCGCGTTCGCGTCGGTGACAAGAGCTACGAATACGATGCGCGGGCACTCGCCGATGGCGGGGTGCGCGTTCAGCGGCTTGGCGGTGGCGACAAGGGCACAGTCGCCTATGGCGCTGGCTCGAAGCAGAGCTACATGCTGCGCGTCGACGGCAAGACGCACACACTCGAAGCTCCGGCTTCGCGTCGTAGTGGCGGCGGCGGCGGTGTGTCGGATGGCACGGTTCGCGCGCCGATGACTGGCACCGTTCTCGAAGTCATGTGCAAGCCGGGTGATGTCGTCGAAGCGGACCAGACGCTGGTCGTGGTGTCGGCGATGAAGATGGAGCACAAGCTGTCGGCAGGCGTCGCCGGCAAGGTGCAATCGGTTGCGACCGAGAACGGCGCGACGGTTGATCAAGGTGCTGAACTTGTGGTCGTGGTCGCTACCGAAACAAAGGAAACGTAGAGCTGTGGTAGATCCTCGCTATCCAATTGGGCAAGTGAAGCTGAAGGGCAAGCTGACCTCCGACGAGCGTCAGCGGGCGTTCACGGCGCTGGCGGCGTTGCCGAATCAGCTGTACGACGCGGTGCGTGGACTCAGCGAAACCCAGCTCGATACGCCGTATCGCGCCGGCGGATGGAGCTTGCGGCAGGTTGTGCACCACCTCGCCGACAGCCACATCAATGCGTATGGTCGGCACAAGTTCACGATCAGCGAGCACATGCCGACGATTCAGGCCTACGACGAGAAGGCCTGGGCGAGCATGGTCGATGCGAATGCGCCGATTGGCAGTTCGCTCCTGATCCTGCAAGGCATCCACACCCGACTCGTCGACAGTCTGCGTTCGCAACCCGAACGTGTCTTCCAGCGCCGCGCCAAACACAGCGAATCCGGGGAGATGACGCTCGATGACATCGTCGCGATGTATGCGTGGCATGGTGCGCATCACGTTGCGCACATCACGACGTTGCGTTCGCAGAAGGCATGGTAGACGAAGCGTCGGTAGAGCAGCGCAAGGGCTTGTCGGCGATTACTGCGGTGTTGCCGCGTCCAAAGGCGCTGTTGGCTCGCAGGTTGGTCGCGCAAGCGCGCATCGGGTGTGGTGAGTTCGTGCCCGATCGGGTGGCCGACGATTTTCATCGCATGGGTTTGACGTTGTCGCCGGTCGAACTGGGGCTGCTGGAAGAGTGGCTTGCCAAAGGGCTGCACACCAGCGTCTGCGAAGAGACGCGTTCGAGTGATGGCACCGTCAAGCTGCTGCTGCAGCTTGAGGACGGCAAGAAGGTTGAGACCGTGGCGATGCCGGTGGGCGCCTGCTGTGTGTCGAGTCAGGTCGGTTGTGCCGTTGGCTGCAAGTTTTGCGCGTCCGGGTTGTTTGGTGTCGAGCGGCACCTGACGACCGATGAGATCGTCGAGCAGGTTGTGCATGCCCGCCGGCAAATGCCGATCGACCGCGTCGTCTACATGGGCATGGGCGAGCCGTCGCACAATCTCGACAACGTGTTGACCGCCGTCGCGCGCATGAAGGACGAATTGATGATCTCGCCGCGCCGCCAGACGTTGTCGACGGTCGGTGGCGTCAAGCCGCTGGAGAAGATGATGGCCGCCGAAGTGCGCCCATGCCTCGCGTTGTCATTGCACACTGCCGACGAAGCCAAGCGCAGCGAGTTGTTGCCGCGCGCGCACAAAGATCCGTTGCGGGACATCGTCGCAGCGGCAGACGCATACGGCCGCGAGATCGGCACGCCGATCCAGATCGAATGGACGTTGCTACGCGGCATCAACGACAGTCCCGAGGATGTCGAGAAGCTGTGCGACCTGCTGCAAGGCGTGCGCGGTTACGTCAACTTCATCGTCTACAATCCCGTCGACGGCTTGTCGTTTGCATCGCCGAATCGCGAACGCATCGTCGCGATGGTCAATGAAGTCAAAGCACGCGGTATTCTCGCCAAGATTCGCGATTCGTCCGGGCCCGATGCCCAGGCCGCGTGTGGCCAGTTGCGCCTGCGCGACCGATCCTAGGAGCCGATCTTCATGCGCTTGCCCCTTGTCCTTCTCGCTTCGTTCGTGGCGCTCCAGACTGGCTGCAAAGTTCAGGATCGACCGTCGCAAGTGCCTGCGCCTCGGCAGGAGTTTACCGCGGAGCATGCAGATCGTTTTGCGCAGTTGGCACTCGCGTGTGTGCACCTTGAGTACCCAAACAAGATCAGCCACGTCATGCAGTCCGATCGGGACGTGCAGCCGCCCCGCAAGTTGACGCCGGCGTTCTACGGTTGTTTTGATTGGCACTCGTCGGTGCACGGTCACTGGCTGCTGGCGCGGTTGGCGCGCAGGTTTCCCGATGCGAAGTTTGCTGAGGCTGCGCGCGATGCCCTTTGGCGGTCGTTGACCGTTGCGAACATCACGGACGAGGTCGCGCACTTCAACGGCAAGGGCCGTGCCTCGTGGGAACGGCCCTACGGACTCGCTTGGCTGCTGCAGCTGGAGGCAGAGCTGCGTGAGTGGCAGGACATTCAGGCGCTGCAAGCTGCCTCGATCCTGGCGCCGTTGACCATGGCCGTGCGTGACCGGTTGTCCGCTTGGCTGCCCAAGCTGAGTCATGCGATCCGCACGGGGGAGCACAGCCAGACGGCGTTCGCGATGGGCTTGATGCTCGATTGGGCGCGCACCGTCGAGGATCGAGAGTTTGAAGCGTTGTTGGTCGAACGTGCCAAGGCCTTCTACATGGCGGATCGCGATTGGAAGTTCGCGTTCGAACCGGGCGGCCAAGACTTCTTGTCACCAGGCCTGGCCGAGGCCGACTTGATGCGGCGCGTGTTGTCCGCGACAGAGTTTGCCGATTGGCTCGGCGGCTTCTTGCCAGACATCACGGAGCGTTTTGAGTTGGCGCCGGCAGTCGTGACGGACAAGTCGGATGGCAAGTTGGCGCATTTGGACGGCTTGAACCTGGCGCGCGCCTGGATGCTCGAAGGCATCGCCGATGCTTTGCCTGCCTACGATGTTCGCAGGTCGGCCGTGGTCAATGTGGCGGCTGCGCATCGCAAGGCCGGCCTCGAGGCCGTCACCGGCGAACACTATGAAGGCGGCCACTGGCTCGGCAGCTTCGCGGTGTATCTGGTGACGCAGCGCGGTTATTGACCTGAGAGGCGCGCGGCGTGGCGGGCTATTCGAACAAGCGGACCCGTTAGTAGACGTGCTAAGCTGTGATCTCTTCCCGTCAATTGCCCGCTGCCACGTATCTCAAATGGAATCCGAACCGACGCCCGAACCCGGGATCCGAATCCCGTTTGAGCGACTTCCCATGGCCACGCTGCGCTCGGTCATCGAAGAGTTCGTAACCAGGGATGGCACCGAGATGACGGACTCGGCGGTCAAGATTGAATCGGTGCTTCGCCAGCTTCGCTCGGGCGAAGTCGAAGTGTGGTACGACTCGGAAACGCAGACCTGCAACATCCTGCGATCCTGAGCGACGCGTGCGACGCGGGTGCAGCGAACCGTTGCACGTTGTGAATCGGTACGGCTGCCGATTCCTGCCGTGTGCAGTTCGCGGGTCAGTGCGTTCCAGGTTTGCTCCTGCCCCAAACGCATGGAGGCACGCAACATGGTTTTGGTAGTTCGCTTGACGGGCATCGTCCTCTCACTGGTCGGTGCAGTTGTCGCGCAGCATTCTGGTGGTTCTGGTCGCGGCGGCCATGGCTCCGCCGGTAACAACCGGGGGCCTGGCGGCGGCCATCCGATCGCTCAGCCCGCGGTGTTCCCGCTCGAGTTTCGCAGCATCGACGGCCATGGCAATAATCTGCAGAACCCCTCGTGGGGCGCCGCCGAAGTGGCGATGTTGCGCACGCTCGGTTCGGATTACGCGGATAGCACTGGATCGCCTTCCGGTTCGAATCGCGCTAGCGCTCGCGAGATCAGCAACCTTGTTGCGGCCTCGCCCGGCTCGATCTTGAGTCCACGCCGCGCCTCTGACTTCGTGTGGCAATGGGGCCAGTTTCTCGACCACGACCTGGTGGAGACGCCCGGGGTGTGGCCTGGCGAAGCATTCGACATCGCGGTGCCACTTGGCGATGCCTGGTTCGATCCCTTTGAAACTGGCACGCAGACGATCCCGATGAACCGCTCCGGATACGAGATGGTGAAGGGCGTGCGACAGCAGGTGAACTTCATCACCGCGCTGATCGATGCGTCCAACGTCTACGGTTCGGATGCCGAGCGTCAAGATGCGCTACGCACGTTGGACGGCACCGGCAGGTTGTTGACTAGTGCCGACGACATGCTGCCGTTCAACGTTCATGGCCTGCCGAATGCTGGCGGTACATCGTCGACGTTGTTTTTGGCGGGCGATGTGCGTGCCAACGAGCAGATTGCGCTGACGGCGATGCATACGGTGTTTGTCCGTGAACACAACGCCTGGGCTGGGATCGTCGGCGACGCGCTGCCTGGCCTGAGCGGCGATGATATCTACGAACTGGCGCGCTGTGTTGTTGCTGCGGAGATGCAGGCCATCACGTATCGCGAGTTCTTGCCGGTCTTGCTCGGCCGCGATGCGCTAGCGGGTTACCGAGGCTATCGGCCTTCGGTGGATCCGGGCATCAGCAACGCGTTCGCCACGGCGGCCTATCGGGTCGGCCACACGATGCTCTCGCCGCAGCTGTTGCGATTGGATGCATATGGGCAGCCGCACCCGCTTGGACCGCTGCCGCTGGCCAATGCGTTCTTTGATCCGCAGGTGTTGCTGGCAACCGGGATCGACCCGGTGTTGCGTGGGCTCGCGGCACAACGTGCCCAGGCGATCGATCCGTTCGTTGTCGACGATGTGCGCAACTTCCTGTTTGGTCCGCCCGGCAGCGGTGGTTTCGATCTGGCAGCACTCAACATCCAGCGCGGTCGCGACCACGGTTTGCCTTCCTACAACGATATGCGGGAGGCGACCGGGCACCCCCGGGCCCAGCGGTTCACCGATTTGCATCCGGATCCGTTGATCGCGTCGCGACTGTCGCAGGCCTATGCGAGTGTCGATGACATCGATCCGTGGGTCGGCCTGCTCGCGGAGCGGCCTGCTCCTGGCGCGTTGGTTGGACGCACGCTGCGGGCGATTCTGGGCGACCAGTTCGAGCGTGCTCGAGATGGCGATCGTTTCTGGTACGAAGTCTACCTGCCGACAACGATGGTCGAGTTCGTCAACAACCAGACGTTGGCGGTGATCATCCGCCGCAACACCGGCATTGGTGCCGAGTTGCCGGACGATGTGTTCCGCGTGCCCCAGTAGCGCGTGCTTCAGTAGCGCGTGACTGAGTAGGGCGCGCGGTCGTAGCTCAGCCGCGCTTCGCGGCGAGTTTTTGCGGCAGCTTGGCGTCGCGCGCCTGGAACTCGTTGAAGCGGCGGAACAGTTCTTGGGCGGGCAGGCCGTCTTCGATCTGGAACTTGTCGGCACGCAGCTTCATCAGGAACGCGTCGTGGTAGAGGCCGGCCGAGGCCTTCTTGACCTGGATCTCTTCTGCGCCCGCGACCCCTAGCCCGATCGTCGTCACTTCGAGTGTGCGCTCAATCGAGATGTCGTTGTCCCAAAAGAACCGGAACGTCGGCGCGCGTGCGATTTCTTTGCGGAGTGCGCTGCCTTCAATCATGACGGACTCGTTGGATACACTCGTGTTCGTCGGCGACAAGCCATCCTTGCGGCGTTGGGCGACGGCTTCGCGGCGTGTGATCTCGTTCGGCATGTTGTCCATGAAGCGGCCTTCGATCGCGCCTTTGAACCGCTGGAAGTCGCTCTGAGACAGCGGCAGACGCAGTTCGATGCGGCCCTGTTCTATTGTCAGGAACTT
>CAXBFC010000412.1:0-7455 GCA_963974725.1 uncultured bacterium | reverse complement strand
CAGCCCCGTGCCCGCGTGTGCCTGCAAGTCGCCGGTCGCCGCATCGCGTGCGGGCATCGGGTAGTCACCCTCGGCATGTGTGCGAAGGTCGAGGAACTCCCACAGCTTGGTGGTCGGGTGGCAACCTAGCGGCACGAGGCCGGGCATGCGGGGCAGTTGCAGACCGCTGTATGCCTTTGCCGCGACGATGCCGTCGCTGGCCTTGATCGCGTCGCGCGCCTGCTGCCAAGCGGCAGCGTGGGCGTCGGTTTGCGGCGTGAGTGTTTTTTGGCACCAAGCTTGGCGCTTACTGACCCTGGCCGCCAGTCCGTCCGGGTCGAGAAACTTGTTGAGCTGCAGTTCCAGTCGCTTCAGCGCGCGTTCGAGGTGGCGGTCGACATCGTCCGTCAGTGCGCCGCCATTCGCCCGCCGTTGCTCGGCAAGTGCACTGAGGCGGTCGACGACCATGTGGTGCTGTTCGCGAAGCCGGTTGCCGAACTCTTCGTTCCATGCAGCGTAGGCGGGCAAGTGCTCGGGCCACGGTGGTGGCAGTTCTGCTTCGGCGGTGCGGGCCAGGTCGATGCGGTCTTCGTTGGCCAACAAGCGGAACCCCGCATCGGCCTTTTCGAGCAGCTCGGCGTTGGCCTTGTCTTTGAGTCCCGCTTCGTGACTGGCCTTGCTGAGTGCGAGACCCATGAACAGCAACGCCGTGACGATGCCCAAGAACGCGGCGCCAAACGCGAGCGACTGCCCGCGGTTGCGGCGCACGAACTTGCGCATGCGATACCAGGTGGTGGGGGCGGACACGGCGACCGGTTCGTTGTTGAGGTAGTGGCGCAGGTCGGCGGCGAACTCGCCGACGCCC
Source organism: uncultured bacterium (assembly GCA_963974725.1). GTDB lineage: Bacteria > Planctomycetota > UBA1135 > UBA1135 > UBA2386. Next base: position 6,611 of record CAXBFC010000412.1, on the reverse strand, counting down.
GCGTAGCGCAGTTCGCGTTCTTTCGCGATGGCCTTTTGCAAGATGCCGTCGAGGTCGCCGAGCAGCATGCTGCGGCGCGCTTTGGGAGCGACGTCGCTGGCGCGCGGCGGCGTGTAGGTTTCGATCACCTTCGCCATGCCGGCGATGCCTTGGGCGCGCAGGACGACGCCGGCAATGGGCAGCTGTTCGGTCAACAACTCATACAGTTGCACCCCGAGGGAATAGACGTCGGCGCGCGTATCGATGTCCGCGGTGCGCCCGGCAGCCTGCTCGGGGCTCATGAACTCTGGCGTGCCCATCAACGTGCCGTGGAACGTCATCGCGCCGCCCGGCAGCAGCGGGTCGGCGAGCGACTTGGCGATGCCGAAGTCGATGATCTTTGGTTGGCGTTGGTTGTTGGCCACCGTCACCAGCACGTTGTTCGAGCTGAGGTCGCGATGCAGCACCGACTTTTGATGGGCGTGCTGCATGCCGTCGCAGACCATCAGAAACAACTCGATGCGTTCGTGCAGTGGCAGCTTCTCGCGCCGACAGAACTGCATCATCGTCGGACCTTCGACCAGCTCCATGACGAAGTACGGTCGGTGCTTCGCCGTCGTGCCCGCATCGAGGAGCCGGGCGATGCCGGGGTGGTCCATGCGATTGAGCGCTTCCCGTTCGGCAGTGAAGCGCGAAAGCACGTCGCGCGAGTCCATGCCCGGATTGAGCACCTTGATCGCTACCGGCCGGCGAATCGGTTCTTGCTGCTCGGCGCGATACACCGTGCCGAAGCCGCCGCGACCCATGACTTCGAGCAGCATGTAGGCGCCGAGTCGGTGGGGCAGATGCTCGGTGTTGCCGCCGAGCCCTTCGTCGCCGTGCCAATCCCCTTCGATGGCGCCGGCCGCGACCAGCCAGTTGCGGATGCGCAAGGCGTGGTCCGGGTTGCGCTCAAGCAGCGCGCGGATCTCCGCGTCACGGGTGTCGTCTGGACCTTCCAGGATCAGCAATACCGCGTCTTCGAGGTCGGCGGGCAGGTCGTTGTCGCTGCTCTTGGGTTGCTCGCCGGACGCCTGCTCCATGCCGTGATCATCGCCGCTCAGAGTTTTTTTGCACCCGTGGCGTGCGTTGTCCGCCAGTTGGTTCTTCAGGGGTGTCCACCCAGTCCCGGCGAAGCGCCCAGGCAGACCAGCCCAGGGCAAGCCACCACCACCAACCCACCAACCGAACGATGAACACCAACCGCACTCTGATTCTGACCGCTCTCACCGCCCTTGCCACGAGCGCGATCGCTACGGCGCAGGGCCCCTCCGGCTACTTGCTGACCTACTCGCAGACCGAAGCCACCGTGTCGGGCAGTGGCGGCACCGTGCTTTCCATGCTGCGGCCGAACGAGATCTGTCAGCTGCGGCCGAACACGGTAACGTGCCCGACGTTGTCTGCGGAGAAATGGCTGCCGCGCTCGGCTGCCAACGTCATGGCCGGCGATGAAGACGCCAACGGGCAGTACAACAACCCGTCGATCTTCGGTCGCATCGACGCCTTGCTGGCCAACCAGTCCAATGCTGCCGGGCTTGCCCGCGACAACCAGCGCACGGTCTTCTGGTCGCCAGCGCAGCCGATGGGCAACGCGATCAGTGCTGGTCCGTTCCGCCCCGGCGACGTCGGCCGCATCATTCGCAACGGAACCGGCGAAGGCCAGGTGCAGTATTTCATGCGCATGGAGATGTTCACGCAGGCGCTCGGCATGCCGGCCGGTAGCACGGTGGATGTCGACGCGATTGCGTTCAGCCCAAACTACGGCGTCTTCTTCTCGCTCGACGCCGACACGCTGGCCGTCACCGATTGTGGTCCGACGTTTGTCCGCGATGGGGACGTGCTGTGTGTGCCCCCTTACGGCTTGACCTACACGCCAGACATGCGCATTGCTTCGGTCGTGCCGTCGTCGGCGATCGTGGTGCACCCCGAAGCACAGATGAATGCCTTTACCGCCAACGCGCAGGTTACCAACCGCTTCGGGGCCTGTGTCTCGCTGGCGGTCGATGTCGAGTCGCTCGAGATCGACTTCGCTGGTCCATCGACGTTCGTGACCTCGTGTGTCGGCATCACCGTGCCGGTGCCGACGCTGCTGTTCTCGACGGAAACCGGAACGGGCGCCAGCGTGCTGACGACACAGTTGGGCGGCCAGATCCACAATATCCCGTGCGGCCCAGCGGGCACCTCGTGCGGCTTTGGGCCAACGTTCGGCCCGCAAATGGGTATCCAGCAGACCAGTGCCGCCGTCGGTGCTGCCAGCTTCGTCAACGCGCTGTCCTTCAGTCGCGCCTGTCGCTCCGTGCTGCAACCGCAACAACACACGATGAACGTCTGGCCGATCGGCGCGCCGGCCGGTGCGATCCAGATCGACTACAGCTCGGACTTCGCGTTCAACATCGCGCTGATCGAGATCGTATCGCCGGTCATTCCCGGTTCGGTGCCGGCGTTCCCGTGGTCCCAGCTGTGCTTCCCGGATCTCTACGCCCCGAGCATCAGCGTGCACGCCTGGCCGCTCGTCGGCCCGTTCGGTTCGTTCCCGATGATCGGCATCCCGGCCGGTTGGACGGGCAAGGTCCTCTACCAGAACGTCGGCTTTGGCTCGACACTCGAACTGAGCACGCCGTGCGTGATTGACGTCAACTAGGCCTAGACAATTAGGCCTACTTGTCGAGAGAACACGGCCAACGGCCACTCGCGGAAACGCGGGTGGCCGTTGGTCATTCTCGGCGTTGCGTGGCAGTCCCAGTTGACTGGTAGTGGTGCAGCGCGTGTTGTTGGGGCATGTCATGGACTCGCTACCTGTTGCACGATTTCTGGACCGCCCGAGAGTTCAACAAGATGGACGATGCGCGGCGCTCGTCCCGCAAGTCGGCGCGGCTGCGGCGGCAGCGTAGTGCCACCGTGAACAAGCAGCTCGAGGGTCGCATTGACGAACTCGAACAGGACTTGGGAGAGGCCGTTCTGCTGTTGCGCACGATGTCGGACTTGTGCGTCGAGAAGGGTGTCATCAGCGCCGAGGAGATGATGGCCAAGGCCGAAGAACTCGACGCGCTCGACGGGGTGATCGACGGCCGCATGGGCAAGCCGGACGATCCGGACCAACATCAGAAATAGCGGCCGCCATTGCGGTGAGGGAGCTGCTGGGCTTCTGGGGCGCCTAGGCCACTCAGAAAAACTTGGCGCAGCGCGTGCGCTGGCCGCGGCTTGGTTCTTCAGGGGTGTCCACCAACCAACAACCACCCTTCGAACGATGAACAAGCTCTCCCTCACCCTGCTCTCGACCGCCGCGCTCAGCACCACCGCCTTCGCCCAACTGCCCGCCTACATGACGACGTTCTCGCAACCAGAGAACTCGGCGTCCGGCAGCGGCGGCACCGTGCTCGGCAACCTGTTGCCCAACGAAATCACGGTGCTTGAGTTCAACAGCGCCTGCTTCGCTAGCTCCGAGAAGTGGCTGCCACGCACCTGCACTCACACCATGGCCGGTGATGAGAACGCCGACGGCAACTTCTTCAACCCCGGCATCCTCGGCGGCATCGATGCCTTGCTGACGACCGCGACCTACACGTCGCCGATCGGCGGGGACACGCAGCGCTCGGTCTACTACTCGCCCGAGGTTGCCATGGGCACCAACATCAGCGGCGCGCCCGGCCTTCGCCCCGGCGACATCGGTCGCATCAACCGCGTCGGTTTCAGTGATGGCCAGATCGAATACTTCATCACCCAAGAACAGTTCAACAACGCGCTCGGCTTGCCGCCGGCCTACCCGATCAACATCGACGCGGCCTGCTTCCAACCGAACTTCGGCCTGTTCTTCTCGGTCGACGCCGATGTGCCGGCGATGACCGTTTGCGGCCCGACGCTGATCCGCGATGGCGATGTTCTGTGTCTGCCCGGCGGCGCGATGACCTACACCGGCAACCTGACGGTGGCGACCACGATGCCCAACAGTGCGGTTCGGGTCTACACCGAGAACCAGATGAACGTCATGACGGCCAACGCGATGGTCGCCGATCGCTTCGGTGGTTGCTTGACCACGGTCGGCGACATCGAGTCGCTCGAGATGGACCTGGCCGGTCCGACCACGACCATCACGCCGTGCCCGGGCCTGACGCTGTTCATTCCGACGCTGATCTACTCGTGTGAGACCGGCACTGGCGCAAGTTTGCTTGAGACTTCCGGCGGCGGCAGCATCCACAACACGCCATGTGGTCCGGCCGGCACTTGGTGCGGCACCGGCAGCCCGACGATGGGCCCGCAAATGGGCGTTCGCCCGGCCAGTCTGACTGTTGGTGCGGCGAGTTACATCAACGCGTTGACGTCTGCTCGCGGCTGCCGCCACGTGCTCGAGCCGCAGAGCCCGGTCGTGACTGGCCCCGCCCCGATGGGCGCGACGATGATCGACTACTACAACCCCTTCGTGCTCAGCCTGATCCTGGTCGAACTCGTGCCGCCGACGGTTCCGGGTTCGGTGCCGGCCCTGCCGTTCTCGCCGACCTGCTTCCCCGACCTCTACACGCCGTCGATCACCCCGTGGATGCCGGTGGGCCCCGGCTACGGTTCGTTCCCGATGCTCGGCATTCCCGCGGCGTTCACCGGCAAGGTGCTGTTCCAGGGCGTTGGCTTCAGCACGGGAACGTTTGAGCTGAGCACGCCGGCCGTGATCGATATCATCTAGCCGATCCTTGCCGCTCAGCAGATGGCAACGGCCACCCGCGCTTCGGTGCGGGTGGCCGTTTGTCGTTGTGTGAACCGCGTGCGCAAGACAATCTGTTGCGGTGACAGACGCCGAGTTCGTTCCCTTTCCCGATCGCTATGTGCCGCCGGTTTCGCAACAAGAGGCGTTGCAGACCTTCCACGATGCAATGCGGCGCCGCCGCAGCGTCCGTGAGTTTAGCGATCGGCCCGTGCCCCAAGAGATCATCGAGTGGTTGGTGCGTTGTGCGCACACCGCGCCGAGCGGTGCCAACAAGCAGCCGTGGCGGTTTGTGTGCGTCAAGAACCCGGCGATCAAGCAGAAGATCCGCACTGCTGCCGAAGCGGAAGAACGTGAGTTCTATTCGCGTCGCGCCAACGAGGAATGGCTGAAGGATCTGGCGCCGCTCGGCACCGATGAGACCAAGGAGTTCCTGACGATCGCCCCGTGGTTGGTGGTCGTGTTCCAACTGACGCACGATGATGACGGCAGCCAGGTCTACTACCTGAAGGAATCCCTCGGGTTGGCGTGCGGCATGTTCTTGGCCGCCGCGCAGCTGGCAGGTTTGTCGACGTTGACGCACACGCCGAGTCCCATGAAGTTCCTTGGCGAGGTGCTCGAACGGCCGGCCCACGAACGTGCGTTCTTGCTGATTCCGGTTGGCTACGCGACCGACGATTGCCAGGTGCCGAAGAAGGCGTTGCTGCGCAAGCCGATCGATGACGTCATGGTGATCGTGTAAGCCGACTAGCGACCAGCGCGAGAGCTTCGTCTGCTGCCAGCGTCCGCGTCACAACATCACGACGGCGGCTGTCGCGAACAAGCACTCGGCAATCGGCGTCCAGAAGGTGATTCAGGTCGGGGGCAAGGTGTCGCCTGCGCCAATGGGGTGCGGTTCGTATGTGCGCACGATCCGGCCGGCTGCAGGTGATTGCAAGCGGCTTGAGCATCTGTGCCGGTACGCTGGTCGGCCAGCGATTGCGGAGGGTCGGTTGTCGCTGCTGCCGGATGAGCGCGGGTTGCGTATTCACTGAAGAAGACCTGGCGGGATGGTTCGACGCATGTGGTGCTTTCCCCGCAGGTGCTGATGGAGCGGCTGCTGGCCTTGGTTCCTCGACCGCGCCGACACTTGGTGACGTATCACCGGGTGCGTGGCAGCCGGGTGCCAGTTTGCGGCACCGACAACGTTCCTCGGGTTGCTGAGAATGGCGAAGAGGAAGGGCTCGACGAGGGCTGCGCGGATTCGGTAGAAGCGCGGTCTGACGAAGTTGGCGCTGGGTCTGTGGCGCAGCCGGTAGCGCGGGTGCCGCATCGTCCCGGTACGTGGCGTCGCGCAGTTCGGCGCTACTACACGTGGGCGGAGCTATGTGCTGTGGGTGTTTCGGGTGGAGATCTTTACGTGCCCAAACTGCGGATCGCCGAGCTGCGCCACAGCGTCGACAGGCGGCTCCTCGGCCCCGTCGTCGTCCAGGTCCCGGTCGACTTCCTCCTGCGCGCGTAGCTCTGCGACCAGCGCATCGATGTCGTCTTCGTCGAAGCCGACGCCTTCGAGTGCGTCTTCGACTCGCAACGCTTCAAGCAGCTTCACAAGCTCGGGACCATTCCACTGCGCGATGGAGCCAAGCTTGTTGTCGGCAATTGAGAACGCAGTCGCATCCAGGTCGCTTCCCTCGAACCACAAGACCGGCACTTCGCCCATGCCAAGCTCCTGTGCGGCCTTTAGGCGCGCGTTGCCAGCGATCACCTCACCGTTGCGCTTGGCAACGATTGGCTGCTGCCAGCCGAAACGACGCAGGCTCGACGCGACGTGGGGGGGCTGCCCGGTCGTTCAGGCGCGGGTTGGTAGGGCTGCAGAATAGGCGGCCGATCTCAACGGTCTCGACCTGCGGGTGTGATGTGT
>CAXBFC010000411.1:0-7455 GCA_963974725.1 uncultured bacterium | reverse complement strand
TTCCTTGTATCTCGTGCCTCTCGCGTCGACCTTCCCAACTTAAGCCGCACCTGTGACTCCACTGATCGTGACCAGTCTGGTGCTGCTGGCGTACTACGGCGTGCCATTCGCCTACATGCGGTGGCTGCGCTCCCGGGCGCGCAGCCGGTGTCGCCGCGATGGGGTCGTCATCCTTACCTTCGACGATGGTCCGAGTGACACCATGAGCGACCGTATTCTCGACTGCTTGGACAAGCACAAGGTCACGGCGGCGCACTTCGTCACGACCAGAAACATCAAGAACCGAGAAGCCAAGATCCTGCGCGCCTTCAACCGTGGCGACATCGTCGGGTGCCACGGGGACCAGCACGTACACCACTGGAAGAGCGCGCCGTGGGCTGGCATCCGGGACATCCGGGCAGGCTGGGCGCGACTGCACGAGATCACCGGCCAGAAGACGACGCTGGTCCCGTTCCGGCCGGCTTACGGCAAACTCAACCTGCTGTCGCTGGTGTTCCTGCTGCTGCACCGCACCCCGATCGCAGCGTGGACCGTCGATAGCATGGATACCTCGGCGCAGCGACCCGAGAACGCCCAGCAGATCGCAGATCGGGTTGGCCGCGAGGGTGGCGGCATCGTGCTGCTGCACGACTACGACCGCCAAGATGAGAAGGTCAACAACTTCGTCATCGAGGTCATCGACTTGCTGGCCGCCAATTCGACGCCAGAAGCAGGCATCTCAAGCCCAACCACCGCGACATTCCAATAGCGCGCGCAGGGGCGACTGCGACCCAATTGCTGCGCCATCGACAGAACGAGCAACAAGTCAGCAAGATCCGGGTTGCGTCTGCCCGCGATCCTGCTTTACTGATCGCGCCGCCGGAGAGGTGGCAGAGTGGCCGAATGCACCGCCTTGCTAAGGCGACGTACCTTCACGGGTACCGGGGGTTCGAATCCCCCCCTCTCCGCCAGTTTTTACCTGGGTTATGTAACCTGGGTTCGTCGGTGACTCGCTTCCCTGAAGCGGGCTCGCGTCGAAACTGGATACAAGCATGCAGACCCCAGCCCCATACCTGCGGAAGTTGGCCCTGCCGATGATCGTGCTGGCTTGCAGCACCGCCTGCGCCGGCCCGAAACTGCACATCAGCAATCCGGGTGAGCACTACGTCTTCGTCGACGGCAAGCGCAGCAACGCCGAATCGCTGGATTTCCGCTACTACGGCACAAGCCGGTGGGACGCCCTGCCGCAGATTCAGGAGTCGAACGGCGTGCCGGAGTTCGACCGCAACCCGCACAGCGGCACGGTCGACATCGAGGCGCCGGCCAGTCCGTGGCTGTTTCCATTCGACTTCCCGCTCGAAGTCATGAGCTGGGCTGTTTTCGGCCAGGAAGAGCAAACGATGACCGTCAGCGCCCCGAAAAAGACCGACGAACAGCGCGTCGGCCAGCAGATAGCCGGCGAGAAGCTCGGCCAACTGAGCGCGCGAGCACGAACGGCGCGCGTCACCCGATGACCGTGGACCCCGGCTTGCCGGCTGCAGGAAGCACCGTGCTGGTGCACGGGCTCGGCCGCTTTGGCGGCGGCCGGGAAGCGACGCGGCATCTGGTGCGGCTCGGCTGCAATGTGCGCGTCTGCGACGGCAGCAGCAGCGACGAGTTGCTGGCCGTGCAGGCTTCGTTTGGCCCTGCAATCAAGGCCACCGCGACCGCCGGCAGCATCGACTGGCAACTCGGCCGCGAAGACCTGGCCTTGCTCGACGACGTCGACCTGGTCGTCACCAGCCCGGCCGTACCCGATCACAACCCACTGCGCCAAGAGGCGCTCGCGCGGGGCATCCCGTGCACGCAGGAATGCGAACTGTTCCTGGCGGCCTATCCCGGTCGGGTCGTGGCGATCACCGGCACCAACGGCAAGTCGTCGACCGCCACGTTGCTGCACCGCGCCCTGGTCGCTTCCGGCCTGGATTCGCTGCTCGGTGGCAACATCGGCCACAGCTTGTTGGCCGACGTTGCCGACTGGCGCCCCGACCAGATCGCCGTGCTCGAAGTGTCCAGTTTCCAGCTCGAACGCCTCGCCGCGCACCACCGCGTGCACGGCGCCGTGTTCACCCGAATGGGCAGTGACCACCTCGACCGACACGGCTCCCTGGCCAACTACCACGCGGCCAAGGCGCGCCTGGCCGGTGCCGCGACCGAGTTCGTGCTGCATCCCAACGACGACCCGGTCGCGAACGCGTTCGCCACCGACGCCGCCCGGCGTGGCTACTTCTCGACGGATGTCCCGGGGCCAGGAAGCGCCGGCATCGAAGACGGTTACGCCAAGGTGCGCGCCGACCGCGGCCGCGCCATCACGATCGTGCACCAAGACGCCATCCGGCTGCTCGGTGAGTTCCAGGTCGAAAACGTGCTTGCCGCCAGTTTGGCAGCCATCTGGCTCGGCGCCGACCCGCACCAGGTAGGTTTGTCGCTCGCAACCGCGGCACCGTTACCGTTCCGGCTGCAGTTGGTGACCACGATCTCGGGGGTGCAGATCTACGACAACGCGGTTTCCACGCAGCTTGAGTCGACTCGCCTGGCGCTGCAAACCCTCGCCAAGAACCGTCGCGTGCACTGGCTTGGCGGTGGCAAGAGCAAGGACGGCGACCACCAGAGTGTCGCAGACATCGTGTCTCTGCACTCGACGTCTGCGCACGTCTTCGGGGCCGCAGCTGGGCCGATGACCGCACTTGCGAGCATTCCGACCACGAGCCACGAGTTCTTGCGCGACGCGCTAGCGGCGGCACTCGCGGCAGCCCGTCCCGGCGACGCAGTTCTGTTCAGCCCGGCCTTCGCATCGTTCGATCAATACCCCAACTTTCGTGCACGGGCACTGGAGTTCCACTCCTTGCTGCGCGAACGACGTGCGGCAACCACCAGTCAGGGCTAAGGTAAAGGCGCACATGCAGTACTGCACCGCGTGCCAGAAGGCGATCGCCACCATTGTGGTCATGGATCTGAGCGAAGGCTCAGTGACGGGCTCCCAACACGTCTGCGCCGAATGCGCCGAGCAACTCGGCGTCACGCCACCGAAGACGACCAAGTTCGCGGCGGAGATGCTCGAAGACTTGCTCGGTGGCCTCAAGCCAGAACGCCGCGACACCCCGCGCACCGAATGCTGCCCGGGTTGCGGACTCGCACCGAGCGAGTTCCGCAGCAAGGGACGACTCGGTTGCCCGCGGTGCTACGACGCCTTCCGCCACGAACTGATGCCGCTGTTGCAGCGCATCCATGAGTCGCAAACCCACACCGGCCGCTTGCCGAGCACCATGGCGGAAACGCCGCCGGACACCGAGCTCGCCGACTTGAGCGAACTACGTCAGAAGCTTGAAGACGCGGTGCGCGGCGAACGCTACGAAGAAGCAGCGCAACTGCGCGACGATCTGCGCCGGGCAGAGCTCGGCGAATCGAGCGAGCGCGAAGACAACTGATGGGCAAGCAACGTGGTGGATCTGGTCGAGGTCGCGATCGCTCCGGCGGTTCTGGTGGCTCAGGTAGTTCTGGGGACGCTGGTAGCCCTGGGGGTCGGGATTCCGGCGGGGACCGCAACTTCCGACCCGGTGCCTGGCTCGAAGGCACTGGCCCCGAGAACGACATCGCCATCTGCACGCGCGTGCGCCTGGCCCGCAACCTGCAAGGCTTCGCGTTCGCCCCGAGTCTCGACGACACCGAGTCCGAACGCCTCTACTCGTTCATCACCGAACGGTTGGCCAAACCTGGCCTGCCCGAGCATCTGAGCATCCACGACCTCGAGCCGATTGAAGAGCTCGAACGTTCGATGCTGGTCGAACGCCACCTGATCAGCCGCGAACTCGCCAGCAGCGAACGCCACACGGGCGTCGCCGTCGACGACAACGAAAGCGTCGCGATCATGATCAACGAAGAAGATCACCTGCGCATTCAGGTGTTCGGCTCCGGCCTGCAGCCCGAACAGATCTGGGCGCGCATGGAGCGACTCGACGATCTGCTGATGCAACGCCTGCCGATGGCGTGGTCGGAAGAGTTCGGGTTCTTGACCTCGTGCCCCACCAACACCGGCACCGGCTTGCGCCTGTCGGTGATGTTGCACCTGCCCGGGCTGGTCTGGTCCGAAGAGATCGACAAGGCGACCAACGTCGCCCAGAAAATCAGCCTCGCCGTTCGCGGCCTGTATGGCGAAGGCAGTCGCGCCCTCGGCGACTTCTACCAGGTCTCCAACCAGATCACGCTCGGTCGCAACGAGAGCCAGATCCAAGGCGACGTGATGCTGGCCGTCGGCCGCATCGTGCAATGGGAACGTGAAGTGCGCGAAGCCCTGCTGCGCGGCGCCGCGCGCGTGCGCACGCTCGACCGCGTGCACCGCGCCCTCGGCACCCTCGAGCGCGCCCAGATCCTGACCAGCGAAGAAGCCCTGGGCTGCTTGTCGGCACTGCGCTTCGGCATCCATACGCAACTGGTCGAAGGGTTCTCGATCGACGCCGTCAATCAGGCGCTGCTGCTGTCGCAACCGGCACACCTGCAGCGCTATACGCACCAAACCCTGCAGCCGGAAGAACGCGACCAACGGCGCGCTCAGTTGCTGCGCGAGCTGCTCGGCTGCTCTCCCTAACGCGCGCCCGCCCGCCCCTACCGCCCGCATTGTCGCCCCTCAGGCATCTGGGTCGCCTGTCAGGCATCTGGCCGCTGGGCATCTGGCCGCTCTGGGCATCTGGCCTCTCTGGGCATCTGGCCTCTCTGGGCATCGGCCGGTCTGGGCCGCGCTCACGAGACCACGACGTTCCGGGCTGGTTCTGGCCACAGCGCGGCAACGATCTTGGTGGTTCCGAGCCGAAACCGCCGTTCGCGAGGGCACTCTCGGGCCGATTTCGGGACCTCGATTTGGGGAGGTTTTTTCGCGGGTTTTCCCCGCCAAGACGCCTCAACGACTAGGCTGCAATTGGGCCCAGCCCCCTGCCAAGGGCGCCGACAGGGCGTTCTGACGCCACTTCGCACATTTAGGGGAACCGTAGAAATTGCCCGGACTCAGCCAAGCGGTCCTGGATCTCCAAGTCGAGTTAATCCTATACAGCTGGCATCCGATCAATAGATCGGTACAGCAAGAGCCCACCCAGGTTTACAGCATGTTTGATCGCTTCACAGACCGCGCCAAAAAGGTCATGAGCTTCGCCCGCCAAGAGGCCATGAAGTTCAACCACGAATACATCGGGACCGAGCACATTCTGCTCGGACTCGTCCAAGAAGGGAGCGGGGTCGCCGCGAACGTGTTGAAGAACATGTCGATCGACCTCGAGAAGATCCGTCACGAGGTCGAGAAGATCGTCAAGACGGGCCCCTCGATGGTCACCATGGGTCAGCTGCCCTTCACGCCACGTGCGAAGAAGGTGCTTGAGCTCTCGCTTGAGGAAGCCAGCCAACTCAGCCACAACTACATCGGGACCGAGCACCTGCTGCTCGGCTTGATCCGCGAGAACGAAGGTATCGCGGCCCAAGTCCTGATGAACTTGGGCATCAAACTCGACGAAGTCCGCGAAGAAGTGCTCGAGTTCCTCGGCGCTTCGGAGGGTGGCGACGGCGACGACGATAGCTCCGAGTCCGCTGGTGGCAGTGGCCCGTCGAGCAGCTCCTCCGGTTCGCCCTCGGGCAACCAGAAGAGCAAGACGCCGGCACTCGATTCGTTCGGCCGTGACCTGACCGAGTTGGCGCGCGACGCCAAGCTCGACCCGGTGATCGGACGCGACAACGAAATCGAACGCGTCATCCAGATCCTGTCACGCCGCACCAAGAACAACCCCGTGTTGCTCGGTGAAGCTGGCGTTGGCAAGACCGCCATTGTCGAAGGCCTCGCCCAGCACATCGTCAAGGGCACGGTCCCTGAGATCCTACGCAGGAAGCGCCTGGTCGTACTCGACCTCGCGATGATGGTTGCCGGCACCAAGTACCGCGGCCAATTCGAAGAGCGCATCAAGGCGGTGATGACCGAGGTGCGCCGCGCCAAGGACGTGATGCTGTTCATTGACGAGCTGCACACGCTCGTCGGTGCCGGTGGCGCGGAAGGCGCGATCGACGCCAGCAACGTGCTGAAGCCCGCGCTGTCGCGTGGCGAAGTGCAATGCATCGGCGCGACGACGCTCGACGAGTACCGCAAGTACATCGAGAAGGACGGCGCGCTTGAGCGTCGCTTCCAGTGCGTCAACGTCGAGCCGCCGACTCCAGAGCAAACGGTCGAGATCCTCAAGGGTCTGCGCGACAAGTACGAAGCCCACCACCGCGTCACCTACACCGACGAAGCCTTCGTGGCCGCAGTCGAGATGAGCACGCGTTACATCACGGGTCGCTTCCTGCCGGACAAGGCGATCGACGTCATCGACGAAGCAGGTGCACGCATCCGCATCAAGTCGATGACCGCGCCGCCAGATCTGCAAGAGATGGACATCGAAGTCGCACGACTCAGCAAGGAGAAGGAAGAGGCCGTCGCCGGCCAGGACTTCGAACGTGCTGCCGACCTACGCGACCAGGCGTTCAAGCTCTCCAAGAAGAAGGAAGAGATCCAACGCGAATGGCGTGAGCGTGAGAACTCGCGTGAATCGGGCGGCAAGGTCGACGAAGAAGTGATCGCCGAAACCGTCTCCAAGATGACCGGTGTGCCGCTGCAGCGCCTGGACCAGGCCGAAGCGGATCGCCTGCTCAACATGGAGAACGAGCTCGCCGGCGACGTCATCAACCAGGACGCCGCGATCAAGTCGATCGCCAAGGCCGTGCGCCGCTCGCGCGCCGGACTGAAGGATCCGAACCGCCCGATGGGCTCGTTCGTCTTCCTCGGCCCGTCGGGTGTCGGTAAGACCTGGTTGTCGAAGTGCCTCGCCAAGTTCATGTTTGGCAGTGAGGACTCGATCATCCAGATCGACATGTCGGAGTACATGGAGAAGTACAACGCCTCCCGCCTGGTCGGCGCGCCCCCGGGCTACGTCGGCTATGAGGAAGGTGGCCAGCTGACCGAGAAGGTTCGCCGGCGTCCGTACTCGGTGGTCCTGCTCGACGAAATCGAGAAGGCGCACCCGGACATCTTCAACATGCTGCTGCAGATCATGGAAGAAGGTCGCCTGACCGATTCGTTCGGCCGGCACATCGACTTCCGCAACGTGATCGTGATCATGACGTCGAACATTGGCGCCAACCTGATCAAGAACTCGACCGGCCTCGGCTTCGGCGGCGGCGCAGGTGCGACCGGCTCCGAAAAGATGAAGGACATGATCATGGGAGAAGTGGAACGCCACTTCCGCCCAGAGTTCATCAACCGTCTCGACGAGATCGTCATCTTCAACCAGCTCACCAAGGAAGACATGCAACGCATCGTCGAGAACGAGCTGGTCAAGGTGAACGCGCGCATGCAGGAGAAGGGTCACGAACTGACGATCACCCAGCCGGTGATCGGATGGTTGATCGACAAGTCGTTCCACGAGG
>CAXBFC010000410.1:0-7456 GCA_963974725.1 uncultured bacterium | reverse complement strand
GACCAGGCCCGTGACTTCGCCACAGGAGAGCAAGCCGCGCAGGATCCCGAACACGCCGGGCAGATAGCCAAACATCGGCTGGTCCGGACCGAGCATCGCCGCGGCGTCGCTGCCTGCGGCGCGCAGGTAGCACCACTCGGGACGCCCCGCGAGACCACTTCGCAGGGCTTGCACCGACGCGGCACAGATCGCCAGATAGGCGACGCGAACGAGCAGTACAGCCGTTCGAGTCGGTTCGAACGGAGCAGGCAAGGAGTCGACAGACAACGCAGGTCGCGAGTGCATGCCTGCAACGCTGCCGGTCTGAGATGAGCGCCGGCTTAGCTTGCGGACAATCCGGCTAGCGGCCTATTGCTTCACCGCATGGCACTCCATGCTCGAGGGGCACGGCAGGACCATGGCCATCCCACCTGTCCACGGGGCCTCCGGCGGCACGTCTCAGAACCCGTTGTGGTCGACTACGACTGTTTTGGCACCCCGACGCAGCTATGGAGGGGCACCACGAGCATGGGGTCACTGCCAACTGATCACTTGGGTGTTGGTGGTGCTCACCATCGATGCATTCGGCGCAAGAACGGCACCGAACAGCATTCTGCATGGCCCGAGCCCGCCCGTCGGCGCTCCGGGGAGGCCACCAACACCCAAGTGTCCAGTTGGGGGGCACTGGGGCCCGCTAGACTTTGAGGTGCCATTCGGCACAATGGTCTGACTCCTTGATGAACCGCCTGATCCACAACCGAGCATTCATTGGCATTTTGCTGGTGGCACTGCAACTTGCGTTCTTGCCGAACGTGAGTAAGTGCTCGGACGTGCGACCGCTTGGCGATTCGTGCAACTGCACCGTCAGCGCTTCGGCCGAATCCCCGCATCAAGGCGGCGACGCGAAGCCAAGCTGTTGTTCGCAGCGCGCCTGCTGCTCCAAGTCGGCCGGTAGTATCGCCAGCAGTCACAGCACCAGCAGTGACACCGACGACGAGACACCGGCTCCTGACGGTGGCAGCAAGAAGACCTGCTCGTGCTTCCACGGCATCGACCACGCGGCGGCATTGGCCGGACCAGCCGAGCGTCACGAACTGCAGAAGAAGCACGCCAGTGCATTGCCGCCGTTCGTCGCCAGCTGCAACCCAACGCATCATGCGGTCCACCTGCGCCTGCGCAGCGAAGTGACGCCAAGAGCTCGTTCCGGGCCACCGCTGCAGATTCTCTATCAGGTCTTCCTGATCTGAACCGCTGGGCTTAGGCCCCGCGCTCGGGATCCGTCTGCACGACTGCCAGCACCCGACGGTGCTCGCAACCGCGCACCGCCGCAACCTCAACGGCAGCCGACGGCAACCCGAATCGCGGCGATCTGTCGCTGGTATTCCAGCGTTCCCTACGTGTGCGGCTGCTGCGGCCGCGCTTCGCTGTTCGAGAATCAGGCTTCCATGGCACCCTTCACGCAATTGCTTCTGCAATCGATCGTCACAACCCTGCTCACTGCATCCGTAGCAGCTCAGGTTGTCGATCTCCCCTCACCGGCGCCGGTGGGCAGTGCCCAACCCAACCTGGTCGTCACCAGCGACGGACACGCGTTGCTGAGCTGGGTCGAACAAGTCACCGGTGGCCACCGACTGCGATTCGCGACGCTCGCGGGCAGTGCGTGGTCCAAGCCGAAGACCGTCGCCGAAGGCAAGAACTGGTTCGTCAACTGGGCGGACTTCCCATCCCTGGTCGCGCTGCCGAGCGGCCGACTGGCGGCACATTGGTTGGTGAAGAGTGCCGAGGGTACCTACGACTACGACGTGCACCTGGCGCAATCGCTGGACGCTGGCAAAACCTGGAGCGACGCGTTGACCCCGCATCGCGATGGCGTCAAGGCAGAACACGGCTTCGTATCGTTGCTGCCGGCCAAAGACGACGCGGTATCCGTAGTCTGGCTGGACGGCCGCGAGATGAAGGCCACGGACGGTCACGGCCATGGTCCGGGTGCGATGACGCTGCGCTATGCCGAGGTCGCCGCCGATGGCACGATCCGCAATGCGGCCCAACTCGATCCGCGCGTCTGCGAATGCTGCCAGACCTCGTCGGCACTTGGCCCCGACGGCCCGATCGTCGTCTACCGCGATCGTTCGCACGACGAAGTGCGAGACATCGCGATCACGCGATTCGTCGCTGGCAGTTGGAGCAAACCCGAAGCCGTCTGCCGCGACCAATGGAAGGTTGCCGGCTGCCCCGTCAATGGGCCGTCGATCGCCAGCGCATCGGCGCACGTCGTGGTCGCGTGGTTCACCGGGGCCGATGGCAAATCCCAGGTCAAGCTGGCGCGCTCCCAAGATGGCGGCGCGAGCTTTGCCGACGCGATCGCCATCGACCGCGGCAACCCGGTCGGCAGAGTCGATGTGATCGTGCAGACAAACGGCACCGCATGGGTTTGCTGGTTGACCCATGCAGACGATGGCGGCGAGGTTCGCGTTCGCAGTGTCGATCTCGCCGGCAAGACCACGAAGGCCGTGACCATTGCCGCGATGAAGACCGGCCGCCGCAGCGGTTTTCCTCGCATGGTCGAGTTCGACGGCAAGCTGCTGATCGCCTATCGCGATGGCGGCGTCAAGACCGTGACGATGACGCTTCCGGAATAGCCCAGCCGCGATCGACCCGACACACGACACCGAATGCAACTCGCACAGTCATCACACGGCATGCACGCCAACCTGCGTTCGCGCCCGTCGCGTTCGACGAATTCCATCGGCTGGCGCATGGCTGCGAGCCTCATGGCCTTGGCCGCCATGGCGGCCGGCCAGTCCCCCGCGCCCAGCACGCCCGCCGGCAACACACCACGCGACGTTCACTACGAACTCGTCATCAGCGAGCAACAAGCCAGCCCAGCAGGCACGCCAACTCCGGTACTGATGGTCAACGGCAGTTCTCCGGGCCCGGTGCTGCGATTCACCGAAGGCGACACCGCCTACATCACGGTCAAGAACCACCTCGTCGACGAAGAGACCTCGATCCACTGGCACGGCCTGCTGCTGCCGAACGTCATGGATGGAGTGCCCTACCTGACGACCAAGCCGATTCCGCCGGGCGGGGAACACAAGTTCGAGTTCACGCTGCGGCAATCCGGCACCTACTGGTACCACTCGCACACCGGCTTGCAGGAACAACGCGGCGTGCAAGGCGCCATCGTCATTGAACCACGCGAACCGGACGTCGCGTTCGACCGCGAACACGTGGTGGTACTCGGCGACTGGACCAACGAGAATCCGACGACGGTGATGCGCTGGCTGATGCGTGGCAGCGAGTGGTATTCGATCAAGAAGGGCACGCAACAATCGTTGTGGGGTGCCTACCAACGCGGCGCACTGGCAGACTACTTTAGGCGGGAAGGCGATCGCATGCCGGCAATGGACCTGTCCGACGTTGGCTACGATGCGTTCTTGGTCAATGGCAAGCGACAGCTGCCGCTGACCGCCAAACCGGGAGAACGTGTCTTGTTGCGCTTCGTCAATGCGGGCGCCTCGACCTACTTCTTCCTGACTGCAGGCGAAGGCAACCTGACGATCGTTGGCTCCGACGGCCAACGAGTCGAACCGGTAGTGGTGCGCCGCCTGCTGCTCGGCATGGCCGAAACCTATGACGTGATCGTCACCATGCCTGAGCATGCGGCGACCATCGAACTGCGCGCGACTTCGCAAGACGCCAGCGGCCACGCTTCTCTGCTGCTTGGTACGGGCCCACTGCAGGCCGTCACCGACCCACCGCGCGCCAACCTCTACGTCATGGATGAGATGCTGCAGGCAGGGCTGGCCAGCATGATCCCCAAGCGGGAGAAGGAAGCCGCCACGGCAGACCGGCCGTTTGTCCCCTATGCCCTGCTGCGCGCGACCCGCGACACCAGCATCGAGACCGAACCAGCCAACGTTCGCAAGTTGACGATGCGCCTGACTGGCGACATGCGGCGCTACCTGTGGGGATTCGACAACGAAACCCTGAGCGAGAACTCGACCATCCGGGTCAAGAAAGGTGAGGTGCTGCGCATCGAGCTGATCAACGACACGATGATGCATCACCCGTTGCATCTGCACGGTCACTTCTTCCGGCTGCTAAACGGTCAAGGGCCGTACGCGCCGCTCAAGCACACGGTCGACGTGCCACCGATGGGCAAGCGTACGATCGAGTGGCTCGCCGACGAAGAAGGCGGCGACTGGTTCTTCCATTGCCACCTGCTCTACCACATGGATGCCGGCATGGCGCGCGTGTTCAGCTACTCGCAAGACCCGGCGCACGAAGTGCAACTCGACCCGAAGCTGCTCGATCCGCCCTTCGTCTTCTTGGACATGACCATCCAAAACCACATGACGATGGGCCGGGCCATGATCATGCAGGGCCGCAACAACTACTTCACGCGATGGGATGCCGGACTGCCGTCGAGCTTTGGCGGCAGCGACCATATGCACGGCAGCCACGATGACCGGGACATCGAAGTGGATCTGGGCTGGTCGCGCTACATCGATCAAAACTCCTCCACCGAACTCGGCTACCGCTACGCGGACACCGAAGGCGCCACCAGCCGCGCGTTCGCCGGCGTGAACTACCGGCTGCCCTACCTGGTGATGTCCAACCTGAGCGTGGACAGTCGCGGCGACGTTCGCGCCACCCTGAGCAAGTCCTACCAGCTCACCGACCGCATGGCGGTGTTCGGATCGTTTGAGTACGACACCAACACCTACAGCGAATGGATCGCCGGCGCGGAATACGTACTCAGCCAAAGCGTTGGCATCTCTGCCTCGTATCACTCTGACCACGGCTACGGCCTTGGCATCGTTCTTACCTTCTAGACCTATGATGAAGACCTTCTCCAGTCGAGTTCTCGGCATCGCCCTCCTCGTCCTCGCCGCATCGTGCGCAGGTTCGCCCAACGCTGCCGGCGTCATGCCCTACACCAGCGATGTCTGCATCGTGACCGACAACAAGCTCGGTTCGATGGGCGACCCCATCGTCAAGGTCTACGGCAACCAGGAGGTCAAGTTCTGCTGCCGACCGTGTGTCAAGGAGTTCGAAGCGGACCAAGAACGGTTCCTGGCCAAGCTGCGCAAGTAGGCGCACAACACACACACACCAACTACCCGTAGCTCAGCATGTTCGCCGGGCTACTTCTAACCCGTGCGGCGTTCTCGCCCGCACTTCCCCCTGACTGGATTGACCATGAAGAGACTCACTTTCCCGTGCGCAGCCGCGCTCATGCTGGTGTTCGCCGGTTGCAGCTCGATGCAACCCGCCGCGAACACGACGGACATCCAACTTGTTCTCGACACCGCGCCGTCTTGAGGCGGATGTGTTGCCACCGTGCGTGGCGTACTGAACAAGATGCCCGGCGTAGCCGGCTCCAAGATCGAACCGAAGAACCCCGAGATCGTCGTTACGATCGATCCGGCGGTCACCAACACCGAGGCTGTGCTTGACGGCTTGAAGGCTGGCGGACAGCCGGCTCGTAAGAAGTCGTAACAGACTTCGCATCGGCATGAGGTCTCCAGTTGATCCGGAGGCCTCGTGCCTTGTAAGTAGCGACGACGGTACTCGCACTGATTCCGATCCTGACGTCTTCCGGCCGAGGGTCCGATGTCATGGTGCCCATGGCCATCCCGTCGTTCGGCGGAATGACCGTCGTCATCGTCTCGGTATTCGTCGTCCCCGTGCTGTTCTGCACGGTCGAAGAATGGAAGGCCAGGTGGCACGCCAAGGAAGAACCCAGCATGCCAATCGCTGCCGCCTGACGTGACGCCACACACAGGCTTGGCAAGCGGCTGCTCGGGACACCGATCAGACAACTACAGTCCGACTTGCCAGCCCCGCCGCGTCGAAGCGCGCGCTGCTGTAGCATGATTCCAGGTCCCCCATGCTGCATACGATGCCGAAGTCCCTCTGGCGTTGCCTGCTTGGCTGCGCGCTGCTGCCGATGCTGTTGCTCGCGAATCTGGGCGCGCAATCCGGTCCCGGTATCCCGGCGATCACCTACACGCAAGCGCAACTGTTCACGGTCGTCGGCACGATCGGCAGCGGCAGCCACGGTCGCGTGATGATGCTCGACGGCTACCTCGGCACCTTGCGCACCGGCGGCGGCCTTCGTCTCTACGACATTTCGAACCCCGCGTCCCCGGTGCAACACTCCTACAGCGGAGGCATGGGACTCAGCGAACCGCATGCGTGGGCCGTAACCAGCGCGTTCGGTGGCCGTCACGTCGTCGTCGTGCGCGGCAGTGGACTCGGCGGCACCGGCTTCGGCATCTGGGACTACGGCAACTCAGCCCAACCACAATTGCTGTCGAACTACACCGTGCCCGGCGTTCCTGGCGGCTACGCCACGGGACTGTTCTGGTTGTTCACGCAGGGCAACGTCATCTACTGTCCAGCCGGCAGCCTCGGCCTGATCATCGTCGATGCCTCTACGCCGACTGCCCCCGTCGTCGTGGCGCAGATCCCGAAGAGCGCGCTCGGTGGCTTCAACACGGTCTTGGCCTACGCCATCGGCAACACGCTGCTACTGGCCAACTCTGACGGCGGCTCAGGCTTCTCGCTGCTCGACATCAGCGATCCCTTCACGCCGATCCTGCTGCACTCCGACCCCAACACATCGATTCCCTACAGCGCCCAAGTCAACGGCGGCAGGCTGTTCGTGGCCGCGGTCAGCAACTGCATCAGCTGCCCCGGCGGCGCCAACGGAACGTTTCACGCCTACGACATCTCGAACACGGCGTTCACTCCGGCGATCACCGTTGGCCTGCCGGCACGCGGTGGTTCGGTGACGGTGCAAGACAAGGATGTGCACATCGCGGCTTCCAGCACCTACGTCAAGCTGAGTGTCGTCGGCAACACCACGGCCGTAGTTGGCCAAACCACCAACCCGACCAGTGGTGGCGACATCGACTGGGTGACTCCAATCGGCAACCTGGTCGCACTTGGCGACGACCAGAACGGCGCAACCAAACTCGTGCCGCACCAACAGGCGCCAGATGCCATTGGCCCATGGGTCACGATGATCGTGCCCGCAGACAACGCCACCAACCAAGCAGCCACGTCGCGCATCGGCCTCACCATGTCGGACATGGTTGCGTTCGATTCGCTGAGCACGACGACGTTCCTCGTGCGGCCGGTTGGCGGAACGGCGATCAACGGCTCCTTCAGTCATCAGATGGGTGTCGTAAACTTCTGCCCCGATGCCCCACTGCTCGCCAACACGACCTATGAAGTCGTGATCCCTGCCGGCGGCATCAGGGACTGGGCTGGCAACGCAACCTTGATGCCGTTCACGAGTTTGTTCTCGACCGGCAATACGATTCACTCGATCCAAGTAACGGCGGCGCCAGCACAACCGGTGACGACCGGCCAGACCGCTACCTTCGGAGTCGCGTCCGTCAATGGCTCGGGAACCTTGCTCTACTCGTGGAACTTCGGCGATGGTTCGCCAGCGACGGCGTTC
>CAXBFC010000409.1:0-7465 GCA_963974725.1 uncultured bacterium | reverse complement strand
CCGATGGCCGGCTGCGCGGCGCCGATCCTCGACGGGGCGACGCCCCGACTGCGGTCGGCTTGCTTGTGCGCCTTGCCAGCACACGCCTGGGGCGCCCGTAGTCATACGGTTTTGGCGCGCTTTTGGGGCACGGTCGCTTCGCGACTGGTGCGGATGGTGCGTGGTGGGGCGACTGGCACGGTCGCTTTGCGACTGGTGCGGGTGGTGCGCGGTGGTGCGGCTGGCACGGTCGCTTCGCGACTGGTGCGGCTTTGGTGCGTTCGTTTGGGCGCGGGCCCGACTGCACTGGGTTGGGAACTGGTGCCTTGGCTGTTGGTGGCGCGGTTCGATGGGTGTGTGTGGCTTCAAACCATCCTTGGGCAGCGGCTTGCGGGCTTGCTTCGGACTCGGGGTTGCCACCGACGGTGTCGGAATCCGTTGGTTGCTGTGCGGTTTGTGCGCGTTTTGGGGCTAGCTGGGGGCTGCTACTTGGGTTCTGCGATGACGATGATTTCGTCGTGGGGGTTGATGTAGAGGTTGCAGGGTTTGAGCAGGGCTAGGGGCTTGGCTAGGAGGCCTGGGATTTTGCCTAGGCGGCCGGCGCGTTCGGCTAGGAAGCCGAAGGAGACGTACTTGCCGGCGTAGGCGGAGCCGCAGGTCAGGACCTTGAAGTTGCAGTCGGAGAGCAGGCGCTCGATGGTGCTTGGGTTGAAGTGGTAGAGGTGCTCGTCGTGCTTGTAGTGGTGCCAGAGCTTGCCGAGCTTGTTGGCCAGGCGGGACTCTACGTTTTGGGTCTCGAGTAGGAGCTTGCCGCCGGGCTTGAGTAGCTTGCGGATGCTGTCGAGCAGGCCTTGGGGCTCGGGCACGTGTTCGATGACGTCCCAGATGGTGATCAGGTCGAAGGATTGCTCTTGCCAGCCGCGGGCTTTGACGGCGTCGTCGAGGAAGCCGTTGTAGACGCGGTCGGGGCCGAGGGACTCGATCGCTTCCTTGGCGATGGCTTCGGACAGTTCGACGCCGTGCACATCGTGGCCGTGCTGTTGCGCAACGCGCAGGAAGTAGCCGGCCGCGCAGCCTACGTCGAGGATGCGGCCCGGTTGGGGCAGCCACTTCGACACCAGCTTCATGCGCTTCTTGTAGGTCTTGAGATAGAGCGCCGACTCCTTGGCGTAGTCGGCGTAGCCGCGCTCCTTCGGGTTGTCGCTCTTCCAGTAGGTCTCGTTGTAGACGTCGAGCAGCGCCTGGCCGGTAAGGCGCGGGGTCACGTAGACGAACGTGCAGCTAGTGCACGTGTAGACCTTGTAGGGGCCATCCTCGAACTTCAGTTCGCGTTCGGTGCTGCCACATACCTGGCACGTCGTGATCTGTTCGGACTCGGAAGCCTGTTGCACGTCGTTTGCGTTGGCATGGTTTGAGCCGGCACGATCGGAGTCGGGGGTATGCGATTCAGTGGCGTGCCGGTTTGGCGGAGCGGTCATAGCTTTTTCTGCCCCGGGCTGCGAACGACCTTGTTGCCGCGTTCCAGGAATCGCTTGCGACAGATCGTGCGGAACATCTTGATCGCCAGCTTGGCCTGCCGACTGAAGGTGTCGCTGTGCTTGCTCTCGCCACCCATTCGGCGCGCGTAGGTGACTGGCACCTCGATCACGCGACAGCGTTCTTGCAGTGCGGCACACATCATTTCGGGCGAGAACGCAGGACCGGGTTCGCGGGTGCGTCCGCGGATCTGCAGCCAGGTTTGCTTGGTCAGTGCGCGGAAGGTGCAGCCGACATCGGTAAACCGTGGTTCCGCGGGCCGCATCCAGCAGAGCTGCAGGAACTTGGCCATGAAGACGTTGCCCCAGCGCAGCATGAACCGCATGTTCGCGCCCTGTTCGACCATCTGCCGGGTGGTGCGGGTGCCCATGACCATGCCGGCGTCATCGAGGTAGCACAGCAGCTTGACGACATCGCGGGCGCGGAAGCTACCGTCGGCTTCGACCAGCACGAGCAATTCCCCCGTGGCGGCGTTCATGCCTGCGGTCAGCGCCGAGCCATAGCCCGCCTTTTCTTCTTGGACGACGCGCGCGCCAGCGGCCGCAGCGATCTCGGCAGTCCGGTCCTTGCAGTTGTTGTCGACGACAACAATCTCATCCAGGTGGGGTTCGCCAAGGAACTCTTCGACCACTTGGCCGATCGTCTCTTCCTCGTTGTAGGCGGGGATGACGAGGGATACGGACCGTTCTCGGAACATGGCAGCGAAGCAGGATACCGCGACGAGTCGCTGTTGGCCGCCGCCAATCCAGTTTGGTCCCAAGCTGCGACATGGCGATGCCATGGGGTGTGGCGAAGCGGTCCTTTTGCGGTGTCGTTGGCCACGGCAATTGCGCGCGTGATTTGCTAGCGACCGAGGACCATTTGTAGCCGCACACGGTGCCCGCGTTTGGGGTGCACGTCAGTCACCATCGCCGTCTGTTTGCCCAATCCGGTTGCCGTGATGTGCACGGTGCGATCGGTGAGTGCCGGGATCGTGAACTTGCCGGCATGGTCCGTGAACGCATCGGGCACATGCCGGTTTGGCCTGGCGATGTCTGGATTCTGGGTCGGACTGGCAAATACCGGTACGTGCTTCGCTGGCAGTCCATCCACGTCGATCACGGTGCCGCGAACTGCGTAGGTCTTGGTGGCGACCGGCAGCTTGATGTCTTCGATGCCACCGGGCACTTCGGTCAGTAGCACTAACCGTCCGTCAAGATTGGCCCAGACCCAGTAGTCGCTGTCGAGCATACGAGTCAGGGAGACCTTGCCACGCGCGTCCGTGCGGTGGCGAGTCATCATCAGCCGGGGGCCGCGCGAGTTGGTGCGCCGCCAGACGAGCAACTCGAGATTGCTCGCTGGTTGGCCATCCCCGGCCGTGACCACCAGCTGTGCGGTCGCGAGCTCCGGCATGCCAATCGATGAGGTGTTGTAGCCCTCGGAGAGAACTGCGGGATAGAAGCCTTCGGCGGTGATCGGCAGCACCTGGCCGCGCGGCAGGTAGAGCTCGAACTCGCCGTTCTTCGAGACACCGAGGGTCGTGCCATCGATGTGCAGGCGCGCCGTCATCACTGGCTCACCGGTCGAATTGTTGACGACCCGACTCTTCACCTTGCGCACGAGTCGCTGCAGCACGAAGCCGTTCTTGCGCCGGTTGCTGGCGGTGACTTTGCAGTGCTGCCATGCGTCACACAGCATGCAGGCTTGGCCTTTCAGGATGCTCACTTCGAACCAACCCTGCGCGTCGCTGCGAACCTCTTCGATCATGCCAAACTCGGAACTCGGCTCCTGGCCCGGGATACCTGAGATCACCGGGCCGAAGGCACGCACGAGAAGTTTGCGTGGTGGCAGATTCCGCGTCACGTTCCCGTTGCGCACGGCGTCAGTGATGCGTCCCTTGACGCGAACCGTTTCGTAGAGGGTCAACTCGTGCTGGCCGGCTGGCGCGGCGGGTGCAAAGACCTGGGATCGCTCGGTGCCGCGCATTGCGACGATGCCGAACCTTCCTCCGGGGGATACCTTGAGCACGAACTTGCCGTGGGAGTTGGTGGTCGCGCTGGCGCCGAGCTTGGTGCCAATGCCACACTCCAGGGCCGTCTTGTTGGGGAGTCCCTCAAGCGTCTGGCGAACTTCACGAACCGTGGCGCCCGCCACTGGCTTGCCCGCGCCGTTGTGGACCACCCCAAATACAGGCACCAGTTTGGCCGGTGTGCCTTGCTCCTGACCGCGACAGGGTCCAAGGACGGCCGTAAAAGCCAGTAGGGCAACGCGCGGCTGGCACAGCATATGGCGGACAACTCCCATGGCCGACAAGTTACTCCCGGCTCGTGGCCGCAAGTGTCCCGTTTCGCCCAGATGGTCCCGGGATCGTCTGAACCTCAGCCAGCCTTTTGTCGTTGCCGCCACGGACCCCTATCCTGCATACGCAATGTTCAGAGTCTTTTCCGTCGTTCTCAGCAGCCTCCTGCTGGCCCCCGTCACCCTCGCGCAACACGGTTCCGATGGTGGCGCCGCGCAGCGCCAGACTGGCACCATCTACAAGCGCGAGGTCGATGGCATGATCGCCGCGATTCGCATGACCGCGCGCCAGGATGTTGGCAAGCCCGCGGCGCCGGGCGTGCTCGGCAGTGATGTGCTGTCGACCGCGAAGATCCTGGCCGCGATGGGGCACAGCCATCGTCGCTACCACGTCAGTGATGGTCCGGTGGTGCGACCGTCGCTCGACTACCTGATGAAGAATCGCTTGGCCGACGGCAGCTTTGGCGACGCCGAAGCGACCAGCTGGGTTCTCGAGGCGATGCAGATTCTCAACCACGACGGCTACCGCGAAGAGATTCGCGTCGGTCGCGAGTGGTTGCAGGGCAAGACGGACGGCGTGGTCACGTTCGATGCGCTGGTCAGCCAACTGTTGCAAGCGGTGCGAGCGGACTTGTTCCCGGAGCACATGGCATCGGACGCAGCGCGCTTGCCGCGCAAGTGGCAAGCCACCAACACCATCGATCGCAACGAGGCGGCGACGGCCTTGGTGAAGTTGGTTGCCTGCCAGCAAGCGAACCTCAAACTCGACAAGATGGCGGCAAAGCAGAGCCACGCCAACACCTGGTCGGCGACCCAAGAGAAGGCGTTCGCATGGCTGTTCTCGCAGCAGAAGGCCGGAGTGTTTTCGGTGACGATGCCGATGAAGGACGACAAGGGCGAGATGGTGATGCGCTCGTTTCCCGATCCAGCGCTGACGGGATTTGGTCTGCTGGCGATGCAGACCAAGCCACTGGCGAAGCGCACGGCCGCGGAGCAGCAAGCGATCCTCGCTGGCCTCAACTGGTTGGTGAAGCAGCAAAACCCAGACGGCACGTTCGGCCGCGAAGTCCTCAACTACACGACGTGTGTGGTTGTCGGAGCACTTGCTCGCTGGAAGGATCCGGTGACGGTGCCGGTGCTGGCGCGCGCCCAGAAGGCCATCCTGATGTTCCAAAACGCCGAAGCGGGCGGCTACGAGCGCAGCGATCGCGACTTCGGTTCGATCGGCTACGGCAGCAGCCAGCGCGGCGACCTCAGCAACACCCACTTCTCGATGGAGGCGTTGCGCGCGTCGGGCCTGCCCGAGGATCACGAAGCAATGCAGAAGGCGTTGGTGTTCTTGCAGCGCACGCAAAACTTGAAGTCGAGCAACGACTTCAAGGGAAGGATCCCGCATCCCAACAAGGAAGGTGAGTCGATCGAAGTTGCGTCCGGTGACGACGGCGGTGCCGCCTACTACCCCGGCAACAGCGCCGCTGGCTACGTCGTGCAGCCGGATGGCAAGGCCGTCGCGCGCAGCTACGGCTCGATGACGTATGCGCTGCTAAAGTCCTACACGCTCGCCGGCGTCAAGGGCGACGACCCACGCGTGCAAGCTGCGGTGAAGTGGATCCAGAACAACTGGACACTCGCGATCAACCCGGGCTCTGATCCGGCTCTCGGCGAGAAGGTCAAGTACCAGGGCCTCTACTACTACTACATGGTGCTGGCGCAGGCGCTCGATGCCGCCGAGGTCGAGACGGTCGAGGTCCCGGCGATCACGACCATGGTCAAGGCCACCAGGAGCATCGACTGGCGTGAAGCGCTGCGAATCCACCTGGCGACGACGCAGCAAGCAGACGGCACCTGGATCAATGGCAAGAACGGTCGTTGGATGGAAAGCCTGCCGCTGTTGTGCACGTGCTACTCGATGATCGCGCTGGAGCACTGCAAGTGACCGACTCGAGCCTGCCGGCTTGTCCGGCGTGGTTCCGGTTTGTGCGCGATGGCTCCGCGGTGCTTGGCGCCGTCGATGCCAGTGGCAGTGACGTTCGTTGGTTCGACCTAGGACCACTCGATGTGGTCGCGCTGCTGCACACGGGTGCGCTCAACGAGCAGGACTTGGCGGGTCGCATCGCCCGGGCAGCGACGATGCGACGGCCGGAGCGGTTTCTTTCGCCGGTACCGCGCGGTGGCAAGATCTTGTGCCTCGCCAAGAACTACGTGAAGCATGCGCGCGAGTTCGGCGCCGAGGCTCCGAAAGAACCGATCTTCTTCGCCAAGCTACCCGACACCTTGGTGGCGCACGGTGACGACGTGGTGATTCCGCATTGGCTGGAAACCCGCGTCGACCACGAAGCCGAATTGGGACTCGTGCTCGGATTTGCCGACCCCGAAACGAGCGGCCGCAAGAACGTGGCCGAGTCCGAAGCGCCCGCTTTGGTCGCCGGCTACACGCTGATCAACGATGTCACCGCGCGCAAGCTGCAGGGGCAGGATCGCGACCAAAAGTATCCATGGTTGCGCGCCAAGGCCCTCGACACCTTTTGCCCGGCTGGTCCGTTTGTGGTGCCAGCGGATGCCATCGACGCGAGCGACCTGCGCTTGCTGATGCGCGTCAACGGCGAGGTGCGGCAGGACGCGCGCACCAGCGCGATGGTGTTCTCGATCCCGCAAGCCCTGCACGCGATGGCACGTTGCACGACGCTGCGGCCCGGGGACCTGATTGCGATGGGGACGCCCGAAGGCGTTTCGCCGGTCGTGCCGGGGGACCGCATGGAGGTCGAGATCGAAGGCCTCGGCATCCTGCAGAACCCGGTCGTCAAAGAAGCTGCGCCGTAGTCGCCAGATGGCGAAGGCGCTGGCCGCGAGCCGCGAAGGCGCTGGCCGCGAGGACATTGCCGGAAAGACCGGGGCGGCAAAGACCGGGGCTGCGAAGATTGGCGCCGCGAATGCTGGGGCTGCGAAGGCACTGTCGCAGAGACTCGGGCCAACGAAGATTGGGGCCGCGAAAGCACGGCCCCGAAGACATCGTCACGAAGAAGCTGGCCGCGAAGATACGGCCGACGAACTACAGCTCACCCAGCCAGGCTAGAAGCGCAGCGTCTCGATGCTGCTCAAGGACATCGTTGCACCCTGACCACCAAACAGCACCAGCGTGCCGTCCGGCATCAGGTTAGCGGTGTGGCTGGCGCGGGCGCCGGTGAGCGCCGGGGCGCTGGTCCAGGTGTTGCTCGTCGGGTTGAAGACGTCGACGTTCGCAATCGAGGTCGGTGTCGTCAATGTGCCTTGGGCGCCACCGCAGGTTGCGACGCGACCATCCGCCAGCAACGTAGCGCTGTGCAGCGCGCGAGCGGTGGGCATGTTGACCGTCTGCCAGGAGTTGGTGGTCGGGTTGTATACCTCGGCACCGCTGATCGGCGCCGAGGTTGCGGCACTGAGCAGGCTCGGAACGTTGACGCCGCCGGTCATCAAGACGCGGCCGTCGTTGAGGGTGACCTGGTTGTATTGGTGGCCAGCGCGGCCTTGCGACATGCTGCTACCGCCCGACCAACTGCTGTTGGCGGGGTTCCAAAGCTGCACGGCGGTCGTGCTGCTGGCGGCGACCGGCAGGCCGAAGAAGATCGTAACGGCGATGCCGCCGCTGACCATGACCTGGCCGGTCGATAACAGGGTCAGTGCCGGCCCCAAACGG
>CAXBFC010000408.1:0-7469 GCA_963974725.1 uncultured bacterium | reverse complement strand
TTTCGAGGGTTCTCAGATTCTGAGCGCGCGCTAAGGCGCTTGTTCAAGGACTAGAGCCCCAATCGAGCAACTTCGAGTCGCTCCGCGCAAGGCGAACGCCGACGCCCGCGCCTGCGCAGTTTCGAACTCTGCGCTACGCATTGCGGACCCCTATATCCGCAATGCACTAGACCTAGCATGCGAGTGTGAATCGCCCTCCCGAACTGCGCGCAGCTGCAAGCCCACTGCACCGCAGAACCCGAGCCCTTACCGACCCACCAGGCGGCCCCCTGCTCTGGATCATTGTAGTCCTCGAACTGCTCACCTTCTCGATGGTGTTCGTGTCGCTGGCTCTCTACCGCTCGCGCAACGTCGCCGAGTTCGCGACCGGCCAGTCGGCATTGGACGCCAACATGGGCATTGCCTTGACGGTGGTGCTCGTGACCAGCGGGGCATTCGCCGCCGGAGGAGTGCACGCCTTTCGTCGCCAAGACCTGATGCGAGCTCGCCGAGGGTTTCTTGCGGCCGCAGCGATCGGCATCGTCTTCGTGATCATCAAAGCCATCGACTACACCCAGCACGCAA
This sequence comes from uncultured bacterium, assembly GCA_963974725.1. Taxonomy (GTDB): domain Bacteria; phylum Planctomycetota; class UBA1135; order UBA1135; family UBA2386. Next base: position 6,905 of record CAXBFC010000408.1, on the reverse strand, counting down.
GCAATGGTCACGGCCTGGGTGACGGTGATTTCTGGGACGCCTACGTGCTCGCCACGGGCTTCCACTTCGCCCACGTCTTGCTGGGCGCAGTGATGCTCATCATCGTCGGCCGGAAGATCGGCAAGGCCGCGTTCCCCGACAGTGAATCCGCCATCGCCGGCGTGGCCTTGTTCTGGCACATGTGCGACATCGCCTGGTTCTTCTTGTTCCCCCTCTTCTACGCGCCGGTGACAGCATGACGATCGCGATCTGGTTTGTTCTGATCGTGCTGGCGACCGTGGCGACACTCGCCGGCCGCATCGATGTTGCGCTGCTATGCGCCGGCGGCAAGACACTGCTCGTGGGCCTTGAGTTCATGGAACTGCGACACGCGGCCCGAGTGCATGCGGCTGCCTTCGTCGCATGGGCAACCGCAATGACTGCGTTGCTGCTACTGATGCTCACGTAACGGTACGCACCCACAACGGTACGGTGCCAGGGCCGGGTTGTTGGGGATGTTGATCTGCAACGGCCCGGTGGCGCCGGTCGCATCGAGCACGCCGATGACGTTCGCTTGGAAGTTGGCCGGGTATGACGTGCAGTTGGGGAAGCCGATCAAGCCGAGGTCAAACAACGTGACCTGACCCGAGCCGAACAGCAACATCGCAATCGTGTTGGGCGTGCCGTTCTGCATCTGCAATTGCACGCCAGGGCCACCGAGGGATGCGCTACCACTAACGGCGAGGTCGAACGGACCGACGCCACAGCCAACGCCGTATTCGGCGATGCTCGACCGCGTCGGCAGCAGCGGCACACCCAACGCGACCAGGGCCACGTCGGCCGCCGACAGCTCGAACTTGTAGAGCCGCAGATCGTCGAGTTGTCCGCCGAGTTCGTCAATGATGCCGGTCGGACGCACGACTGCACCGATCGAGTACCTGTCGAAGGCAAAGTTGGTGAAGCCAGGTGTGCCGGGCTCTCGGCCGGCAATGTAGGTATGCGTGCTGTCGAGCACGCCGTCGACGTAGAACGAAATCACGCCCGAGGCTTCGGTGACCGCGACGTGGTGCCACGTGTCGTCGTACACCGCAGCGACCGACTCCGCGATGATGACGTTGTTCGGCACGCTCGTCCGGATCAAAAGACGAACCCGGTCGCCGGTGCCGCCGCCACCGTGCAGCATGAAGAGCGCTCGGTTGCCCGCCGTGTTGGCGCTCGCCTGGGTGAAGACGTTCTGACCCTGATTACCGCCAACGTTCGGGGCCTTGATCCAGTAAGCGATCGAGTACGGTGTGCCACGGCCATCGTAGAGCGGCAGACGCACATTCGCGGCGGAGAGCTCCACGTAGTCATCGACGCCCTGCGCAAAGTCTAGCGCATTGCCGAACTGGCCAGTGGTCCATGGACTACCGCCAAAGCCGATCAGCGTGCCGTCGTTGCCGCCGCCGGAGATGTCGATCGCGGTCGTGCCGCTAGTCTGATCGAGCGGGTATTCCCCAGCCCACTGCGCGGACAACCCAAGGGAAAGAAGAATCGGGGCCACCAGGCGCACCGCGAACGAGAAACACGGGGACAGCTCATGGCCCCAGAGGCTATCACTGAAGAACGAGAGTTGCTCATATCGACCGCGCCACCGAGGGTGCAGCATAGGATTTCGTCATGCTCAAGCTCCGATCGCTGCTCGCCTGGATGCTCGGCCTGTGCCCATGCTTCGCACAGGCTCCGCTCACGGTCGCTTCCCTGTTCACCGATCACGCCGTGCTTCAGCGCGACATGCCGATCCCAGTCTGGGGGACCGCCGACCGCGGCACGATTGTCACGGTTACGTTCGCCGGCCAAGAACGAACGGGCTTGGCAGACGACAACGGCAGATGGATGGTGCGACTAGGCCCCGTCGCCGGCTCGCTCGAGCCTCGCTCCCTGACCGTGCGATGCGCCGGCCAAGACAAGATCACGCGCCGCGATGTCGTCGTCGGCGAAGTATGGATCTGTTCTGGCCAATCCAACATGCAGCAGACCGCGAGCAGGGTTCCAGAAGCCAACGCGTTGCTTTCCAAGGCGGAGAACCTTCGCGCCTTCGAGGTACCACGAACGTGTGCCTTCACCGAGCAGGACCGTTGCCAGGGAAGCTGGACCGCGCAGCCGCCTACGAGTGCCGTCGCCTTCACGTTCGCCTACTTCCTTCAGCAGCACGCTGGCTTGCCGATCGGAATCATCCACGCCAGCTGGGGAAGCTCCTCACTCGAAGCGTGGATGCCGCGCGACATGACGGAGACGCTGCCGCACTTCGACCGCTTGATGTCCCGGTTCGACGCCGAGGAAGAGCACCGACAAAAGATCGCCGGCATGCTCGCTGGCTCCGTTCCGTGGAACGACATCTTCATGCGCAAGCAGCCGAACATTCTCTACAACGCGATGATCCACCCGCTGGCACCCTATGCCTGCCGCGGCGTCGTCTGGTACCAAGGAGAACGCAACACCGCACCGAGGATCAGCCCGAAGACTCCGTGGCTCGAACGTAACGCCACCATGCGCACCTACGGGACCGCGCTCAAGTCCTGGATCCAGCGCTACCGCAAACTGTGGTCGCGCGACGACCTGCACTTCTTGATCGTGATGCTGCCGGGCTATGCCAAGAACATCCGGAAGCGCGCCACCGACCCGACCGCCACGTCTTGGGCATGGATGCGCGAGTCGCAGCTGCAAGCGCTCGAACTGCAACATACCGCCGTCGCGAACACGATTGACCTGGGCCATCTGACCAACATCCATCCAACGGACAAGCTGCCCATCGGCCGGCGACTGGCCCTTCTCGCCGCACGCGACACGTTGGCCAGCAAGGCCCTGGCGCAGGGACCGAAGGTGCGACGCGTCGAGCATCAGGACAACCGACTGGTCGTACACTTCGATCACGCCGCCGGCCTTCGCAGCAACGATGGCGAGCCACCCAAATCGTTCTGGCTCGCGACCCGGCCTGGAGTTTGGCTACCGGCCGAGGCCGAGATCCGCGGCGAAACCGTTGTGCTGCAATCCCCCGAGTTAACCCAGCCGCGATACGTGCGCTACGCATTCGCCGGCAAGCCAACGGTCAACCTCGTCAACGAAGCGAACCTACCTGCCTACCCCTTTCGAACTGACGAATTCGAACCAGGTCAGTAGCCCCGCGAGCCACACAGCCCGACTGCGAGCCAACCGAGCCTTTCACCATGCAGCGTAGCAATAGAGTTTTGATGACACCCCATCTCGGACGGAGCCTCGCCGTGATCCTGCTGACGGCAACGGCTGCCGTCACCCCCATACTGGCACAGGCTCCGATGCTGGCACCGGCCCCCAAGCCGGCACAGATCGATGTGCCGAACGATGCGCCGAACGATGCGCCGAAGTCGTCGAGCAAGCAACGCGCCGAAGCATTGCAAGTCGCGGGCATGTTCGGCGACCGGATGGTCTTGCAGCAGCAAGCGTCGGTGCCGATCTGGGGGCGGGCGAAACCAGGTGCCGGGGTCCGCGTCTCGGCATCGTGGCGCGCTACCGCCACCGAAGTCGTCGCCGACGAGCATGGCGCCTGGCAAGCCCGCATCGAGACCCCGGCTGCCGGCGGGCCGTTTACCGTCGCGATCGAATCCGGCACCGAGCGCAGGCAGTTTTCGGACGTGCTCGCAGGCGAAGTGTGGCTGTGTTCGGGACAATCCAACATGCAGTGGAAACTTCGCGGCTTCGGCAAGGATCACTTCCAAGAGGACGTGGCCCGCGCGAATCATCCAGAGATCCGCTTCTGCCAGGTGCCGCAAGTGCTCGGGTTGCAACCGCAGACGGACCTGAAAACGAAGTGGGAGGCGTGCACGCCCAAGAGCGTGATGAGGCTCAGTTGCGTCACCTACTTCTTTGGGGAGAAGCTGCATGCAGAGCTCGACGTGCCGATCGGCCTGATCTCGACCAGCTGGGGTGGTTCGTCGATCGAAGCCTGGATGGACGCACAGGTGCTTGCCGAAGACTTCCCGGAGTTTCGCGAAACACTGGCCGGCTACGACGCCACGGCGAAGCAGCACGGCGCACTCTTTCAAGGCCGATCACGACCGAAGGGCTTCAACCAACGACAGCCGTCGGTGCTCTACAACACGATGATCCACCCCGTTGCGCCCTACGCGATGCGCGGCGTGATCTGGTACCAGGGAGAATCGAACGTCGAGCGCCCGATCCAGTACCGCAAACTGTTCCCCGCGATGATTGAGAGCTGGCGACGCGAGTGGGGCCAGGGCGACTATCCGTTCTACTACGTGCAGATCGCTCCCTTTCAGTATCGCGACAAGAAGATGCCTGCTGCGCTGCTGCGTGAAGCACAGCTCCAAACCCTGTCGGTTCGCAATACGGGGATGGCCGTGACGATGGACATCGGCAACCCGACCAACATCCATCCGAAGGCGAAAAAGCCGGTCGCCCATCGCTTGGCGCGCCTGGCTCTCGCGCGCGACTACGGCCGCTCCGACGTGCTCGACTCAGGGCCTGAGTATGTCGGTCATGAAGTCGTCGCCGATCGCGTCATCCTTCGCTTCAAGCATGTCGGGGGTGGACTCACTTCGCGCGATGGACAACCGCTATCGCACTTCCGCATCGCCGGTAGCGATCGCGTCTTCCACCCAGCGATTGCGACGATCGACGGCGAAACCGTTGTCGTGCGCGCGCAAGAAGTGAAGTCCCCGGTCGCCGTGCGCTACGCCTGGGGCAACAGCGACGAGCCAAATCTCAGCAACAAAGATTTGGGCAACGGGGATCAGGACAACGGCGACGGCCTGCCGGCGTCGTCGTTCCGCACCGATGCCTGGCCGATCGAACCCCGCAAGCTCGAACCCCGCAAGCCGACAAAGACTCCCGCCCGACCTGCGCGCAAGTCGGCCGCGAAGCAGCCTGCAACCGCAGAGCAGGGCAAAGCAGCCGCGCGCAAACCCGCCCGGCGCAAACCCATCACGACGAACCCGCCCAACATCGTCTACATCATGTCGGACGAATGGGCGTACTACGAGAGTTCCCACATGGGCAACCCGAAGCTCCGCACGCCCAACATCGACCGCATGGCGCGCGAGGGCCTTCGCTTCACGCGGGCGCTGGCCGCGGCTCCCGTATGCGCACCGGTTCGCAGCTGCTTGATGACCGGCAAGCATGCGGGCCACGCGTCCGTGCGCACGAACGGTGGCGGCACGCCGATCCGGGCCGACGAGCCAACCATCGCCACCATGCTCAAGTCTCGCGGCTATGCGACCGGCGGCTTCGGCAAGTGGGGCATCGGCGGGCGCGGCTCAGAAGGCGTCCCGGAGAGCCACGGCTTCGACGAGTTCTTCGGCTACTACGACCAGGTGCACGCGCATTCGTTCTATACCGCGCATCTGATCCGCAACAGCGTGGAAGTCCCGCTCAAGGGCAACAAGGGCGGCCGGGTTGGCCAGACCTATTCGCACTACGAAATCATCAAGGAGGGGCTCGCGTTCATTCGCCGCAACCAGGACCGCCCGTTCTTCTGCTATCTGCCGATCACCCCGCCACACGGGATGTACGACATCCCGGCTGACGACCCCGCCTTCGATCTCTATCAGGACAGCGATTGGATGAAGGATCCGAAGGTGCCGCAGGACGCCAAGAACTACGCGGCAATGGTGTCGATGATCGACCGCGACCTGAAGAGCGTGTTGGACCTGCTGAAGGAACTATCCCTCGATGAGAACACCATCGTCTTCTTCACGGGCGACAACGGCGGCCAAGATCGTTTCGTCGACGAGCAGCACCCGCGCGGTTTCTTTGGCCCGAACGTCAACCCGCATACCGGTGTCGTGTTTCGCGGCCAGAAGCGCGACCTCTACGATGGAGCTTTGCGGATTCCGTTCCTGGTGCGTTGGCCGGGCCACATCAAGCCAGGCCAAACCAGCGACCACCTGTTCTATCAAGTCGACATGATGGAAACGCTCGCAGAACTCACCCAGTGCAAGCCTCCAGTCGACGGCGACGGCATCTCGGTCGCCCCTACGCTGCTCGGTGCGGACGCCGCCGGACATGCCCAACAGCAGCATGACATCATGTACTGGGAGTACGGCGGCAAGGTCGCGGTGCGCAAAGGCGACTGGAAAGCCATCCGCCCCGGCCCCAAGGCATCATGGGAACTCTACGACCTGCGCTCCGATGTCAGCGAAGCACACAACCTCGCGGCCCAGCAGCCAGAACTCTTGGCCGAACTTCAGAAGGCCGCCGAACGCTGCCACGAGCCGGCCAAGCCGGGCAAGTTCTTGCGCAATGACCTGCAGAAGCGCGACCGCATCGCAAGGAACGGCGTGCCCGAACCATTGCCGCCCGAGTCTTCGCGGCGGAAGGCGCCTGTGAAGCGGTAGCGAGTCGAAGCAGAGTGTTACGCAGCTAGAGGCGCTCGGCCTTAGCGGCCACAGCGAGCTTAGGGTCACACGCACGCGTGCTTTTCCAAGGTCACTTCACCACGACCTTGCGGGCCGGAAGACTCGGCGAATGAACCTCGTAGGTCTTGCCGTCCGCGCTCTCCACCACGAAGACGGCTCCAACATACGAGTCGATGGTGACGTCGCCTGTCGGAGCGACCGTGCGCTTCTTGCCACGTCGCCCCGTCGAACTGATCGGGTAGACGTAGACGGCAACGGATCTCTCGTTCGAGAACGAGATCTTCGCAACGGCTCGCCCCGAGCGCCCCTTTGAGTGGATCGCCGGGGTCATCCGCAGCTTGCGCCGAGGGTGGGAGGAAAGCAGCTTCTCAGTGAGCCGATCGATCAAGGCGGCCGGAGCGGACCCCGCAATGTTCTGCGTCTCCGAGTGCCCCGCGGTGTGATCATAGAGTTCGAGCTCGGTCACCTTGCCCGTCTCAAACTCTCTCCACTCCACGAACCGGTGCGTGTCTGTCCGCATCGCGTAGCCCATGA
>CAXBFC010000407.1:0-7492 GCA_963974725.1 uncultured bacterium | reverse complement strand
CCGGTCTGGCCGCGCGCGAATCGCCCACGCACTCTCCCCCGGCGCTTGTTTGAGGACTAGCGGCGACTCGCTACAACACGGACAGATGAAGCTCTACCGACCAGTTGGCATCCAAGAATTGAGGCTCATTGCCGCATCGAACTGGGCAGCGTTTCCACCGCGACTCGAAGGCCAGCCGATCTTCTACCCCGTCTTGAACGAGCGATACGCGACCCAGATCGCACGCGACTGGAACCCAACAGATGCAGCGTCGGGGTTCGCCGGTTTTGTCACGGCATTCACACTGAATGCAAAGTTCGTGACGCGCTACGAAGTCCAGGTGGTCGGCGACGGCAGCCACCAAGAACTGTGGGTGCCCGCCGAAGAACTGCGAGAGTTCAACCGCAACATCGAAGGCCGCATCGAAGTGTTGTCGAGTTTCTACGGTGAACGCTTTGACGAACAGATCGACGCGACGAGCCAGCTTCCGGTTAGCGTGCGAAGCTAGCCTGAAAGGAGAATACCAGCCGTGCCAACCGACGTTGTTTGGGTCATCGAACCCGCCGCCTTTCCCGAGCGATACCAAACGTTCGGTGATGCCATCCGTGCCGCCGGGCACCGCTGCATCATTTGGGATGATGCGTGGTGGTCCGATGGATCGATGCCGGCACTCACTGCCAATACCGTGGTCTTTCACGGCTCGCTAGGCAACGCCGACCGCATCGCGCGTGAACTCGATTGGCGTCCAGGCGCGTTCTGCGCGACCGCCGAGTTCTATTCCAGCGCATGGTATCCGCGCGCGGCGCGCTGGTTGCTGCACGACTCCTGGGTGCAATCGACCGTCGCCGACCTGGTCGCCGACCCAATCGAGGTCGCAGGTCATCTCGCCAGCGATGGCAAGGTGTTTGTTCGCCCGGACAGCCCCCTCAAACCGTTCTCAGGACGCGTCGTGCAGCTCGAAGGACTCACCCGCGAGGCTCTCGACTACGGCTTCTACTACGACGATGACTCGATCCCCGTCATCGTCGCGCCGGTGCGAGACATTCGCCGCGAATGGCGATTCGTCGTCGCGCAAGGCAAGGTCCTCGCGAGCAGCGGCTACCTCGCGGATGGCAGAATCGCGACGTCAGCCGACGCCGACACACCGATCAAACTCGCGCAGGAGATCGCAGCCGAACTGGCGGCACCGGACGACGTCTACGTAGTCGACCTGTGTGAGGTGGATGGCGAGGTCCGGCTGATCGAACTCAACCCATTCAGTGGCGCAGACATCTACGCATGCGACCCCAAGCAACTCGTCAGCGGCATCTCCGCCGCAGTGGCGAACGCCAACTGAGACCAACAACTGCAATGCCAGAGGCCACGATGATCCAACCGACGATGACCCAACAGTGGGAATACAAAGTCATCCACATCAACGCCCAGCAATGGACTGGCAGTGGGCTACCCAACAACCTCAACGAGACCCTCGATGAGCTCGGCGTCCAGGGGTGGGAACTCGTGGGCACCGAAGGCCTCATGCGAACCTCGCTACTCATGTGGGGTGGCTCGAAAACCGTCGGCATGATCGCCTACTTCAAGCGTCCTCGACAGTCATGAGCAACTACACCGACCCTGTCTTTGGCACCCTCGATGATGACGGCCATGGCTGCTGGAGCACGACGATCGCGCACGGCGACCTGATGGTTCGCGCGGACCTCAATCTCGATGGCGACGTCGACGCCGAGCAAGTCGCCAGTTTCTCGAAGAAGCTCGACGATGTGGCGAAGCTCGAAACGCTGGCACGCAAAGCAATGCTGGCCGACTACGACAAGAAGCGCTCGGCCGTCGGCATGTTCCGCGAGCGGCACGAGGGCATTCTCGAAGCCATGGAATCAGAGACCTGCACGCCGGCAAGCAAAGAAGACATCGGCACCTTCCTCAAGCGGTGCGAACTCAAACGCATCGCGCTCTACCCGGAGTGCCCGGGCCACTGCATGATCCTCGACTTCGGCTTCTGCTTGCCGGTGACCGACTACATGCTGGTTGTGTCGTTTGACGGCGAAGACCGCGTCGTCGGCGTCGACATGCAGAGCTGAGTGCCCGGCGCCCTCGCTGGGCAAACCGTGCTTACTGAATCGTCGTGAGCTGCAAACCACGGGACGAAGCCAAGCCTCTCGGATTGCCCGCATCCAGGTGGATGGATTGCAAGAACACGACCGTCGGCGGCAAGCCTGCTGGCAGTGCGAACGGAATCGGCGCGCCGGCCGGGAATGCTCCCAACGCAACTGCCGAAGTTGGATCGACCAACAGCTGGATACCGAGCACGGGTAGCGATGACTGTCCAAAACTTGCGGCGAGCACACCAAGGTTGCTATTGCCATTGGCAGCGTCGACCTGCACCGCGTACGAGGTGTTGCCCGCAATCGGCAACCCACCCACACCTGGAAAGGTTCGGAACGCGTAGTCCGTCAATCCTGGCGTCGCAGTGCCATACTCGCGCGCGCTGTCAACGATCGTAATGCCGGACGCAAGATCGAGCACACCCGACGCCACGACCGTCGGGCCTGTAGATGCCAGGCGAACGACATCTGATGCCTGCGTCCCGAACACGTACGCGATTGGATCGGCCGTCGTTTGCTCGACCGCTACAGCCAATGCTGTGGTGGTCGAAAACGTCTCCAACACCTGGCCAGTCTGCACGTCCACCCGATCGGTGCTCGATCCATTGCAAATCATCAAGTTGCGGTTCTCGTCGAGGGCAAGGCTCCAGATGTAGTTACTCACCTGAGCAATCTGAATCGGCGTACCCCCTGCAATGGGCACGGACCAAACAGCACCCTGGCCCCACATTCCGAGGTAGATCACGCCGCCAACCTCATCAACCGCGAGCGCGTTGGGCACGCCAATGAGCGGCGGCATGGGGATCGCACTGACTGTCTGCGTGGCTCGATCAAAGAGTCCGATTGGCGAACCAGCGAGTGGACCGGTGTTGTCCAGAACTGCGACTGAAAACACCGCATTGCCGTTGGCGAGCATCGCAATCTGGGTGATCCCGGGCGTTTCAGGACCCGTTAGAATTCCGGTGCCAACAAACACGGGTAGATCGAGAACGACCGCGCCACCGACCACGAAGATCTGATGGATGTCGACGCTACCTCCCAGAGGAACACCCTCACCAACAATCAGAAACCCATCGTTCGGACTGTAGGCGACGCTGTTCGCCCCGACGTAGCCGGGCGACCCAACCCCAGTCAGATCGTTCCCGAGTCCGGTGATGATCGTCGGCGGCACGGCTCCGGTAGGGTGCACAATCGCCAGTCCGCCAACAGATCCGGCCGTTGGTTGCCGCAGCGAACTGACGACATAGTGGCCGCTGGGAATCTGCGCTGGCAAGACTGCAACGACGACCGCGAGAACCGCAAGAACTGAGATCAAGCGCATCAAGTTTCTTCCCTCATAGGTGAACTCCGCCTGCATCATTCGCGAAACCAGTCATCGGCGCAACCACCTCCAGCAGACCTGCACGCCCGTACGAGGCGGCACATGTTGCCCGCCGCCGGTTTGCTACTATTGGCAGGAAGAAGGACCGTCATGCTGCCCATCCCCCACTTGAGATCCGCCGTCACAGGTCGCCCATCCACCTGCATTCTGACCCTATGCCTTGCCGCATTCGCACCGGCGCAGGGCAATAGCCTGGCCATCGGGCCCGACCCGTATACTGCTGGCAAGCAAGCTGCCGTTGCGAAGGCAGGCTATGTGCGCTTTGGGCCGTTCCAGTTCGGTGGCAACCACACGACCAGCGAAGTCGAGGCGCTGCTGGGCAGCAAGAACATCGCGTGGATTGAGACTGCGCACTTCCGGCTCGGATGCTCGTTGTCGCCGACCAAGATGAAGTCGCGGGCCGCATGGGGCAAGCAGTGGGCCGCCAGCTTGAAGCGCGAACTCGGCCACCTGCGCCAACGCATTCCGACGATCAAGAAGCCAAAGACCCTCGACCCCTGGTTGCGCGCACATCTGTTCGCGCAGCGACTGGAGACGCTCCACTCCGAGGTCGCCGCCAACTTGAAACTAGGTCGTGACGGCGACGAAGCCGACCAACAGATTGTGGTTGGGCCGTACCTCGGCATGACCGAAAAAGCCGCGGTGCTGCTGCTGCAAAAGCGATCCGACCACGCGCGCTACACGCGTGCCTTCCACGGCCGCGAGATGGGGGATCCGATCCGACTGCACGACGGCCAGTTCGATTGCATGTATTGGGGCGCGAGCGAAGAGACCGCCGAGAACCTGTTTGCCAACGACTTCGCGCTGCACACGCACCTCACCTACAACGTCGCGCACAACCTCTACTCGGGCTATCGAACCTTTCGGCGGCCGCTGCCCGCGTGGCTGATCACCGGACTCTGTCACTGGCACGCGCGCCAGGTGTCACCGCGATTTCCGACCCACGATCGCAAGTCGACCGAAGATGGCGGTGGCAGCAAGCACAGCGCTTTCTGGAAATGGGACGAGCGTATCGGTGGCCTCGTCAAGAACGGCGCCCTTGAGTCCCTGGACAAGCTGTTCGATCGCAAGGAATCCAGCGACTTCGGCGTCGAGCAGCACATGCACTCGTGGGCGGTCGTCGCGTTCTTGGCCGAGAAGCACAAGGCCAAGCTGTTTCGCTTCGTGCACCTGGTAAAGGGATCCGGCATCAGCCCACGCGACGCGTTTACGCAAGCGTTTGAATCCGACGTCGCAGGGATCGACGACGCCTGGAAGAAACACGCCACGAAACGCAAGCGACGCTGACAACCGCCAGAACGTCGCACCGCAAGCAAGGACCACAACCAACGATCGCCGGGTGACACACGCTTGCTGACAGCGCTCCGAGCAACGTTCGCAGCCGTGCATGGGTAGGGTTCGTCGTTGCGACAACCAGTTGCTATCCTGCTCGCCCCAATGACACTGGTGTCTCTAGACAAGATCGTGCGCCGCTTTGGCGACTTCCCCATCCTCGATGGGCTGTCGCTGCGTGTCGACGAAGGAGATCGCATTGGCGTGGTCGGCGACAACGGCGCCGGCAAAACGACCATGGTGCGGATCCTGGCAGGCATCGACCCACCGGACACCGGCCAACGCAACCCCAAGCGCAACCTGCGCATTGCCTACGGCGCCCAGATGCCGCCCATGCCCGAAGGCACGACGATCGAACAGTTCGTCATGCATGGCACGGGCGAACATGCAGAGTTCGAAGCGCAAATGCGCAAACTCGAGGCCGAGATGGCCGCAGGCAGCGATGCCGCGCTGCGCAGCTATGGCGAACTGCAGGCGTCATTCGAAGCGGGCGGCGGCTACGACCGCAAGCATCAGGTCGAGAAGGTGCTGACCGGCATCGGCTTCCCGATCGACGATTGGCAGAAGGACATCTCGGTGCTCAGCGGCGGTGAGAAGTCGCGCGTGCAATTGGCGATCTTGATGACGACGCCGGCAGACTTGCTGCTGCTCGACGAACCCACCAACCACCTCGACCTGCAAGGCATTGAGTTCACCGAAGACTTCATTGTACGATACCCCGGCGCGGTGCTCGTCGTCAGCCACGACCGCCGCTTCCTTGACGGCGTCGCCAATGCGATCGTCGAGGTAAGCAACGGCGTCGCCAATCGCTTCAAGGGCAACTTCAGCGCCTACAGCAAGCAGCGCGACCTCGCGTTGCTGGCGCAGCAACGACAGTTCAAGAGCCAGCGCGAGTTCCTCGACAAGGAGATGGACTTCATCAAGCGCAACATGGCCGGCCAGAAGAGTGCCCAGGCAAAGGGTCGTTTGAAGCGGCTGCAGCGCCTTCAGTTGATCGACAAGCCCAAGGGCAAGCGCCATGACATGAAGTTGACGTTTGGCCAATCGACTCGCGGCCAGGCTGGCCAGGTTGCAATCGAAGGCGAAGCGTTGCGCGTCAAAGCCGGTACCAAGCTGCTGATCGAAAACAGCGCGTTCCGCATCTGGTTCGGCGAGATCACCGCGCTGCTCGGCCGCAACGGCGCGGGCAAGACCACCCTGCTGCGCTTGTTGGCCAAAGAAGGCGTGCCCGCGGGCGGCGCACTCAAGCACGCCCACAACCTGCGCATCGGCTATTTCAGTCAGGAGAAGGACGACCTGCCGCAACACGGCACGGTGCTCGATGCGATGCGCGAACTCGATCGCACCGTCGACGACCGCACGTTGCGCGATCACTTGGCGTTGTTCTTGTTCATGGGTGATGAGATCGACAAGCCGGTTGCCGATCTATCCGGCGGCGAGAAGCAGCGGCTGTCACTGGCCCGGATGACGCGCGCCGAGTTTGACCTGCTGTGTCTCGACGAACCGACCAACCACCTCGACGTCGCCGGCACCGAAGGCTTGGAGCAAGCGTTGAAGGAGTTCCCGGGCACGGTCGTATTGATCACGCACGATCGGCAACTGGTCGAGCAAGTCGCCGACCGCGTATTGTGGGTCGAGAGCGGCACAGTGCGCACGTTCGACCAAGGGCTCGAACAGTGCCAACGCACGCTCGCCGCCGAACGCTCTGCCGCGCGCGCCGCCGAATCGGCAGCCAAGGACCGCGCCGCCAAGCCCGCCGAGCCGCCGAAGCCCGCGCGCGAGACCGGCAAGATCCGCAACCCGCTGCTGTTTGAGCGGCTGGAGGCCAAGATCATGACGCTTGAGGGTGACATCGAAGCCGTGCAGGCATCGATGCTCGACCCCGACAACTACGCCAGCGCCAGCAAGATGAAGGATCTGCAGGCCAAGGAAGTGCAGCTCAAGGCCGAGCTCGCCGAGGCCTACACGGAGTGGGAGAACTGGCAGTAGCCAGCACAGGGTTCCGGCGGAGCGGCGAAGATTCGCGAAGAAACCTGACCCCTTTTGGCTGCCTCGCGGATCTCCGCATCAATGATGGCAGCAATCCGTATGTCCGAGCCGCAAACACCGCAAGCACCGGGACTGTCCGAGTGGATTGAGAGCCATCAGACGTGGCTCTGGCGGTATCTGCGCTTCTTGGGAGCCGCGCCCGACGTGGCCGAAGACGCTTGCCAGGAGACGCTGCTGGCAGCGCTTCATCATCAGATTCCCGATCGCGAACACGGGGTAGCGATCAGCTGGCTGCGCACCACTGCGTGCAACTTCTATCGCAAACAGCTGCGCCGCTCGAGGCAACAAGAAGCGATGCAGCAACTGCTGGCACGCGATGCGATGGTCACAACCGATGACCTGGAGCAACAAGCCACCGGCAACCACTACCGCGACTCTCTGCGCGCCTGCCTGCAGCTGGTTACCGGCGACGCCCGCGAACTGCTCGACATGCGCTACCGCGACAACGCATCGCGCAAGGACATGGCAGCGAGCACCGGGCGTTCCGAAGAAGGCATCAAAACCCTGCTTCGCCGAGTGAAGACCCAACTGCGCGAATGCATCGAACAACGGAGAACCCAATGAGCGACGAGCACAACAGGTCGCACGACGACAAGGCCGCCGACGCGTGGCTCGAACTCCAGCTGCAAGAGGAACTCGGCGAGCTGCA
>CAXBFC010000406.1:0-7563 GCA_963974725.1 uncultured bacterium | reverse complement strand
TCGCCAACGGTCGCGAGCACGATCAATCCGGCAGCGAGCACGAAGGCGACATAGGCGGTTGGCGAACCAAGCTGTTGGCTGCCGAGCGCGGTGCCCAGTCCGCCGAGTGCGAGACCGATTGAAGTGTACGAAACTGCCCGTGTAATGTGGTATGCCACTGCACCAGTTGCCCCACCCTGGAACGCGAGTGCGAGCGGTCCGCACATGCACGCGCAGTGAATTGAGTTGACGATGCCGAAGACGAAACTATCGAACAGTAGTGTCATTGCATTTGCATGGGCCACCGTTCGGTGAACTCTGCGTCAGAACGCTCGTCGCACGCTCGCATTTCGTCGAGTGTAGCGATGGGGGCGAAGCCAGCCGAAGCACGATGTAAGCACTGTGCCCTACTTGTTCCTGGTGATCGGCGTAATTCGCAGTTCTGTTGTGCGGGATGCGAGTCGGTCTACCTGTTGTTGTCTGGCGAAGGGCTGACGCGTTTCTACGAACTAGGTGGTGCCGCAACTGGTGCCGTTGGCAGTGAGCCACGGGTACCCGCCTTCGACTGGCTGCACGAGTGGGAGGAGCGAAACACATCTGCTGGCGTCGTGCGCATGACGCTCGACGTGCAGGGTATCCGCTGCGCTGCATGTGTTTGGTTGCTGCAAGCGATTTGGCAGCGAGTGGCGCCCGGTCGCCCACTGCAGGTCTCGTCCTCGATGGGACAGGTGACGATGCAGTACGTCAGCGACAGTGACGTCGGCCGGCGCTTCCTCGAAATGTCCGCCAAGCTGGGCTACCCGATGGCGCCGCCATCGCGCCGAGTCGCGCGGGATACAGGTCTTTTGGTGCGGCTGGGAATCTGCGTTGCCGTCGCGATGAACGCGATGATTCTCGCGATCAGCCTCTACTTCGGCCTCGATACAGCAACCATCAATGCCAGTGACGCGGTCTTGCGAGACCTGTTCGGTTGGGTCTTGCTTGGCCTTGCCAGCGTCAGCGTCGTAGTCGGTGGCCCGGTGTTCTTCCGCGCGGCGCTCGCTGGGGTGCGCGCCGGCGTGGTGCACATGGATCTGCCGATTTCCCTAGGCGTGTTGCTGGCCTTTGGCGGTTCGGTCTACGGACAATTGACGGGTGGTGCGACCTACTTTGACACTGTAGCGATCTTCGTCGCCTTCATGCTTGGCGGGCGCTATCTGCAGCAGCGCACTCTGGCCAAGAATCGCGACCAGGTGCTCGCCGACGATGGTGCGGAACATTTGCGGGCTCGCCGGGTTCGCAACGGCCTCGCCGAGCTCGTGCCGATCCAGCAACTCGAAGTCGGCGACGAGATCATTCTGGCTCCCGGTGACCTGGTGCCGACCCGCGGTGTGTTGCTGGGGGAGGCGAGCTTGTTCTCGCTGGATTGGATCAACGGCGAAAGCGAAGCGCGGTCGTTTGCAGCGGCTCAGGAGGTTCCGGCCGGCGCATTCCATGCTGCACGAATGGCGACTCGCTTGCGCGTGACGTCGACCTACTACGAGTCCGGGCTTGCCGAATTGCTGAGCCAAGAACCGGTCGATCGCGAAGACACGGCTGGTCGCGTTCGCTTCTGGGATCGGCTGAATCGCTACTACGCATTGGGCGTGTTGCTGGCGGCTTTGGTTGGTGCCGTTGCCTGGTCGTTTGTTGATCCGTCTCGAGCGATTCCTGTCGCCGTTGCGGTGTTGGTTGTGACGTGCCCGTGTGCCATGGGCATCGCGACGCCGCTGGCCTTTCACCTGGCGCTGGCTCGCCTGCGTCGCAACGGCGTGTTCGTGCGCACCAAGAGCCTGCTCGACAAGGCGCGCGTGCTGCGGCACGTGGTTTTCGACAAGACCGGAACGGTGACCTTCGGCGGCTTGCGGGCGCGTGCGTTGGAGCCGGTACCCGAAGAGGCCTTGCCGGTCTTGGCGTCGATGGCTGCTTCGAGCAACCATCCAGTGAGTCAGGCGGTGTTGGCATCGTTGCAGCATGCACCCGTGGTCGACACGATGCGCATTGCCCAGTTTGTCGGGCAAGGACTGGTGGCCGACTATGCGGGCGCCAAATGGTGTTTGGGCTCGAGGGCGTTCTGTGGCCTCGAAGAGCACCACACCGAGAGCCGTGAGTGTGTGCTGACCCGCAACGGTCGCCTCGTGGTGGCGTTCGAACTCGAAGAGGATTTTCGCACCGGCGCTGCCGAAGAGTTTGCAGCGTTGCGCGCGCGTGGCTTGGAAGTGCACTTGATGTCGGGTGACCGTCCCGAGCGCGTCGCACTCGCGGCTGCGCATCTCGGTTTGCCTGGCGATCACGCGCACGGCGGCATGTCGCCGTCCGACAAGGCTCGTGCCGTTGCGGCACTGGACGATCGCGACACGATGATGGTTGGTGATGGTCTCAACGACGCGCCAGCATTCGATCAAGCGTTCTGTGCCGGCACTCCGGCGATGGATCGCCCCGTGCTGCCAGCGCGCTCCGACTTCTGCTTTCGCGGCGCGCAGGCCGGCGCCGTGTTGTCGCTCTGCGAAGTCGCCGAAGAGCACGCGCGCGTCGTGCGCACCAACCTGACTCTGGCGCTGATCTACAACGCCAGCGTGCTGACGCTGGCGTTCGCCGGCTTGATGACCCCGCTCTTGTGTGCCGTGCTGATGCCAATCAGTTCGGTAGCACTTGTCCTTCACACCAGCATCCGCATGCAACGTACCAGGAGGCTCGCATGAGCATCGTACCCGTGTTGTTGCTGTGCAGCTTGGTACTCGTTATCGGCTCGGTCGTGCTGTTCGTGTTTAGCGCGAAGCAGGGCGACTGCCACGAGTCTGACCGCCTTTGCCTGATGCCGCTCGACGACGACACCGTGACGCACGTCGAGCCACAGGTCCCGTCCCCCTCCTCTCCCTCTCATGAGAACGACTGAACCATGGAAGTAGCAACCACCTCCGAAATGCGGCGCATCACTTACGACGACGGTGTCGTACGTGGATTCGTCTGGGCAAGTGTCGTCTGGGGCGCGATCGGCATGCTTGTCGGGCTGATCTGTGCACTGCAGCTGAGCTTCCCTCAGCTCAACTTTGACACCCCGTGGCTGACGTTTGGCCGCCTGCGGCCGCTCCACACCAACGCAGTCATCTTCGCGTTGGTCGGCAACATGATGTTTGCCGGCATGTATTATTCGTCGCAGCGATTGCTGAAGACGCGCATGGCGTCGGACTTGCTCAGCAAGGTGCACCTGTGGGGTTGGCAGCTGATCATCCTCGGGGCGGTGTTGACGCTGCCGTTCGGGATCACGCAGTCGAAGGAATACGCCGAGCTTGAGTGGTTCCTGGACATTGCTGTCGTGATCGTCTGGGTTGCCTTCGCGTGGAACTTCTTCTGGACGTTGAAGATCCGCAACGAGAAGAACCTCTACGTTTCGATCTGGTTCTACATCTCGACGATCCTGACGATCGCGGTGCTCTACATCGTGAACAACCTGGCACTACCGGTGACAGGCACGAAGAGCATCGGCGTGTTTTCGGGCGCTCAGGATGCGTTGACGCAGTGGTGGTATGGCCACAACGCCGTCGCGTTCTTCCTGACGACGCCGATCCTCGGGATCATGTACTACTTCCTGCCCAAGGCAGCCGATCGGCCGGTGTTCAGTTACCGCCTGTCGATCGTGCACTTCTGGGCGTTGGTGTTCATCTACATCTGGGCCGGGCCGCACCACTTGCTCAACACAGCGCTGCCGGACTGGGCGCAGTCGCTGGGCATGGTGTTCAGCTTGATGCTGTGGGCGCCGTCGTGGGGCGGCATGCTCAACGGCTTGCTGACGTTGCGCGGCGCCTGGCACAAGGTGCGCACCGATCCGGTGCTGAAGTTCTTCGTTGCCGGTGTCACGTTCTATGGCATGGCGACCTTCGAAGGGCCGCTGCTGTCGATCAAGTCCGTCTCGGCGCTTGGCCACTACACCGACTGGATCATCGGCCACGTGCACGCTGGTGCGCTCGGTTGGAACGGCTTCATGGCCGCCGGGATGTTCTATTGGATGGTCCCGAGGCTGTTCGGCACCAAGCTGCACAGTACCAAGATGGCTGACTGGCACTTCTGGCTCGGCATGATGGGCATCCTGCTCTACGTCGGCTCGATGTGGGTCAGTGGCATCTCACAGGGCTTGATGTGGCGCGCCGAGACTGCTGACGGTGGCCTGCAATACACGGCCTGGAACGAGATTCTCGACACCCAGCAGTTGATGTATGTGGCGCGTAGCATTGGCGGCGGCGTGTTCCTGGTCGGTTGGTTGTTGATGGGCTGGAACCTGATCGCCACTGCGATGTCGGGCAAGGCAACCAACGTCGAAGTCGAAGTGGCGGTCATTGATACCAAGCCGCTGCCGACCGACGAGAGCACGGCGAGCCTCGTGTTCAGCAAGCCAGTCATCATCTGCTTCCTCGGCTTGTTCGCGGCCACGATGTTCATCATGCCCAACATTGGATTGGCGGTGCTCGGCTTCGTGCTGTTGCTCGCGGTCGTCGCATTCGCCTGCGGCATGCTGTTCGGGTCGATGGGCAAGGGCAAGCACACGTGGCACGACAAGATTGAGTCGCGGCCGTTGGCGTTCTCGGTGTTGACGTTGATCGCGGTCGTGATCGGCGGCTTGTATGAGCTGTTGCCTGGTCTGATCACCGAGAAGAAGGTGCCGCTTGCGGCGAACGGTGAGATGAGCGTGCAGCCGTACACGGCGCTTGAGTTGGCGGGACGCGACATCTATGTGCGCGAAGGCTGTTATGTCTGCCACTCGCAGATGATCCGCCCGTTCCGCAGCGAGCAACTTCGCTACGGCCCGCCGAGCCGTCTCGAAGAGTCGATGTGGGACCACCCGTTCCAGTGGGGCAGTAAGCGCACTGGGCCGGACCTTGCCCGTGTCGGCACCAAATACAGCGAGTCGTGGCACTGGAACCACATGATCGACCCTCGCTATGGCGCGAAGTACGTAGCCGACGCTGGCTTGTCGATCATGCCAGCATACCCGTGGCTGTATGACGACAAGGTCGAGGTGGGCGTAGTCGCCGACAAGATGCGCGTGCTCAAGAAGCTTGGCACGCCATACACCGATGAGCAGCTGGCGGGCGCCGGTGAGGCGTATGCCACGCAAGCTGCGACCACGGTCAGCAACCTGGCAACGCAGGGCGAAACGGGTGCCGATCCGGAAACTGAGATCGTCGCGTTGATCGCCTACTTGATGCGTCTTGGTCGCAACTTGGAGCCGGCCGAGCACCAACCCGTTGATATCCAAGGAGGCAAGTGATGCTGAAGGAACTGCAGTCGTATGTGTCGTTGTTCGACCTGCCCGTGATCGCCACGTGGTTGTTCGTCGCGATGTTCTTGACGGTGTTGATACGGGTGTGCCAGCGCTCTCGCCAAGCGGAATACAAGCGCATGGCGTCGCTGCCGCTCGATGACGGCGCGGTCGTCAAGGAGGACAAGTAATCATGTCTGTCGAACTACGGAGTCACACGTTTGATGGCATTCAGGAGTTTGACAACCGCTTGCCGAATTGGTGGCTGTGGACGTTCTACCTGGCGTGCATCTTTTCGGTGTTCTACTGGATCCACTACCAAACCCTCGGCACGGGCAACCAGCCGATGGACGACTACTTGGATGAGCAAGCTGCTGCTGCGGCTGCAATGGAGGCCCGTCTGAAGGAGAATCCGGTCACGGATGAGGTGTTGCTCGAGCTTGCCGCCAACCCGGTGTTCGTCAAGCAAGGCAAGGCACTGTTCGAGAACCCACAGAAGTGCGCGTTGTGTCACCGCACGGATGGCGCGGCTGGCGTTGTCGATGGCATCGCCGCGACTGGAACGAACTTGACCGACAGCTATTGGATCTACGGCGACAAGCCAATGGACATCTATACGACGATCCTGAAGGGGCGAGGTCCGGACAAGACGATCGGCAGTATGGGCGGCATGTTGGCACACGAAGCCGAAGGCCTGGGATTCGTGCAGAAGGTGACCGCGTTCGTGCTGTCGATCAAGAACACCAATGTTGCCGGCGGAAAAGCGCCTGAGAGCTACGCCAAGAAGACTCAATGAGTGACGTGGAACCCGTGTCCGAACCCGAAGTGAAGAAGCCGGTTGTTGTGAAGAACAAGCCGGTCGTTCGTCGTCCTGACGTCGATACCCTGTTCAGCATCAACGACGATGGCTCGCGCAATGTGATTCATCCCGCGGATGTGAAGGGGCGGTTTCAGAACCGCAAGCACCTGTTGTGGATGGTGTTGATCGGCATCTACATGGCATTGCCATGGATCAAGATCGGTGGCCGCCCAGCGTTCTTGATCGACATCCAGGCGCGCCACTTCTACCTGTTCGGTCATACGTTCAACGCGCAGGATTTCTGGTTCTCGTTCTTCTTCGTGACCGGGCTTGGCTTCACGCTGTTCGTGGTCGCGGCGCTGTTCGGGCGGGTTTGGTGTGGCTACGCGTGTCCTCAGACGGTGTTTCTCGAAGGTGTGTTCCGGCGCATTGAGCGCTGGATTGAGGGCAGTGCGCACGCCCGTGCCAAGCTCGACAAGGCACCGCTAAAGGTGAAGTTCTGGCGGCGTGGTTTGAAGATGGTGATCTTCTTCGCGATCGCCGCCGCGATTGCGCACTCGTTCGTCGGCTACTTCATGCCGGTTGAGGTGTTGATGGAGGCTGTAACCAGTTCTCCAGGCAAGCATCCGACTGCGTTCGGGTTCGTGTTGGTTGCGACGGTGGTGATGTTCGTGAACTTCACTTGGTTCCGCGAACAGGTGTGCATCGTCATCTGTCCATACGGCCGCTTGCAGGCCGCTCTCTACGATGAAGACACCGTCTTGGTCGGTTACGACCAGGGGCGCGGCGAGCCGAAGGGACCCGCGCAGCAGGAAGGTGCAGGTGACTGCGTCGACTGCTACCGCTGTGTTGCGGTGTGTCCGACCGGGATTGATATTCGCAACGGTACCCAGTTGGAGTGCGTTGGCTGTGCGAACTGCATCGATGCCTGCGATGATGTGATGGAGAAGCTTGGCCGCGACAAGGGCCTTGTTCGCTACGACAGTCAGCGCGGCTTTGAAACGGGCAAACGACGGTTCGTGCGCGGTCGTGTGTTCCTCTACGCCGTGCTGATGCTTGTGGGCTTGGCGATGTTCACGCTGGCGTTGGCGAGGAAGCGTCCGTTCGAAGCCTCGCTACGGCGTTCTGGTAGCCGGCCCTACATTGTGGAGGACACCAGGGTGCACAACCTGTTCGACCTCCACGTGATCAACAAGCGACCTGACACACGCAAGTTCACCGTCGAGGCAGTGGGGCCGGATGGCGCGCTCACCGTGATCGCCACGCAAGAACTTAGCCTCGATTCGCTCCAGGAGCGGCACATTCCGGTGCACGTGTACGTGCCTCTCGACGAGTTCCGTGCCGGCCTGCGCAGTGAGTTGCGCGTGATCTGCGAAGACGTCGATGGCAACCTCGAGCGGCTCGCTACCGCGCCGATTCTCGGGCCTCGCTCGCGCTAGTGACGGTTCTGGCGCTAGTGGGGCGTTTCGAAAGTTCGGCGCAAATGTCGCCGGCCCTGAACGCCGCTCTC
>CAXBFC010000405.1:0-7571 GCA_963974725.1 uncultured bacterium | reverse complement strand
TGAACTGCATAGTCTTGAGCAGTGCCGGCCTGGCGGCTCAGTGCAACCAATGGTCGCCGGGCACCGGCATGCAAGGAGTTGCGGCCTTCGGCTCGGGACCGGTTGTAATGGCGAGTACCGAATGGGATCCAGATGGAGCAGGACCGCTGCCGCCGCAGCTCATCGTCACGGGATGGTTCGACGTCGCCGGCAATGCCCTGACCCGAGGCGTCGGCAGCTTCGACCGCACCACCGGGCAATGGTCCGGATTGGCTGCAGGACTCACCTCCCCAGGCATGGTGCGCACGGTGACGACGCGGCCCAACGGCCAACTGGTGGTAGGCGGCGGGTTCGCCGCGATCGGCGGCGTCGCCGCAACCAACATCGCCGCGTGGGACGGCAGTTCGTGGTCCGCATTCGGCCCGGGCATCCAAGGAGTCGTCTACGCCACCACGACCCTGCCAAACGGCGACCTGATCGCTGCTGGCAACTTTCCAAACGGTGGCGGCATCCAAGCCAACAACATCGCTCGCTGGGACGGCACCTCGTGGTCGGCTCTCGGATCGGGCCTCAACGGCGAGGTTCTGGCGCTGGCAACTCTCACCAATGGGGACCTCGTCGCCGGCGGCTACTTCACCACTGCCGGTGGCGCAGCAATGTCGCGGCTCGCCCGCTGGAACGGCAACTCGTGGTCGGCGCTCGGCGGCGGCATCACCGGGCCGTCGGTGAACACCGCGGTGTGGGCGTTGCGGCGCGCGGACAACGGGGACCTGTTCGTCGGCGGCCTGTTCTCGACTGCCGGCGGCGTCGCCGCGGAGAACGTGGCGTGCTGGGACGGCAGCAACTGGACCGCACTCGGTTCGTTGACCAGCACAACGGTCAAGGCGTTGGAGATCGACGTAGCCGGCGACTTGATCGTTGGTGGCCGATTGGCGACCAATGGCACGCTCGGCATCGCACGTTGGGACGGCACCACCTGGCATGCATTGGCCAACGGCGTCGCCGGTGCTGGCGTCTTCAACTACCCCGAGGTCAACACCGTGACCACACAGAGCAATGGAGACCTATTCGTCGGTGGGGTGTTCGCCGTCGCCGGCACCGTCGCCACCCACCAGACCGCGACCTTCGACGGCACCAACTGGCACGCCCTCAATGAGGGCAACCTGGGTTCGGTGCGCACCTTCGCCGAAATGCCCAACGGCGATCTGATCGTCGGCGGCAACTTCACCGCTCTCGACGGTGTGCTCGTCGACAACATCGCACGTTGGAACGGCACCAGCTGGGCGTCGCTCGGCAATAGCTTCGCGAGCCCAGCGATGACGGTGCACTGCCTCACGACTCTGGCCAACGGCGACCTGCTCGCGGGCGGTTTTCTCTTTGCAGGCACGACCGGCTCCTTCATCCGTGGTCTCGCCCGATGGCAAGGAACCAGCTGGTCGCCGATCGGTGCAGGCATCGGATTCGTTGGCGGTGACTCGACCGTCTATGCGATCCAAGAGATGCCCAATGGCGACCTGATCGTCGGTGGTTCGTTCACGCAAGTCGATGGCGTGCCGATGCAACACATCGCGCGATGGAATGGCGCCGCTTGGGCAGCGGTCGGCGGCGGCATGAACGTTGCCGTGCGCGCGTTGGCGCTACTACCCAACGGAGATCTGGTTGCCGGTGGCGACTTCACCCAAGCGGGTGGCAACCCCGCAGCGCACATCGCTCGCTTCGACGGCATCATATGGTCGGCGATGGGCGCCGGCTTCAACCACCGTTGCCACACACTCCACGTTCGTGCCAACGGAGAGCTGCTTGCCGGTGGTGATCTGACTGCTAGCGGCACCGTGTTTCCCAAGGGCATCGCGCGATGGACCGGCACTACCTGGGATCGCCTCGGGGATGGTGCCAACAACACCGTGCATGCCATCGCATCGATGCCGAACGGCGACCTCATCGCCGGGGGTCGGTTCACGACGGCCGACGATCTGCCGGCCAACCGCCTGGCGCGCTGGGACGGATTCAGCTGGGTAGCGATCGACGATGGCCTCAAAGGAAACTCGTCCGCCGCCGTCTACGCTCTGCTCGTGCAGGCAGACGCAACGCTGCGGATCGGTGGTCAATTCCTGTTGGCAGACGGGGCTGTATCGGTGGCGATGGCCCGCTATGAATCCACGTGCAAAGCCTTGGCTGTAGCCACCGGAATCGGATGTGCCGGCAGCACGACGCCAGACCAACTCGCAGCAGCAACTCTTCCCTGGATCGGCACGACCCAGCGATCAGTCGCGACGGGATTGCCGGCACTGGCCGTGGCCGTCGGGGTGCGTGGCTTCACATCCCTGTCCTTCCCGCTCGACACCATCTTCCCCCAAGCCACACCGGGATGCAGCCTGCTGGCGGCGCCCGACCAACTCGAACTGCACCTGCCGAGCAACGGTGTCGTAACGACCAGCATCGACGTCCCGGCATCCCCAGCCCTGGTCGGCGCCCAATGGCACGAGCAAGTTGTAACCTTCGAGTTCGCCAGCAGCGGACCAGTGATCGCCATCACCGCCAGCAATGCACTGCTACTGACCGCAGGCTCCTTCTAACGTACGGTTAACGTACGGTGGCAGGCACAGGAGTAACACATTCGCGTACCCCCGTGTCGCATCAAGACCTGGCGCACGCGCGGCACCTTGCGCCGTCCTCAATCAAGGTGGTTAAGGAACGGACTGAGGCAGCGTGCACTTGCGAAGAACGCGGCCTCAGCCCGTTGTATTCGCCGAGCCAAGCCGCAATGACTGCGCGCCAACCGATCAGCTCCGCACGGCGAAACGCAGCAGGAAGTTGGTGTTGGGCATCGGCCGAACCGTCGGAGCCAAAAGTTGTCGCGTGAGCGCGCGCTCGGTCAGATCGGAAAGTTCGCGCACGCCATAGCGAGGATCCCGGGCTCGCAGTTCTTCGTCAAACTGAACATTGCTCGCGATCGGTTCGGCATCGGGCAAGAAGAACGCACCGTAGACGATCAACGAACCACCGGGGCGCAGATGACGAGCCGCAGCGGCGAACAAGGCTTCGGCCGTCTCGATCGGTGCGATGTGCAGAAGGTTGCTCGCGAAGACAACGTCGACGCACCGGCCCGCGAGCGGCCAGGAGTCGTGGATGTCGAGATGCGTAGGCTCTCGCAGGTTGGGCAGGCGAGCCTGAGCGGCCCAAGCACGCAGTGAGGCCAAGGCTTCGGGATCCCGCTCCGTCGGCCACCAGCTCCAGCCGGGGAGATGTTCGGCAGCGAGCACGGCGTGTTCGCCAGTGCCGGCGGCGACTTCCAGAAGATCGCCCGCGGGCACGAGCTCTTCGGCCAGGGCGTCGACGATGGCCTGTCGATTGCGTCCAGCGGAAGGCGAGTACTTACGGCCGTCGCCGTCGTGGCCCAGACCTTCGAGGCGAACGGGTGGCCGGGGGTCGTTGTTAGCGGAGCTCATCTGGGCGGTGAGAATACCAGAGCGCAGCCACTCGGCTCCCTCCCCATCTCAAGCACCAAAAACAGCACTAGCCAATGCGACACCAATCCGAATCCGCTCTCGCGGCAACGAAGCGCTCAGGACCTAGTCGACACCAAGTCGCTTCTGCACGACATCCAAGAGTGCCACCTCATCAATCGTTCCATCGCGATCATTCCGACGCGGCAAACCAACCATCGGCACCATGCGCACTTCCGTCGAACCCGGCACCCGCGCCGCAAACGTGGCAACTTCGGCGCCGCGACCGTTGTCCATCAGCACCAGGCCATAGCTGGATTCCTGCATGCGGATGGGCAAGAGCTGTTCGTGTGGCTCGACGTGCACGACCACGCCACAGCGGCTGAGGGCATTGCCGACGGCGGACGCACCATTCGCGTCCTTGGTGACCAACAACACGGGCGCCTTGGTTTCCAACGCAGAACGCATCGGCCTCGGCTCCGTCGTACCGAGCGAAACCGTCAGCCAGATCGCGATGCCTTCTTCACTCGCTTGGAATCCGATGTCCCCGCCCCCCATGCGACGCACCAGTTCGCGCATGCTGGCATACCACGGCGACACCCACAGCGAGGCTCCAGAGCGGTCGGGCATCGGCGCGCGCACAACGGCGGGAGGTCCCGATTCACTGTCACAAATCGTAAGGCGGACCGTGGTGCCCTCAGTGCCTGTTGGTTCCTCGGCAACGTACACGTAGAGACCGTTGCCCGAGCTACCCGGCAGCGCGGTCGCAACGATGTCCCCTAGCAACTGCCCCAAGCACGAGCGATCCCCAACCACGCGGCGGGGTGCGCCGCGATGCACCAGGCAACGCAAACGCACGCCGTAGTCGTCGGCCGCGAAGGCGTGCCGCGCAACCGCGGTCTTGGCAACCAGGTGCAAATCGAACACCTCATGGGCATCCTTCGAAGCAAGACCTGGGCGCGCGGCGGCGGCGATCGTCGTCAAGTTCGACTGCAGCAATTCGCACGTATCGAGCAAGTGCTGGCCACTGGCGCGCTTGAGCGACTCGAGCTCCGAACGCATTTGCGAACACATTCTCTCGACGAATAGTCGGTGCCGGCGCAGCTCCGCGCGCAGGGAGTTTTCTGTGTCGGGACGTTTCCGGGTGGTAGTCACTGCCAAGGTACCTCGTCATCGAACTCCGATAGTGCTGGGCTCAGGCGAGACCGCGAACTGCCGTTGGCGCGGGCAAGTTCGCAGCACGCCGCGACGTCGTCAGCTACCTCGAGAGGACCGCGCGGAAGTGAGACTCCGCCCGGCGCAAGACGCCCACTTGCCAAGGATCCGCTGCACGTCCGCGACCCGCATGGGCTTGTTGATGACGTCATTCATGCCGACGGCGAAGCATGCTTCGCGGTGTTCCTCGAACGCGTTGGCGGTCAACGAGATGATCGGCAGGTCCTGCTTGGAATGCTCTTGGCGAATCACCTTGGTCGCGTCCAGGCCATCGACACCTGGCATCTGGCTGTCCATGAACACGATGTCGAAGGTCGTGCTGCGCACGCTGCAGATGGCTGCGCTGCCGTCGGGAACGACTTCGACGACACAACCGAGTTGGGTCAGCAGCCTCTTCGCGACCACCTGATTGACCTGATTGTCTTCGGCGACCAGCACCCGCAATCCGGGCCACAACGTAGCAGCCGATACCTTGGGTTCGCCGCCAAACAAGCGACCTCGGACAATCCCTTAGCGCATCGGTTCGACTTTGCGCGGCAACCGAACGAGAGGAGTTGCTCGTCGCACAGCGCTCCGGCTACCAGCAGAACAACTGGGCCGCGGACACGTTGCACCAGCGCTGCGATCGACTACGCCAGAATGCCCTTCACTACGTGCGCGGTTTCGACGCCGGTCAGACGCTGGTCCAAGCCCTGGAACGGAAACACCAGCCGTTCGTGATCGATGCCGAGTTGGTGAAGAAGCGTGGCGTGCAAATCGCGCACCGCGACCGGATCCGACGCGACGTTGTAGCTGAAGTCGTCTGTCTCCCCGTAGCAGATGCCGCCCTGGATGCCGCCGCCGGCGACCCAGGCCGAGAAGCACCGGGGATGATGGTCGCGGCCGTAGTTGTCACGCTCGAGCACCCCCTGACCGTAGACCGTGCGGCCGAACTCGCCGGCGAAGACCACCAAGGTGTCGTCGAGCAGGCCGCGTCGCTTGAGGTCGGTCAGTAACGCCGCAGCCGGCTGATCAACATCGAAGCACTGGCCCGGGAGCTGCTTGGGCAGAATTGAATGGTGGTCCCAACCGCGATGGAACAGCTGCACGAAGCGCACATCGCGTTCGACCATGCGTCGCGCCAACAGACAGTTGCGCGCGAACGAGCCGGGTTTGTGAACCTCCGGGCCATACAGGTCCATCACTTCCTCAGGCTCGCCGCGGATGTCGGTCAACTCAGGAACCGAGGCCTGCATGCGAAACGCCATCTCCTGTTGCGAGATCGTGGTCTCAATCTCGGGGTCCCCGATCTCTTCGTGATGCTTGCGATTGACGTTGCCGACCGTGTCGAGCATGCGGCGGCGGATGGCCGGGTCGATGCCCTTCGGATTGGACAAGAAGATGACCGGATCACCAGCGGCCTGAAACGCCGCCCCTTGATGGCGTCCCGGCAAGTAACCACTACCCCAAAGCCGACTATAGAGCCCCTGCACGTTGCGCGTGCCGCCAGTCCAGAAGGCGGAAGTCAACACGACGAAATCCGGCAGGTCGCGGTTCATCGAACCCAACCCGTAGCTCAACCAAGAGCCCATGCTCGCCTTACCCGGGATCTCGGAACCGGTGCACATGAATGTCTTGGCCGGATCGTGATTGATCGCATTGGTGTTCATCGACTTGATGACACAGATGTCGTCGGCCACGCTGCCGAGATGCGGCAACAGTTCGCTCCACCACACGCCGTTCGCGCCGCGTTGATGGAATTGGAACATCGACGGCGCAACCAACTGCGTCCGTCCGCGCGTCATCGCCGTGACCCGTTGGCCATTGCTGATGCTCGCGGGCAGTGGCTGCTTGAACTGTTCACGGAGGTTCGGCTTGTAGTCGAACAGATCGATTTGACTCGGCGCCCCCGCCATGAACAGGAAGATCACGCGCTTGGCACGCGGCGGGTGATGCGGTGTCGGGTCCGCAGACGGTCCGCGACGTGCGCCTTGCGCCACCAGCGATCCAAGTGCGGTGACGCCCAAGCCCATGCCGGTGTTTTGCAGAAACCGCCGACGGGACTGCAACAGATTGTATTCGTGGAAGGCTCGGTGCATGGCTCACTGCCTGGTCTTTACGACATCGAGGTTGTAGATGACGCTGACGAGCATCGTCCATGCGGCCAATTCGGCCGCCGATTGTCCGTCTTGGAGTGCGATGCCGTCGCACAGCTGCTTCGCCAACGCTGGTTCACGCTCGTACATCGCACGCAGATCTCGAACCGTCTGCAACAGCAAGTCCGTCTCCTGCACATCGGGGAGCATCGAAGTGATGGTCTCGTAGATCACGAGCAATCGAGCCGCCGGAGACGAGCCGCCAACCGCACGAGTCGAGACGGCCAGGTGACGGGCCGCCTTGAGGTATTCACTCTCGTTCAACAACAGCAGCGCCTGCAGCGGCGTGTTGGTGCGCTCGCGGCGAGCGATGCACGATTCTCGCGTCGGCGCATTCAGGATCGACATCTGCGCCGGCGGCATGCCTCGCTTCCAGAAGGTGTAGAGGCTGCGCCGCGTGGCCTTCTCGCCGGTGTCGGCGACATAGGTCCGTGGCAAGGAGTCGGGCAGGGTCACCGCCTTCCAGATACCGGCAGGCTGTGGCGGCTTGACGCTCTTGCCGTACAAGCTCGGGTTTAGCAAACCGCTGGTCGACAGGATCTGGTCGCGGATGACTTCGGCATCCAGACGAAAACGCGAACCCCGCGCGAGCAACCGGTTGTCCGGGTCCCGTTCGAAGGCCTCGGGAGTCGCTGTCGCAGACTGCTGGTAGACAGCTGACAGGACGATCTGCTTGACCAGGGCCTTGCAGTCCCAGCCGGACTCGACGAACACCACACTCAGATGGTCGAGCAGTTCCGGATGGCTGGGCAACTCGCCTTGCGTGCCAAAATCCTCGGCAGTCTTGACCAGACCG